>NZ_VPBM01000015.1:0-71647 GCF_013418745.1 Acinetobacter sp. YH12126 | reverse complement strand
CTAAAGATTCAACTTGAAGGAATATATCTTGGGAGAGATATCTTCCTTTTTATTTTTTATTCAGACAGCACTGCGTTTTCTAGTACTAAATATGTGAGAGTTTCGTATAAGAGATTTTATGTTAAATGAATATTTGGAATATTGAAGAAAAATCTAATTTAAAACTTAAATTTTTCAACTTTCTTTTTTTACAAAGTAAAGTTTGGTTTGACTAGGGCACATATACCTTTAGTTTTATATTCATACCAACAATGCTCTGCTAGTTTTCCATACAAAATATTGGAAATCCACAATAGTACGCAAACAAATATTCCGATAATAAATGATTTTATCACGCTTATTTTTTTATATGTGCAAGTATAGAAAATTGCAGGGAAAATTAAAAAGTTTGGAAGAAGTATTACCCCACAAACTATAGATACAATGAAAACTGTAATATGTGTATAAATGGAAATTTTCTTCGGTTTAAATTGAGATTTAAGCATCTAATAATTCCTAAATTATTTTTACTTATAATTTTTTGCTTTTAAATTAAGATACTGATTAGTTTAAGATAAAAAATGAGAGCTTAAGCTCCCATTTCTATTGATGATTTTTTAATTCTTTAAGCATAGCATCCCGTAAAATTTCATTCATTCGTGTTTGATAACCTTTACCTTGTGCTTTGAACCAAGCAAGCACATCAGCATCTAACCGAATAGAAGTTTGTTGCTTCACAGGGCGATAGAATTGATTATGGCGTGCAGCATTACTCCAATCAGTCATTTCAGGAATATCTGATAGATCTAGCTGATCATCAGGAACTATACCTTTAGCAAGCAAGCGTTCAATTTCAGCATCTTGCTTGTCGCTGAATTTTTCATTCAGCTCTTTGCGTGAGTATCTAACCATGCTCATATTTATCTCGCTCCGCTTTAGTTACCTGTCTTGCACTAATGATTCGTATGATTTCACAGTCATCTTCATCAAAGATGGTATGAGCTACTAAGAGCATTAGTACGCCTTTTACTTTTCCAATGGTCTGCCAACGTTCTTCGCCATCGGTATGTCTGTCCTGGATTGAGATCCGTAGTGGATCTTCAAAAACAAGGCTCGCAGTTTCGAAAGAGACATCATGCTTTTTCTGATTCTTTCGATTCTTAGCCTCATCCCATTCAAAATACTGTTCCATAAAAAACATTCAAATTTGTATATACAATAATGTATCACAAAATTGTATAACTCAAGTTGAGAAGCGTAATTTTTAGTCAAATTTATTGGCAAGAACTATCAAAACTGCTCATAAAAAAGCCGACTTGTTTCCAAGTCGGCTTTTGAACATCATCGAGCAAATAATTTATATCATAAGTTTTTGATTTTTATATGTTTCAATTTGTGCATTTCGTATAACGCCCATTATGTTAAATGGATCGAAAATCATCTAAATTTAGAGTTAACAATATCAATAACTTGATCATCTTCATTTATATAACGTTCAAACCAATAATCAATGTCTATCAAGAAAGGCAAAGCGCTGCCCATCGACCTCATTACTCCAGACCACTTGTGTCAGATATTCCAGATTGAACTGATAGCAAATCACGGTTCCTCGCGACACCGCGCGAAACTGATTGAGCTTAAAGCAAGTTGTTAGACTCTATTAGATTGTAAATGTCTAATTAGACTTCTTTAATCTAATAGGATCTAATCAGGCCAATAAAGTACCCTCCTTACCGACTAAGTCGGTTTATTTTATAACTCCATTATTTTGTGGTTTAATACACATATATAGATATAAGACCCAATATTATGGATTTAAAATTCAAAAAACCTGAAGAAGTTGTTACTTTATTATGTGAAAGGCTTCGTAAGGAACGACTTTATCTGGAAATGACTCAGGCAGACGTCGCTACACGTGCTGGTATTGGTGTAAATACAGTATCTAATTTGGAAGCTGGTCGAAATGTTTCATTTGAAAATTTAGTACGCGTTGCCATGGTACTGGGTCGATTAAAAGAATTAGAGGAACTCTTTAAACCTCATTTAAACAGTGTAGATGACATTCTCCGCTATGAGAGCAATACGGCTCGCCAACGTATCAAAAGGAAATAAATCCATGCTCAAAAAACTTAATGTTTATTACAATGGATGGGGTGAATATTGGCTTTGGGGTACACTGGTCTCCTCAACCGCAATCACAGGTCGACCATTAATCGCCTTTGAATACAGTGCAGAAGCGATCAGTAAAGGTTTAGAACTTTCCTCTTACCTACTTCCGTTAAAAGGTGACCCATTAAGAACGAATTTTCCTGCACATCAAATGGGATTGCCAGGTCCTATATATGATGCCCTACCCGATGGTTGGGGCATGCTCCTTATGGATCGCTTATTTAAAAAAAATGGACTCAATCCAGCACGGATTGGGCCATTAGAAAGACTCACGTATATTAATACACATGCGATGGGGGCATTATCCTTTGAACCTTCAGCACCTGAGTTAGCATTACCTGAAAATATTCCACTGCTTAAACTCGCTCAAGAAGTCCAGGAAGTTCTCAAAGGAGAAGGTGCTGAATTTTTACAGCATTTATTAGTTATGGGTGGATCACCACAAGGTGCAAGGCCAAAAGCACTCGTCTATCGTGATCCTGTCACCAACGAATTCTCAACAGTTAGCTCACATCAACATGAAGCCTGGCTGATCAAATTTCCCGCTCAGCAAGAGCATCCTGAAGTTTGTGCAATTGAAGCTGTTTATGCAGAATGTTTGCGTCATTGTGATATTGATACCCCTGACACCCAATATTTTACTCTTCCGAATGGATTAACTGCATTTGCATCAAAAAGATTTGACCGCCACGATGGCATGCGTATCCCTATGCAAAGTTTAGCTGCCTTTACCGGAGCTGATTTTAAATCACCAGGGAGTTTAGACTACAGTAACTTTCTTCGCGCTGCACACTTTTGCACCAATGATGTTCGCGAAAAAGCAATTGCATTCAAGCGAGCTGTTTTCAATGTAGTCTTCAATAATCGAGATGATCATTGCAAAAACTTTTCATTTCTGATGTCCCAAAATGGGCAATGGAAACTCGCCCCTGCCTATGATGTTACTTTCTGTGAAGGGTCAGGTGGATATCATCAAATGGATATCATGGGTGAGGCACTGGATATTCCTCGACAAGCTCTTGTAAAACTTGGTACTCAGGAAGCAGAACTTTCTGCTCAAGAAGTCGCTGAAATTATTGGCTCTATTTGTAAGGTTGCAATCCGATTCAGCAATATCGCTCATGATCTATTACCTGGACAAATTCAAGCAGAGACTCTCCAAATGATCCAAAATAGGATTGAGCATAATATTCATTTATTCAATTCAATATAAAACATTCTCATAAGAATCAAGAATCAAGAATCAAGAATCAAGAATCAAGAATCAAGAATCAAGAATCAAGAATCAAGAATCATTATATTAAATTATATATTGTTATTGTTTCTCATGAAAATTAGTATCAAAATATAGGTGACTTTTATAAACCAAAACGTCTAAAATAAAGTGACCAAAACAACATTAAATGATCTAAATTGATATAAATTTCAACCCACCAAAAACCACATTTTACCAATTAAATCATACACTTACAAATAAAGTCATTTAATGGGATAAATCTCGGTGACCTTGCCAAGATTGGAGTCATTATTTTCTATAAAGTGATCATCCTGCCACATGTTGAAGCTTCACCTGTCTTTGTAATCCTGCTTCCGTAGCGATTTCCATCATTTTCGCATTTTGAATGGCTTTTTTACGCATAGCTGAAAGGGTTTCTTTAAACTCGTGCTGATTACCTTTCAAATTGAGTGGCAGTATCGTTTGTTCAAAAACCTTTTCCTCAACATTCCAAGGTTCTTCACAAATTATCCAGGACACATACGCATTATCTTCAAGCCATGCATCCAGCCATTGCTCACCTGAATGCGTGAAAGTCATGCGATTACCTGACCCTACTCTTCTAAGCGGATACCCACTCATCTCAGCCAGAAGTATGCCCAATGTTCGTCTTAGTGTTGAACCTTCTGCGTTACCTGTAAAGTGTGTTTTAAGCCGTATTCTCAAGTTTGATTTACTATTTGGTTTAGTCTTTTTGTCAGGCGATATGCCAACATACAACAAAGTGTATTCTTGATACGTTATACAGTTTTTTGTTGGGATTCCCGGTGGATTTGTTTTGAACCACCAAAAATAAATCCCGTGTTCTGCAGGAATCAAAGAGGGCTCTTTCATTAACTCGGCACGATTGTATAAACGCTGTGGGTAATAATCAAAAGCATGATATTGCTTTTTCCATATTACGTTGATCCACTCTTCTGTACGGTCTGGACGTTTATCTACAGTAATCCATTGCTGTAACAGTAAAGCCTGATCTATTTGTTTGAGTAAGTCATGAGCTTGCTGCTCATTTAGATCAGTAAAGCTACGCCCCTCTTTCTCACGATCTGTATTTCCATATTTAAAAGACATATAACACACACCATTTGGCTTTAATGCTTTAAATATGCGCGCCAGCACTTCAGTCAGGCGATCTCTTTCACAGTGTAAAAGAGAAGCACAGGCCCAAATCCCATCATACTTAGCTACTTCATTCAGCTCATAAAAACTTTGCTGACGTACCTCGATGCCTGTCAGCTCTCTCGCCTTTTCAACCAGCTCGGTAGAATAATCAATTGCCTCAACTTGATAGCCTTTTTTCTTAAATGCCAGAGTGTCACGCCCAGAGCCACAGCCCAAATCCAGGATCAATGCCTGTTCCGGCAAATATCTTAGAAATGGTGCGTAAAGACTTTCCATCTCAACCTGATAGGTATTTTCAAAAAATGCTTGAGCATGTTGATTGTAATAATTTGATGTTTGATTCATTGTCTAAAAGCCAATATCTTATGTTAAAGAACATACTGATATTTCACTAGATAAGTCAAATGATCAGTCCTATGAATGAATCAAACTCTTATTTCACTGTATCCGGACAACTGAGATAGAAACCAAACTGGTTCTTGTAAATGGAAAAAATATGGGCTTCAGATTTCGCAAGAGTATTAAAATATTACCTGGATTAAAAATCAATCTGACGCATAAAGGCATCAGCAGTGCAAGCATTGGCAAACCCGGCGCTTCTTTAAATATTGGCAAAAAAGGCACCCGAACCAGCGTTGCTATTCCAGGCACAGGCCTATCCTATTCCAAGCACCACCCCTATAAAAACAGAGTTGGCAACCAAGAAAATCCTGCTCAGGAACAACAACCGCTCTATACATCAGATACCGAGCAACCTAGGTCGAATGTCTGGATTTGGGTAATTTTTGGATTATTTTGTTTTATTGTCGGGGCAATTATTTTTTAAATTTAGCCATTCTTTGCACCCATAACATTCATTCCTATAGGCAAAATTTAATTCATTCATTACTATGGACGGATGTTAAATACAATAAAGGCTGCCGCTGATGTCTGATCATGACAGTACTATGGATTATGATGAAAATGATTTAATCGATTCTCCCTTGTCTCAAATTTTACAAGAGGATAATGAGCAAATTGAAGTTCTAATTTATCGATTACCCGATAGTGACTGGACACTTGAAGTGGTAAACCAAAATGGTACTTCTACGGTATGGGATGAAACATTCCCATCAGATCAGGAAGCTCTATCTGTCGCTTTAGATGGAATTAAAGCCGCAGGCGGTATTAAGGCCTTTTCAGAAATCAGTGACCTTGAAGCAAAGAACAATATTTTTCCTGAATCCCTTACTCGCCATTAAAAATGAAGCTGCTGGCTTGGATCTGAGTCAGTATTTTCTGGATTCTTAGAACCTGTCGCGATGATAGGTTCACTTCAGCCCAAACCCATCTAGTGTTGAAGGGTCAAAATTTTCATCAAACATAAACTCATCTGCTCGCTCTTTTTTTAATGTCGCCAAGGCATAAAAGAAACATTTTTCGCATAACTGCAATTCATATCTTTCCCCGTCATGCTTAGAACCATAACCCCAGTGCGCAGATAAAGTTCCAAACTCCAATTCCGTTGATTGGTTGCATACATCACATACAATATCTGTGACGACTTCTATCTGTTTCAGTTGTTTAATTTCCATATTCAGCTCCCAAGATCAATCAAGTTAAATTTGTCTACATACTTAGCAAAAACTTATTTATTTTTTGATTTAAATCACACTTTTATAAACAACAGATAACTATATATAGTGATTTAAAGAAGAAAAAATACAATATATGGTATTTTTAGCCATTGTCTCACTATTAAAAACTATATGAATATTATTTTTTTATTTTCAGCCATTTGGCAAAAATATGGGGGAAGTATCACTGTATGTCTGTAAAAAAGAAAAACACACCAAATTATCGCGTGCCTGCAAAAAATCTGCAATTAATGTGTTATCCAAACTGTATGCATGCCTATCAAATCTGGATTGCTCTATTTTTTCAGCTTAATCAGAAACAGCAAAACTATCACTTGAATTTAACTTTTAAACAGAATATCTAAATCCCTCTTCTGACAACAGACAAAGCTGATCACTATTTTTTTAGTAGTCATTTCAGTTGGATCTATGCCTATTTTTACAACAAGAAGGTTTTGTTGCATAAATATTTGAGAGATTGAACTATCCCAAGTATTCCAAATTTAAGAGACAGCTTGGGTCTGAGGACGACCTAATTCCGTAAATCTGTTGAGGACTGCTATACGTGCATGAATTTCATTGACTTGGCTATCAAATTTTCTTGCACTGAGTTTATCCCCCAATAATTTGATGCAATGCATCTTAGTTTCGACCAAACTTCGGCAATGATAGCCGGACCATTTTTTCCATAGTGTCCTGCCTAAACGTTTAACTGTTCGAAGTAATTCATTTCGCTCTTGCGAGCTGATCTTTGTATCTTTCCAAGGCTTTGCATTTTTTCTTGGAGGAATCACAGCATGCGCTTGCCGATCTGCAATGACCTGACGGCATTGCTTGGTGTCATAAGCTCCATCGGTATAAACGGAATCAATTTGCTCATCTTGTGGAATCTGATCAAGTAAATCTTCAAGCACTTGTGAATCACTCACATTATTTGTAGTGAGTTGAATAGTACGTATTTACAGGGTTTCAGCATCTTTACCAATATGAAGTTTACACCATTGGCGACGATATTCTGGTTGGTGCTTCTTACGCTTCCATTCACCTTCGCCTAGAAACTTTAAGCCAGTAGAGTCAACGAACAGATGTAGCCCATCAGTACTTTTTTGATAGCTAATCGCAATATTGATATGCTTTTGTCGTCTGCAAAGGGTGGAATAATCTGGTGCTGTCCAGTCTAGACCACACAGTTTAATTAGACTTTGAACAAAACCTGTGACCATGCGTAAAGAGAGTCGAAATAAATATTTGATCATTAAGCAGCATTGTATAGCAGTATCAGAATAAGTTTGATTTCGACCTTGCTTGCCTTGTGATTGCGCATACCACTGAGTGTTTGGATCAAACCAAATGGCAATATTTCCACGATTAATGAGTGCTCGGTTGTATGTAGACCAATTGGTTGTACGATAGATTTTAGGTGTGGGCTTATTCATTTGGAAACTATATTACTAAACAAGCTTTTATGGATAGGTTTGTGCAACAAAGCCTAAAGAAAATATAACTTAAATATGATCTCAGAGTGTTGTAATTAGACACTCTGAGAAATGGTGATCATATGAAATTTACAGAATATTTTTTAAGAGGAATTACTCTTTTATCTATAATTTTGTGGAGTATGAGTGGAAATATTTTATTTTTCTATATAGCAGTTTTAGTTTTAGATATTATTTTAATAATTTCCAATTTTTTTAAAAAACAATAGTCAGGTCATCTATAATTCAGGAGCTGCAGGTAAAATTGTAACTGCTAGTAGCTTTTTTACATAAAGCCTTTAAAGTTTTTCCTAAGTTTCTAAAGTTTAAGTGACAACTTGGGAATTAGGTCATCCTCACACCCAAGCTGTCTCTTAAATTTGGAATACTTGGGATAGTTCAATCTCTCAAATATTTATGCAACAAAGCCTTTCTAGATTATGAAGATTAATAATAGGGTTCTTTCATAAGTCATTCTTTATTTAGTTCTAGCTTATAGATTCCAGTAATAGAATGGAATCTATAACCTAATATTTTGCCTCGATTGCGATATCGCTAAGCAATAAATTTGAAGTTTTTCAAATCGTAAAATACATTCACAAGCCCAATTTTTATTGTAAATGCAGCATCAAAATGCTTAGCTATCGTCCAGTGTTGTGTAAGTGGTTAGGACAAATTTTATGTGTTATCTCTTTCACTGGCAAAACTTTTGGGTCTATTACAAGTTATATAATTTGCATATAATCGAAGCTAATCACTATAAGCTATATTTTTTAATTTTAGAATGATTTTAGTGACCAACTCTAGATCAATCTATTTCTAACAAAACCAAAAATAATTTAGAGTCTGTTGACATTTCATAATGGTAACCAGATAAAGCTACAGGCTAAAGCAACGAAGTTTTCATAGTTTCGCATTAGCCTGTCATACCGATTGGCAGTTCCTCGTAAATATTTTTAATCTTGTTAATGCATTTTCCATTGAATACCTGATTTTATATAAACACCAATCCATATGTTGATTACTAGATTCAGACTTACATTTCTTTAGTATGTTGCTTTGTTTTCAGTTTTCTCAATTTTTCTCTAAATAATTCTGAATTATAACTTCTATCTGCACACAATATTTCTTTTTCCTTTAAATCCAAAACATCAAACAAATCAGATGCACTTTCAAATCATGGGTCTTGGTATCATTAATAATAAATTCAGTAGGATTTCCATCCGCATCCACAACTAAATGGATTTTAGAACTATTTCCACCAACGTTATTAGAAATAGCTTGGTCTTTCACTCCGGTCGTATGTTGATGCACTCGCATATGAGATGCATCAATAGAAACCTATTCTAGTTTTGCATCATTTGATAATAATTTAAAGACTTAGACCATTGATTATGCGCCAGCATTGTTGTAATACATAACAAGAAGGAATGTGGTTTGTCGATTGAATTTTACTTTCTCACTATTTTTTATACAACAAATGTCAACAGCATCTAACTTTTATAAATATATATTATAAAAAAATTGTTTTTAATTAACATTAATTTTATTACTAGGTATCACCAAGATTATACTATCAGACATATTTTAAAGAAAAGAAGTGTAGCAAGTTGCTACACTTCTTGATTTTTCTCTACCAACTCTTTCAATAGATTTTCCAATTTTTCCAAACTAGCATCATCAAAATGAGAAATTTTTAAAGAAACCTTTAATAACTTATCATTAAATTTAATATTTCCAGCAACTTTTCCAGCATATTCAATTTTTTTTACAAGCGATGTTGATGGAGAGTCATTATTATCTTGAACTAGATATTTCGTAGCTTGTGCAACAGCCTTAGTTTGCTCAAGTTGGCCATTCTTTACTTTTGTCCAAACAGTTAACAAGGCTTTTTCAGCACGTTGTTTTATTTCGTCGTGATCTGCAAGAAATTTTTTAAAAGCTGTTGCAGCAGTTCGACCTAATAACTGGGGCTCATTTACCAAATCATTCAAGATGGCTTTAGGCAACTTTTCAAAAGATAAATATTTATACATGTCTTCACGATTTAAGCCTAAAGACTTCGCTAAACGTTGTTTATTTTTCTTTAAATTTTCATCCAAGCCTACTAGACCAATATAGATTTCGAAGTCTGTTAAATCCTGGCGTTTTAAATTTTCAGCTAGTGTAAGTAGTGAAGCCTCTTCATTATTTGCATCAATAATAATTGCTTCAATGGTCGATTTTTTTAGAATTTCATGCGCACGTAATCGACGTTCACCTGCAATCAGTTCAAATTTTAAATTTTCAAGTTTGCGAACAGTGATGGGTTGCAACAAACCAACTTCATCGATCGATTCAGCCAGTTCTTTGATTTCCTGCTCATCAAATTTTCTACGCGGTTGATAAGGACTCCGTGAAATGTCTTCAATGGGGACATTTCGTCTAAATTCCTTTAATTCCTTGATATTATCTTTTTGAGCTAATTGATGCTTTTGAGTATTTTGTTTCAGCTTTTGAGCTAAAAGTTCTTTTGCAGTTGCCATAAAATTCTCAATCAGTTAACTTTAGCCAAAACTTCTTTAGCTAAACTTTCAAAAGCCTTTCGAACCTTTCCACTTTTGTCTAGCTTAAGTAAAGACTGCTGCATAATTGCGGCTTGATTTACTTTTGTACTTTGTGGAATAGTCGTTTGCATAATATAGCCCACTTGCTTAAATGCTTCATCACGAATGAGTTTACAAACATTTTGTCTCTCATCGTGCTTAATAAGTAGTGCACCTAATAATTGTAGCTCCGGATTGATTCGCTTTATTTTTTCTAAATGATTAAGTAAGTCTGTAACACCATATAGACCATATTGTGAGCCAGATTCAATCGGGATAATTACATGTGTTGAAGATGCTAAAGCATTACTCGTCAATAGTTTTAAACTTGGAGGGCAGTCAATTAAAATAAAATCATAAAGATCTTTTAAAAGTTCTAATTTTGTAGTGAGTTCTTCTGATGGTCTTGGTGCATCCTCTTTTAATTGGTCCTCTGTTTTTCCTAAATTGAGAGAACCATAAATTAGTGAAACATTATCAAAATTAGTATCTTCTTCTAAAGCGTCGGTAAGTAATGAGACATCACCTACTAATAACTCAGCGGTTGTTACTCCAACTTCACTTGGATGTTTTAAACCAATATGCAAGCTAGCATTTGCTTGAGGATCTAAATCGATCACAAGCACTTTTTTTCCTAAGTTTGCTAGCTCAGAGGCTAAATGAACAACTGTTGTTGTTTTACCACAACCACCCTTGTGATTCGCAACAGCAATAATTTTTGCAGACATACTTGTCAAATCATTCTATATTTACAATTACTATTAATATAAATAACTTTGGGCTAAGTTACTACACCTTTTAAATTTAAAACATTCATTTGTATAACGCTAAAGCAATTTTAAATTTAAAGTTTTATATAGCTAGCTTAATTAATAATTAATAGTAATTAATAATTAAGTTAATTAATAATTAAGTCAATATTTTACATTTAAAAACAATATGATATGGAATTTAAGGTGGAGGGTTTGTCATCTTAAAGTGGAAGAGTTGTCTTCTATAAGTGGAAAGATGATCACTTAAAAGTGGAATATATGTCACTGTAAAGTGGAGTATTTGTCACTTAAAAGTGGAGTATTTGTCACTATGGTGGAATGTTTTTCACTGTTAATTATAAAATATATGTATTATTATTTAAAACATATATAAAACAATTATTTATGATGTTGATAACTTAATAAATTTAAGTGTAAGAGTGGAAAAAAAATCACTTACAAAAATAATATTGTGGATAAAGTTGCAAGGCTTTTTTTTACTACACCATTTTTTGATATATTCATTGATCTAAGAGTGGAAAGAATTTCACGCACTCACCCTAGAATGCAGATATTTTGTTCTTATAACTAAACTCGATATTTTTTTCAGTGATCTGCGCTTTTAAAGGTGGAAAACTTGTCATATCGAAATAGGTTAATTGATTATTTAAAATCCATTATGGGTGTTTATTCATCAATCCGTATTTCTATAAAGAATCAAAAACATCTAAAAGTGGAGTGTTTGTCATCTTAGAGTGGAATTTAAAAATATATTTCCACTTTAATGGATTTTTACCTAAATTTGGTGACAAGTATTCCACCTTAGGTTTTTTAGGTGAAACTGTTGAATCTTTTTCCACTTTTTTATATAACATGCATAATCAAGTTAAGCACACTTAAAATAGTTAATACACTTTATGTCAGAACTAAGCCATAACAAAGAAGAGCTGGATTCAATCCCGTACTGCATAGGTAATATTCGTCACAATGGGGTTGTAAGTACTAGCAATCGTTTGATACGACCTATTGAATTGTCAGCGAATGAATATAAAGCACTTTTATATGCGATGGCTGTTGCCAATTACGGTGAGAAGAATCATATCGATAAAGAAATTAGTGAACAAACATACATCTATCTGTATAAAGATGATTTAGCTGAATTACTGGGATTAAGTAAACGAAATTCAATTAATGTAGCCATTGATCGAATTTACAAAGAACTTTCATCCCGTGTGGCGCACTTTGTAATTGAAGAACCTGTAGATGATATAAAGAAAAAGACTAAAAGAGTTCACTCGGTTGTCCCTATTATCCGTGAGTTAAGATGGGAAGATGATTCAAAGAATGCACTTCAAATCAGATTTACAAGTGAAGTATTACCTTACTTTACTCAATTAGCTGGTGGTAATTTTACGACATACCAACTAAAACATTTATTTGCTCTAGATTCAGTTGCAAGTATGAGTCTTTATACCTATTTCATAAAAAATGAATTCAAATTTAAAACTCAAGAAATCTACGAAGTTCCATTATTATTAGAGAATCTCAAAGCTCTAATTGATATAAATGAAACTAAATATGACCGTTGGGTCGATTTTCGACGTTATGTATTAGATAAAATTGTAGCTGAAATTAATGAAAACACCGATCTACAGTTAGAATATGAAACAATTAAAAAAGGACGCCCTATTATAGGCGTAAAATTTAAACTACATCATCGTGGTTTTGAAAAGCCTGTAATTGAAAATAAAAAGGCCGAAAAATTAAAGATCTACTTAGATGTTCCATTTGAAGATAATGCTGAGGTAAAAGATCTAGGTGCAAAATTCGATACCACTGTACGTTCATGGTATATTTTTAATGATGATGCTAATTATTTACAGCTTGAAAAGTGGTTTAAGACTGTAGGTTGCCTCACAGACTCTCAAGCAAACGTTGTTATCAATGATTCATTATTTCAAATGGATTTTGCTGAAGTTGGAATGAGCTTAAGTGACTTTAAGAGAAAAATGAAAAATAAATTGAAAACTGATAGTAAATTTGTGGAAGACATCAAGGATCGTCTAAATGAAATTTTCGGAAAGGATATTATCTAGGAGTGTAGCAACTTGCTACACTTTTATCGGCTATTCTTAGTTCAAGAAACCACTTATAACTTTAATTAGTAAAACAGTTATATTGAACGTTCATTTCAACAGAGATGGATCCGGAAATTTGAACAACTCCTATAATTGATATTCTGCTCCTCAAATGATGTTATAAACATCAATATATGGAGTATTTTATGGCACGTAGACCAAGAAGAAATCATTCAAACGACTTTAAGGCTAAGGTAGCATTTGCTACGATCAAAGCAGAAAAAACACATGCTGAATTGAGTTCTGAGTTTAATGTTCATCAAAACCAAATTATTGACTGGAAAAATCAATTGATCTCAGCTTCCTCACAAGCTTTCGATCAATCAAAAGCTCCATCAGAACCCCCCATTGATCTTAAAAAGTTACATGTAAAAATCGGTAAGCAGGCATTAGAAATTGATTTTTAGAAGGTGTGTTGAAGAAACTGGGCTGCTTCAACCACAAAAGTTAATCGACCACTCACTTCAGATTTCAGTATCTAAACAAGCTAAGTTATTGAAAGTCTCTCGTGGTTGTTATTATTATCGCCTAAAACCTGTTAGCTCATCAGATCTGAAACTGATGCGATGTATTGATGAATTACATATGCAATATCCTTTTGCAGGCAGTCGTATGATGCGTGATTTGTTGAATCGTCAAGGGCATCATATAGGACGACGTCATACACGTACTTTAATGAAGAAAATGGGTATTCAGGCGTTATATTGCAAACCAAATTTAAGCCAGGCTAATCAAGCTCACCGTAAATATCCATATCTGCTCAAAGGATTGGCTATTCAGCGCAGTAATCAAGTGTGGTCTACGGATATAACGTATATCCCTATGGCAAAAGGCTTTGTTTATTTATGTGCTGTGATTGATTGGCATAGCCGCAAGGTACTTGCGCATAGGGTATCGATTAGTATGGAGGTGGATTTTTGTATTTCGGCTTTAAATGAAGCGATTGAAAAATATGGATCATCTGAAATATTTAATACAGACCAAGGTAGTCAGTTCACCAGTGATGCATTTATTGATGTATTGAAATCAAATGGCATTCAAATCAGTATGGATGGTAAAGGTCGATGGATTGATAATGTGATGGTTGAACGATTATGGCGGAGCGTTAAATATGAAGAGGTGTATCTCAAAGCTTATAGCAGTGTCACAGATGCGAAAAAGCAATTGAGTGCATATTTTGAGTTTTATAATTTGAAACGACCTCATTCGAGTCTAGACAAAATGACACCAAATGAGTTTTACTATGATCAGCTACCGCAACAAAACAAGGTGGCTTAACTAGAGCAGAATAACACTTATAAATACGCTTTTAGTTGTTCAAACAAGTGGAACCACCTCTATCAACTGGCGACACCGCTTCGTGTCATAAGCACCATCGGTATAAACGGAGTCAATATGCTCATCTTGAGGAATCTGATCAAGTAGATCACCAAGTACTTGTGAATCACTGACATTATTTGTCGTAAGCTGAACATCACGTATTTGCAGTGTTTCAGTATCTATACCAAGATGAAGTTTACGCCATTGCCGACGGTATTCAGGCTGATGCTTCTTACGCTTCCATTCGCCTTCACCTAAAAATTTTAAACCCGTAGAGTCGACGAGTAGGTGTAACCCATCACGACTTTTCTGGTAGCTAATTTGAATATCAATATACTTTTGTCTTCTACAAAGCGTCGTGAAGTCTGGTGCTGTCCAATCTAATCCGCAAAGTTTAATTAAGCTTTGAACAAAACCAGTAACCATGCGTAAAGTGAGTCTAAATAGAGATTTGATCATCAAACAGCATTGAATCGCTATGTCGGAGTAGGTTTGACTTCGACCTTGTTTGCCTTGAGGTTCTGCATACCATTGTGTTTTTGGATCGAACCAAATGGCAATATTCCCATGATTAATGAGAGCTCTGTTATATGCGAGCCAATTGGTTGTGCGGTAGATTTTGTGTGTAGGCTTCTTCATTTGGAAATTATATCGCTGAAAAGCCGTTACAGATAGGTTTGTGCAACAAAGCCATTTACCAAGTAAAAGTTTCCGTTTTTATCAGCACACATCACTTTACTACGTGTACTGCAAACTGGCGAGTTTGAGCTGTTAGGTGATACGAAAACCCGGAAAACTAATGTTTGAGTGATGGTGGCTTGCAATGAAAGCCTGAAAAAAGCAGTGGAAGAGGTCCGTTTCCGTAGTGACCTATATTACCGCTTAGCTACCTATCCAGTTCTGATTCCTTCTTTGAAAGAACGCCGTGAAGATATCAATCTGCTGGTTGAATACTATATCCACTTCTTTGAGAAGCAGTATCACAAGACATTTAATGGCTTCAGTGACCGAGTGTATGCCTTTTTTAACAGCTATGACTGGCCGGGAAATATACGAGAATTAAGAAATATCTTGGAACGTTCGGTGCTTTTGTCCAATAATACGGCACTTGATTTAGAAGATTTAATGCTGGAAGAACAGATCATTCAGGATTTCCTAAGCCAGAATAAACAGAAATTTAATGAATTAAGGGCATTGTGACTAAAAGCGATTTAAATCAGCTAATTGAGCACCTAATGCAAAGCTCAGAACAGGTGGATATGGAATATGTTGAATTGACCATTTTACAGACGCCATTAAATAAATACCGAGGTAATGTTTCCAAAGCTGCCCGCTATTTGAATATGACACGCAGTGCACTGGAATATCGGTTAAAAAAGCACGCAGTAATATAAGTTTAGGGTGTTTGGGTATGAAATATAGGGCCTTACGATAAGGCCCTATATTTCTTTAAGCGATAATCCAATGTTGCCCGGCTAATGCCGAGTATACGTGCTGCTTCAGAGACATTGTTTTGAGTCTGTTGCATGGCTTGTAAAATAATCTGCTGTTCATAATGTTCTAATGAAAAGTCAGGAGTAAATAGTTCTGCAATTTTTTGTGAATTAAATGATTTGGAAGGGAATATTTCCCGATAGCTAATTGCCTCAGCGGCTACAACATCTGGAAATAAATCACGTAGTTTAATCTCTTGTTGATCATCTGTGAGTAATGCTGCGCGTTCCAGCACATTCTCTAATTCACGGATATTGCCTGGCCAATTGTAATTTATAAAGTAATGTTTGGCTTTGTCACTAAGACCTTTAAATTTTTTGTCATAGATATTTTCAAAGCGTTTAAGAAAATGACTGACCAGCAGAGGAATGTCCTCCCGCCGTTCGCGTAATGGCGGAATACGTACCGGAAAAATGTTCAGGCGAAAATACAGATCGGCACGGAATCGACCCTCTTTGACAGCTAATTCCAAATCTTCATTGGTGGCAGCTACGACTCGAACATCGACTTTTCGGGTCTGATAATCGCCTACACGTTCAAATTCACCTTCTTGCAGCATTCGTAATAAGGCTGCTTGGGCACGAGGGGATAACTCAGCCAGTTCATCCAGAAAAATCGTACCTTGATGGGCACGTTCAAATTTACCTATTCGTTGACTGACTGCTCCTGTGAAAGCCCCCTTTTCTACGCCAAAGAGCTCAGCTTCAATCAGGTCATGTGGGATACAAGCACAGTTAACTGCTATAAAAGGCTTATCTTTGCGTGGACTAGCATAGTGAATACCTCGTGCAAAAGCCTCCTTACCAACACCTGTTTCCCCAGACAGGAGTACGGCGACTTTACTGCCAGCCGCTTTTTTGAGGAGGTCACAGACATTGCGGTAAGCCGCAGATTCTCCGACCGCATTAAACATGCTGTAGTCGACCTCGGCACGAGTATAAATATCGTGTTTTAGTTGATTCAATTCAGCGCGTAATGCAATGATTTCGTCCGATATAGGGTCAGGAGACATAAATTGTACAAGTTCTTCGGCATTTTCCCATTCGATTAAGGGTTTACCAATGATCCGACAATGATCATGACCTTGGGCAATACATTGGGTTTCCTGATAAATAATGGTTTGTCTCATGACATAGCTGCTATATCCACAAGCATAACCAAGTTGTAGCCAGCAAGCAGGTTCATCGGATTTACCAAATTCGCTCAGGTGAACTTCACCTTCAAAGGAATGTCGCCAGTTAAAGTCGGCATAGAACTCATGGTTGAGATGGCTCAGCTGAAGTGTATTGACTTCGACCTGTACCATCCCGCGAATACCATGCATTTGTGGTCCTGCCATAAAAGCCTCTGTTTCATTGAGGTCTGGACGAAGTTGTGCAGTGGCTTCGGCATCTCGCATACCAGCCTGATAACCACAACGAATAAAGAACCTTTTGGCTGGCTCATAACCCAGCATATCGTGCAAGTCTTTGCGTAGAAAACCGAAAATATCGGTATGTAGCAACAACATACGATTTTCTTCAAACCAAATCTGACCATGAGCGGCATCGAACTTAATCCGGTCAATCAGGTCCTGAATATCTTGTTGTGGCTTCAAAAATGGCTGCATGCGCAATGTCCTTCATTTTATTCTGTGCTCAATATCCTATGAAGCACTTTTGTCATTACTTGTGTACTAATAACGAACTAAAAATTTATGCATATCATCATACTGTACATAAAGTGCATGAAAATGCCAGATGGATATTGAATAAAAAACAGAGTAGAAAATAGTCTTTCATCATTTGATGAATATTTTTTAATTGTGTTCATCAGTTGATGAAATCAAACTTCAAAAAAGACATCCAATATAATAAATTTTATATAAATCAAAATCTTAAAAAGTTGGCACACTAATTGATATATGTATGTGGAAGGGAATTTGTCCAGCAAGAAGGATTCTTAGTCATGACAAATCAAATAGGGATGCCACAACTCACCAAATATATCCGGGTGACGGGTGACCGTAATGCCAAATTTATTGAATTTGATTTCGCCATTCACGATCCAAGTCTGTTTGTCGAACTGGTGTTACCTCGTGAAGCTTTTATACAGTTTTGTGAGACCAATCAAGTCGTCGAGATGACTGAAGAACAGAAAACCAGAAATGATGAGGAAGAAGAAAAATGGCGCTATGGGACTGAAGTCACTTTAGTCAATGCACAGCGATATATCCCAGATCAAGAAGATCTTTAGAAATAGCTTAAGGAGATAGCCATGTCACTTGAAATTAAAACATCTAGTATTGAACCAATACGCCAGAGTTATGCCTATATTGAACGCCGTTTTGGTAATAAACCTGCAACCCGCTATCAGGAAGTCAGTTTTGATATTCAGGCTGAAACTAACTTCCATTACCGACCATTATGGAAACCTGAGAAAACCCTGAATGATAAAACACATACTGCCATCGTGATGCAGGACTGGTATGCCTTTAAAGATCCACGTCAGTTTTACTATGGGACATATGTGCAACATCGCGCCCGTTTACAAGATACAGCCGAAGCTAATTTTAACTTTTTTGAGAAGCGTCAGCTGGCTGTACATATTTCTGATGAAGTCCGAACAAAAGTTATCTCGCTGTTTATTCCATTCCGCCATCTAGAACAAATTGCCAACCTGCACATGATGTCAGGCAGTGCTTACGGTTATGGCACGGTACTGACCCAGGCTTGTATTTATGCGGCGATGGATCGTCTCGGGATGGCGCAGTATATCTCTCGTGTGGGTTTGGCTTTAGATGGTGGAACTGGTGAATCACTAGCACCTGCAAAACAAGCATGGATGCAAGATCCTGTATGGCAAGGTTTACGCAAGCTATGTGAACAAAGCCTGACAGAACAAGACTATTTCAAGCTGTTTTTATTACAAAACCTAGTGATTGACAGTTTCATGACTGAGCTGGTCTATACCCAATTTGATCAATGGTTAGCAGATCATCAAGCTCGGGATCTTGCAATGCTTACCGAATTTATGCATGAAGCCTTAACAGATCTACGTAAATGGTCAGACAGCGTACTCAAAACAGCGGCAGCAGAATCAATTGAAAATAAACGATTGTTAAGTCAATGGCTAGCGGAATACCTAACAGAAGTCAAAGCGGCATTTACGCCTTGGGCTGAAAAAGCGTTAGCTAGTGACGCAATAGATATAGCTGAACAAAAACTGCTGGAGCACAGTAAAAAAATTGGAATAGATCTCGAACAAGTGGCACAGGCTTAAGGAGAAGCAGCATGTCTAAAGTGTATTTGGCATTACAAGATAACGATACCTCACGTTACATCATTGAAGCGATTGAAGAAGATAATCCTGACGCCACCATTCAGTATTTACCGGCCATGATTCGCGTAGAAAGTGAAAAAGGTCTGATTGTTCGTGCAGAAACGGTTTCGGAAAAATTGGGCCAAGAATGGGATATTCAATCTTTACAGCTCAACATGATCACATTGGGCGGCAACGTTGAAGAAGATGACGATACGTTCCGTCTACACTGGAATTAAAAAATAGTAAGCGTCAATGTGCCGCATTGAAGCGGTATATCAAAACAATAAAGGACCTTAGGTATGAATTCTAAAATTAATGCAATTGGCAAAAAACTGAATGCCAAAGACCGTTACCGTGCACTCACGCGTGATCTGGACTGGGAATTTTCCTATGCAGACCGTAAAGAAGCATTTCCTTATGAAGAATTTGAAGGCATTAAAATTACGGATTGGTCGAAATGGGAAGATCCATTCCGTCTAACCATGGATGCCTACTGGAAATATCAAGCAGAAAAAGAGAAAAAGCTGTACGCAATTTTTGATGCTTTTGCACAAAATAATGGTCAGTTGAATGTCACCAACGAACGCTATTTAAATGCCATTAAACTGTTTTTAACTGCTGTAACGCCATTGGAATATCAAGCCTTCCAAGGTTATGCCCATGTAGGACGTCAGTTCAGTGGTGTGGGTGCACGTATTGCGTCCCAAATGCAGTCCATTGATGAACTGCGTCATGTGCAAACGCAGATTCATGCGATGAGCCATTACAACAAATTCTTTGATGGCTTCCAAGATTGGTCACACATGCATGACCGCGTTTGGTATTTATCTGTACCTAAATCATTCTTTGAAGATGCGCGTTCTGCAGGCCCATTTGAATTCTTACTGGCTATCAGTTTTGCCTTTGAATATGTGTTGACCAACTTGCTGTTTGTACCCTTCATGTCTGGTGCTGCCCATAACGGCGATATGGCAACCGTCACATTCGGCTTTAGCGCGCAGTCAGATGAAGCTCGTCATATGACACTAGGACTGGAAATTGTCAAATTCCTACTGGAACAGCATGAAGACAACGTGCCTATCGTACAGGAGTGGATTGATAAGTGGTTCTGGCGTGGCACTCGATTGCTGTCAATTGTTGGCATGATGATGGATTACATGCTGCCAAACAAAGTTATGTCATGGAAAGAGGCATGGGAAACGTATTTTGAAGAAGCGGGTGGTGCGTTATTTAAAGACCTGAGCCGCTACGGCATTCGTATGCCGAAATACTCTGAAGTCATTGAAAAAGAAAAAGAGCACGTGTCGCATCAAGCATGGTGGATTTTCTATAACTTTGGACATGCAGCCGGTTTCCATACATGGATTCCAACTGATGAAGAAATGGATTGGCTGTCAGAAAAATATCCAGACACTTTTGACAAGTATTACCGTCCACGCTGGGAGTTGGCACGTAAGATGGAAGCGGAAGGTAAACGTTTCTATAGTGCGGGCTTGCCACAGTTATGCCAAATCTGTCAGGTACCGATGACCTTTACTGAAATGGATGGCGACCAAACCATGTTCAGTTACCGCAGCAGTGTCTATAAGGGCGAGCGTTATCACACTTGTTCAGATGGTTGTCATGACATTTTCGAACGAGAACCGGAAAAGTATGTTCAAGCGTGGTTACCCGTGAATCAAATTTTGCAAGGCAACTGTGGTGGCCCTGATCTGGAAGTGATGTTACGCGAATATTATCGCTTTAATGTCGGTGCAGACAACTTAGACATTGAAGGCTCTCCAGATCAAGTACGCTGGAAAAAATGGAAAGGTGTGGCGTAAGTCACGGGCTGGGGATAGCCCTAAAATGGGCTATCCGGCTTCCTCATGGAATTTAGGAGTTTAGGGATATGCCAGTAAAAGCAATTAACAACCAATACGATTTTGAACCACGTGACTTACAAAAACACTATGGTGACAACATACTGATTTACGTGGGATGGGATCATCACACCCTATACTGTGCGGCACATGCCATATTGGCATCCTCACAACAAAGCTTTCAGGATTTAATTGATCAACAGATACAAGGTGGTTTCGATCAACATCCTGAATTTACTGAAATTGATTGGTCAAAAGTCGAATATTTGTTAGATGGTCAGCCTTTCCAACCGAAACTGGATCAAAGTTTGGCAAGTCAAAATATTGGTCATAAATCACTATTGCGCTTCATTACACCTGGGCTGGATGGCTACCAGCATCGTCATGTTTAAGGAGCGATGAAATGATTTATCAAGTCACGATTGACCCGATTGGAACCACCATCGAAGTCGAAAAAGATCAAACCATTTTGGATGCAGCATTACGTCAAGGAGTCTGGTTGCCATTTGCTTGTGGTCATGGCACCTGCGGTACATGTAAAGTGCAGGTGACAGATGGATATTATGATGTTGGTGAAGCTTCTCCATTTGCATTAATGGACATTGAGCGTGAAGAAAATAAAGTTCTAGCATGCTGCTGCAAACCAGAATCAGATATGGTCATTGAAGCCGATGTTGATGAAGATGAAGACTTCCTTGGTTATCTAGTCGAAGATTTTCAGGCTGAAGTTATTGAAATTCAAGAGCTTTCACCGACGATTAAAGGCGTGCGTTTAGCCTTAGATCGTCCAATGCAATTCCAAGCTGGGCAGTACATCAATATTCGGTTACCAGGAATTGAAGGTACACGTGCATTTTCGATTGCCAATTCACCGAGTGAGGAAGACATTGTTGATTTGCATATCCGTCAAGTCCCTGGTGGTGCAGCGACAACCTATGTTCATGAATCATTAAAGACTGGCGATCAGCTAGAAATTTCCGGACCGTATGGACAGTTCTTTGTACGTAAGTCTGATACGAAGGATATGATTTTTATTGCAGGTGGTTCGGGCCTATCTAGTCCCCAATCAATGATTCAAGATTTATTAGAACAAGGTGATAACCGTACCATTTATTTATTCCAAGGTGCACGTGATGTTGCGGAACTTTATAACCGTGAAATATTTGAAGGTTGGGTAAAACAATATCCGAATTTCCGCTATATACCAGCCTTGAATGCCCCGAAGCCCGAAGACCAATGGGAGGGATTTACCGGATTTGTACATGAAGCCGTAGCAGATTATTTTGAAAATAAATGTTCTGGTCATAAAGCTTATTTGTGCGGTCCACCACTCATGATTGACGCTGCGATTTCAACCTTAATGCAAAGCCGATTATTTGAGCGCGATATCCATACAGAACGTTTTTTAAGTGCAGTTGATGGTGCCGCTGACCAATCCAGATCAGCATTGTTCAAGCATATTTAATCTATTCAATTATTCTAATTTTTTGCTAGAGCAGTTGATACATCATTCTGTCTCACTGCTTTAGCTCACACTTATTCAAGGAAAAGAGTAAGAACCATCAAAACATCGAAAAATTAGTGAAAAGAATTAATGTAGATACTGCCAATGGTCAAGTAGATCAGCGTGTTCAGCAGGTGGTAGTGCGTTTAGTTTCAGATTTATTTAAGGCTATTTAAGATCTAGACTTGCAACCTTCTGAAGTATGAAAAGGTATAGAATATCTGACTGATGCAGGCCAAGCCAATGAATTGATGTAAAATTAAAGTTAGTAAATAAATAATTTAAAACATATACTTAATAATAAAAAAGGCGGATTCAAGCAGCAAGTGCAACAGTATAAAAACCAGCCATAACTTCACTTGGCATATACCAGCCTAGTGTTTTTCTAGGACGATGGTTAAGTGAAAATTCTATCTGCTCTATTTCATCGTTTGACACGTCATCAAACGATGATGATTTTGGCAGATATTGCCGGATTAAACCATTCGTATTTTCATTTCTAGCTCGCTGAATAGACTTGTAAGGATCAGCAAAATAAGTATCTATGCCGACATCAGTAATTCTTTTGTGTTCGGAAAATTCTTTTCCATTATCAAATGTCACACTATAAGCATGGCTCATTCGCAAACGAGCTAATGCACAAGTAATCGTTTTTGAGGATTCTCTCGTTGGCCCTAAATGAACAATATGTACGTACAGGCTCTTTCGTTCAACGAGGGTTAATAAAGCTCCTTTAAGATGTTTACCAATCACCGTATCACCTTCGAAATCTCCTAAACGTTTTCGCTGATCAATGGCTTGGTCTCGGCAATGAATACTTTTTTATCAATGATTTGCCCTCTACGATCCGTGTTTTTGTAACCTCGTTTTCGATATTTCTTCTGATGCCTTAAGTGTAGATAGAGTTTATCTCCTTGTGATATATCTTGATAAATGTGTTGGTAGATCCACTCATGTGAAGGTACATCCAGCCAACAGCGTTGTGTTAAAGCACCTGAAATTTTTTCTGGCGACCAGTCCAAGCCAATTAAGTAATCAATATAAGCGAAGGCAAATGCTGTTATGGATGATGAAGGATGGTACCGTCTTTGACTTGCAAATTTCACTGCCTGTTGAGCTCTATATCCACGTTGCCCAGTATTTCTTTTTAACTCACGGTAGATGGTTGATCGTGAACGCCCTAACTCCCGAGCAAGGCTAGCGATTGAACTTTTACTTTTCAAAGTGGCATAAATTTCGTATCTTTCATCTTGAGAAAGTTGGGTGTATTTCTTCATTGTGTGCTTTCCAATTGCGAGTTGAAAAAGTCTAATGATTCTATGAATACACCTAACTTTTTCAACTAACTACAAATGTATCGCACTTGTGATTTGAATCCACGAAACGATTAAAAAAATTTTTAAAGAAGTTTTGGGTTTTATCTGGACATTTTATTGGGAGAAATAATTTCCAAAAAAATCAGGTGTGGTTCAGTTATTCATTGCTAATCATAGGTATATCTACCTATACAAATAAGTATTCTTATAAATTCTGTCAGTTTTTTTCTTATCACATTACACGATTTTGACTATTACTCCTTAGCTTTTGCCTGATAAAAGCACAGATTCATCCTTATATTTTCCTGCCATGTTTCAGGTCTAGATTAAGTCATGAGCTTAAAGTCCGATAAACAAAGAATTTAGAAATTAGGGGAATGCTGTAAATGGTAAGAAAATATCTGAAAACAGTGGCATTGACCACATGTCTTTTCAGTAGTGCAAGTTTAGCGCTTGCCGCTGAAAATGGCGGAAGTGCTTATCCTGATGGAACAGAGAGTTTTTTTGGTGGAGCAATGCCACCACCTGGGATGTATCTCGTCAGTTATAACCAATACTACAACGCAGATAAATTTAAAAATGATCATCCAGTATTTGATGATTTTAAAATTGATACTTTTGCCACAGTTGCTCGTGGTGTCTATGTCAGTGACAAAACATTTTTAGGCGCGACATGGGGCATGCATGCATTCCTTGTATATGCCCATGCAGATCTTACATTAGGTGGTCGTCAAGATGATCACATGGCAATGGGTGATCTCATTATCGATCCATTCTTATTGGGTTGGCATAAAGGAGATTGGCATGTAGCGACAGGTATCGACTTTTATATTCCAGTTGGCTCTTACAACAAAAATAGACTCGCGAATATTGGACGTAACTATTACACCATTCAACCAATTATCTCGACCACATACTTAAATAAACAAGGTATCGAAGTCAGTACAAAGTGGATGTACGACATCAATTTCGAGAATAAGGATACCAAATATGAATCGGGCAACGCTTTGCATGTCGATTACTTAGTCGCGAAACACATGGGACCTTTGGCGGTTGGTGTTGGTGGTTATGTACATCGTCAGATTGAAGGTGACTCAGGTGAAGGTGCTGTTTTAGGTGACTTTAAAGCTAAAGCAGCCAGCATAGGTCCGCAAGTTCGCTATCAATTCCCTAAAGGGTATGCAATCGCAGCGAAATATCAAAAAGAATTTGATGTTGAAAACCGACCAGAAGGTCAGAAGTTCGCAATTGATATCACCATCCCATTTTAAAACATTGTTACCTAAACATTAGAGCAAGCATATAGAGGTAAGGCCATGAAAATTGAGAATCAAGAATATGCAGCAGGCAGTGCTGGAGCTGTCGATTATTTAGTGGTGAATGAGTTTTCAGGCGGTATTGTGGGACCAAGCCAACGTATGCTGGGACCTTTAAAAAATGGTGGAACGTTAAAAACAGGCACACCGCCTGGCTGTTGGGGTCCAATGATTACACCTGCATTCCAAGGTGGCCATGAAGTGACACTCCCTGTTTTTATTGAAGGTGCAGAGGTAGGTGATGCTGTCGCTTTAAAGATTAAGGATATGCATGTCACTTCTACAGCAACCTCATCGGGTGTGATGCAATTTGTTGAAGGGCGTTATAAAGGCGATCCGTTTGTTGCGAAATACTGTGAAGCATGTGGTACAGAGCAACCAGCAAGTTATGTAGAAGGAATTGGTGAAGATGCGATTCACTGTAAAAACTGTGGGGCAGAAGTCAGTGCTTTTCGCTTTTCACATGGTTATGTGATTGTGTTGGATGAAGAAAACAAAGTGAGCTTGACGGTCAATCAAGAGATTGCCAACAAGTTAGCAGGCAATGCCAATGAGCTTTCTGCACTGCCTGAACATGCAGCTCAACATTCAATCTTGTCGCTTGCACGTGCTGATATGCCTGGGGTTGCTGCGCATATGCGTCCATTCCTCGGAAATATTGGTACGACACCTTCACGTGACTTACCAGACTCTCACAACTGCCACGACTTTGGTCAGTATTTGATTGATGCACCTCATAAATTCGGAATGACTGAAGAAGAACTTATCGCAGCCAAAACAGACGGGCACATGGATACCAATTCGATTCGTCCAGGCTGTATTTTGATTTGTCCTGTGAAAGTACCAGGTGCAGGTGTCTACATGGGGGATATGCATGCGCAACAAGGCAATGGTGAAATTGCAGGACATGCCACGGACGTTTCAGGCGAAACAGAATTACAAGTGGAAGTGATTAAAGGCTTAACTATTGATGGTCCAATTTTGCTTCAAGCACCAGATGACTTACCACCAATGGCACGTCCATTTACCAAGGAAGAGCGTGAAAAAGTGAGAGCTTTAGGTGCGCGTTGGGGACAAACTGAAATTGAGGAAAGTGGTCCAATCACATTTATGGGAACAGGTAAGAACCTCAATGATGCAACGGACAATGCTTTAAATCGAGCGGCAAAAATCACAGGTTTAAGTGTGGATGAGGTCATGAACCGTTGCACCATCACAGGCTCTATCGAAATCAGTCGTTTACCAGGAATGGTACGTGCAACCTTCTTATGCCCAATGCCAATTTTAGAAAAACTCGGGATCGCAAACTTAGTTCGCGAACATTACCAACTTTAATTCATCACGTCATCGGCGTTGGATTGGCGTGTTTCAAACGCTGTTCGTAAATAAGCATGAAATTTACTGAACTTAAAACTTAGAAACGAAAACTTGAACAGGAATGTCATATGAATAGTAATGCAAAACTCCGTTGGGGCGATTTATATCCAGAACTTGGTATTGAGCCGATTCCAACCGAACCATGTATTTCGCCAGAAATCTATCAGGAAGAAATTGAAAAAGTTTTCTCAAAAGTTTGGCTGAAAGTGGGCCGTGTAGAAGAGATACCAAAGAAAGGTGACTACAAAGTTAAACGCTTAGATTTTGCTAAAACCTCAGTCATTTTAATGCATGGTAAAGATGGTGAAATCCGTGGATTCCACAATATTTGTTCACACCGTGGTAACAAAGTTGTGGTGGAAACAGGCAATGAAACCTTTGGTTCTAGTAAAGCCGCAGTCGTGACATGTCGTTTCCACGGTTGGGTTTACGATGCTAAAGGTGATTTGGTCAACGTACCGGAAGAAGAAAAATTCACATCTTGCTTTGACAAAGGTCATAACGGTTTAGCACCAGTACGCACCGAAGTGTGGGAAGGTTTTATTTTCGTCAATTTGGATAATGATGGCACTCAATCGGTAGAAGAATTCTTAGGTGGTATGGGACAGCATTTAGGCGGTTATCCATTCCATGAAATGGAAGAATGCTTTGCCTATAACACCTTATTAAATTGTAACTGGAAAGTCGCTCATGACGCATTTGCTGAAGCCTATCACGTTACAACCATTCATGCTGGCTCTTTCCCGAATGTCTTTGCTTCAGGCCTACAGGAAGTACAGTTGTTTGGTGATCACCGTACCTGTGCAGTGTGTCTGACCAAGAATGCCAATCCAAAACCTGCTGCAGCATTGTCGGGCGAGATTACAGGTGCCTCTTTAGTCAATCACTATGAACGTGTTCAGTTACCAAAAACAGTCAATCCAAATGATCGTGATGACTTCTCGTTTGAATTATCTGTCATTTTCCCGAATATCTTGGTGCATGTGACTGAAGGTGTATGGTTCACCCATCAG
Source organism: Acinetobacter sp. YH12126 (assembly GCF_013418745.1). NCBI lineage: Bacteria > Pseudomonadati > Pseudomonadota > Gammaproteobacteria > Moraxellales > Moraxellaceae > Acinetobacter > Acinetobacter sp. YH12126. The sequence goes on along the minus strand of NZ_VPBM01000015.1, from coordinate 44,030 downwards.
TTCTGGCCGGTCGGTCATAACCAAACACGTTGGGAAGGTCGTTATTACATTCCTAAAGCGAAAACTTATTCGGAGCGTTGGGCACAAGAATTTGCACAAATCTTACAACGTAACGCTTGGTTAGAAGACACTGCAACAATGGAAGATACTCAAGCAGCTCTTGAATCTAAAGCGAAAAAAGTGATGCATCTCCAAGATGAAGAAATCTTGATTCGTCACGGTTACCACGTTCTTGAACAATATTTAAATCGCGCATAAGGAGAATGCACATGTCAAACATCATTTCACAATTGCCTGCTGACTTTGCAAGCTTAGAACCTTTTGTCGCGAAATGGGCTCTAGGGACATCGAAACAACGTCATGCAGCACGCTTAAATTCGACTACAGCCGAACTGCAAGCTTTTTACGATGCTATTTTGCCTGAAATGCGCAAGCTCCTTGCAGCACTTGACCAATACGCTTTAGGCACATTGCCTGAAGATCTCCATAAATTGTATTGGTTAAGCCTGAGTTTCGCTGAAGTTGCTCCACATATTGAGCTTTATAAAGGTTCAGTGGGTGTGCCGTATGCATTTGAAGAAAACCGTTTCATTTATGAAACAGGCAACATAGTTAACGTTTAAAGGAATGTCTGATGAGCCAGCACAATCTAGAACAGCGTTTGCATTATCTGGAGGCCTGCGAGGCGATTCGTGGCCTGATCGGTCGCTATGCAACAGCGGCTGATCAGCGCAACAATTCAGCCATTTTACAGCATGTATTTCATGAGGATGCCATATGGTGTGCAAATGGTTTTGGAGAATATCAAGGACGCCAAAATATCTTGAATGCATTGTCAGAGATTGCAGAAGCACAAGTGCTTTGGAGCTTACATATCATGGCGATGCCAGATATTGAAGTCATTGATCAAAATCATGCAAACGCGTCATGGATGCTTTGGGAAGTCTGTAATTTAGCCGAGGAATCAACAACAGCCGCAACAGATCAAGTTAAACCTGCAACGACCTGTTGCTTAGGTGGATTTTATAAAACAGAAGTAAGTCGGAATGAGCAGGGTGAATGGAAATTTGATCGTGTCGAATTGAATTTGACCTTCAATCAACCTTATCCGAACACAGCAATATAGGCACTGTATCAGTACGGCCTAAGGGGAATTCAAGATGAGAAAAATCGCAATTATCGGTGGTGGACAAGCAGGCTTATTACTCGCGTTCTCGCTACTCGAAAATAAATATGATGTCACTTTATATGTAGATCGCCCTGCGGATGAATTGTTACACGGTCGTATGGTCAGTACCACGATGTTCTTCGCTAATACATTAGAGTTTGAACGTAAACTTGGTTTGAATTTCTGGGATGGTAAAGCCCATCATGGTCAAGCGATTCATGTAGATTTCCGTGGTCCAGATGGTTCAATTGTATTGCCACTTACAGGATTTTTACATCAGAACAAGGGTATCGCGATGGATCAGCGAACCAAGTATCACCGTTGGTTAGAAGAATATCCACGCCGTGGTGGCAAGTTGGTTATTCAAAATGTTAGCCCAGAAGACTTGCAAGTCATTAGTGCTGAAAATGATCTGACAATTTTGGCAGCAGGTAAGGGCAATATCACGAGCCTATTCAAACGCAATGAAACACGTTCAGTGCATCAAACGCCGCCACGTAAATTGGCTGCTGCACTCGTAGTCGGTGATGATTTGTGTGGTCCAAATAGTTGGGAAGGTCAACCATCTCAGACTTTGCATTTTAATTTTGTTGCAGGTGCAGGCGAATACTTCAGTATGCCGTTCTATAGTCACACGCATGGTCCATGTCGTAGTTTCTTATTTGAATGTGTACCGAATGGTCCAATGGATATCTTCGATGATGTAACATCTGGCGAAGAAATGGTCCAACGCATGAAAGAAGCGGTTGCCAAATTAACACCAGATCAAAGCTTCCGTATGGTCGATAATATGGAATTAAGTGATCCAAACGCATGGCTCAAAGGTGCATTCCGCCCAGAAGTTCGAGATCCTGTTGCAACCTTAGATAACGGTGCAAAAATTTGGGGGATTGGAGACACTGTCATTGTAAATGATCCAATCGCAGGACAAGGCGCAAACAATGCAACCCGTATGGTGGAGCATTATTTAGCTGCGATTTTAGCACGAGGTGATGAAGACTTTAGTGCAGATTGGATGACAGAAGTATTCGAGCAATTCTGGGAAAAGTCAGGTCGCTATACGACTGAATTCACGAATCTATTGTTAAATCCACCAAGTGAGAGCTTATTACAAGTATTAACTGCAGCCTCGCAGAACCAAGCGATTGCGGATGACTTTATGGGGCATTTCAACAACCCATGCGGTTTCTGGCCAGCCGTAGATGGTGCAGAAGGGGCTAAAGAATATCTGTCACGTGAGGAGTTTCAACATGCAGCTGCCTGAAGTTTTGTGGCAGGACGTTGACCTAGCTGAAGCTAAAGCGCTTCGGCAGGCCTTCGGCGGTTTTGCCACTGGTGTCGCGATTGTCACTTGTCTAGATGAACAGCAACAACCTGTTGGTCTTACGATTAATTCTTTTAGCTCGGTATCTCTTGATCCTGCGCTGGTGCTCTGGAGTCTAGTCAATCATTCACCAAGCCGTACAGTTTTTGAAAATTCAGAATACTTTGCCATCAATATTCTGGGAGCCGATCAGCAAGAAATCGGACTCAATTTTGCTAAGCCAATTCCAGACAAATTCCAGCATGGGAGCTGGAATCTTGAAACTACTAAAGCACCGCTACTGGAAGGTTGCGTAGTGCAGTTTATCTGCCGCCGGGAACAGCAGATTGAAGCAGGTGATCACCAGATTTTCTTGGGGAAAATTGAACAGTGCCGACATAGCAATCAACGCCCATTACTGTTCTGCAAAGGGCAATTTACCGAATGGCCACAATACAAGGAGGTTTCATGACCAATCTGAATAATAAAGTGGTTCTGGTCACTGGGGGCGCAACTCACATTGGCCAGGCAGTAGTCAAAGAATTAAAAAGTTTGGGGGCGGACGTCATTATTGCTGACATTAACGAAACTCAAGGCAAGCAGGTGGCAGCTGAAACCCAAAGTCGTTATGAATATTTGGATCTTGCCAGTGATGACAGCATTCAAGCTTTAGCTAGTAAACTAAATCAACTAGATATTTTAGTGAATTTGGCCTGTCTGTATGAAGATCATGGCTCACAATCTACACGTAACGATTGGCAAAATACATTTAATGTGACCGTGTTTGGTCATGCAGCTTTGGTACAGGTATGTAGACCATTGCTGCAGGCCAGCAATGATGGGGCTGTCATTAATATTAGCAGTGTTAGCGCCCGCATTGCCCAAAAAGAGCGTTGGGTTTATCCAGCCTCTAAAGCAACCTTAGAACAACTGACCAAAAGCATGGCATTGGATTTGGCTGCTGATGGTATTCGTGTTCATGCTTTATCCCTCGGATGGACCTGGTCGGTGCCGATGCAGATGATTTCAGGTAATGACCGTCCTAAAACTGATCGAGTTGCAGGCCGTTTCCATGTGCTAGGCCGTATTGCCGATGCTGAAGAAGTGGCTGAAGCCTTAAGCCTATTATGTAGCCCGAAAGCGAAACTGCTGACCGGCAGTGTGATTCATGCTGATGGCGGTTATCACACTTTGGGGCCTGAAGCGACAGATTCACCGATTGAGGAGTTAAGCAAATGAATATCAAAATGGCCAATATTGCAGAAAAATTTCTTTGCCTGACTTCCGATATTGAACAGGGTGAAGGTTTACAGGTGATTATTGAGGGATATCCGCCATTGGCGGTGTTTCACCTAGAAGATGGCGAATTTTATGTCACTGATGATACCTGTACCCACGGTGATGCTTCATTGGCTGATGGTGAAATTGATGGCTGTGAAGTGGAATGTCCGTTTCATGCTGGTGCTTTTGATATTAAAACCGGTGAACCTTGTGGAGCACCTTGCACCATCCCATTGAAAACTTATCAGTCTATCGTTCGCGAAGGTCGGGTTTATCTTGTGGAGTGATGCTGATGTACAAAATCCAAATTGAAGGGCAAGGGGAATTTCATTGTGCAGCAGACGATGTGCTGTTGCGCGGTGGCCTTCGTCAAGGTCTTGGTTTACCTTATGAATGCAATGCTGGTGGCTGTGGGACTTGTAAAATAGAAGTGCTATCTGGTGAAGTAGATAATCTATGGGCTGAAGCACCTGGATTGAGCGATCGTGATCGCCGCAAAGGCCGTTTTTTGGCTTGCCAATGCCGACCTAAATCTGATTGTGTTATTAAAGTCCGTTTGGATGAACAATGCACGCCTAAAATTCTGCCAAAACAACAGGCCGTCAAGCTCAAATATGTACAGCCGATTACACACGATATTTTAGAAATCCATTTGCAGTCAGAGAAACCAGCGCAGTTTATTCCAGGTCAATATGCTTTGCTTTCAGTAAACCAGCAATTATTACGTGCTTATTCGATGTCGAATTTGCCGAATGATGAAGGCATGTGGGTATTCCAGATTCGCCGTGTAGTAGATGGCAAAATGACCAATCTGCTATTTGATGAGCAACAGCGACAAAGTGCTGTGATTCAGATCGATGGCCCATATGGTTTGGCACATTTACAAGAGCAGCCACGACCAATTGTTTGTGTCGCTGGTGGTTCAGGTCTAGCACCGATGTTGGCAATTGCCCGTGGAGTCGCAGTTAATCCACAACTACAAAATCATAAGGTATGGTTCTTTCATGGTGGACGTGAACAGCGTGATCTACTGACAGAAGATCAGTTAAGGGATTGGACTGAATTAGGTTCACGCTTGAATTATGTTCCAGCAACTTCATCTGAATTGATCGAAGGTATTCGATCAGGCTTTATTCATGAAATCATTCATGATGTTTTAGGTGAGCAACTGATCCAACATGAAATATACTGTGCTGGGCCACCGCCAATGGTAAAATCTATTGAACAAATGGCGTATCAGGCAGGTATTCCACACCAACAAATTCATTTTGATCGTTTCTTTTAATCGAAGATATTATTTTTCTCCCGCTCAGGCGATGGTTAACTCATCGCCGGTATTGAGCGATCACGACAAATCAAGACCATATTGACGATCTGTGCGATAGATTCAGTTCCTAATTTCTGACGAATATGAGTGCGGTGAATTTCTACTGTTTTATGGCTGATATTCAACATTTGTGCGATATGTTTACTCGAAAGTCCATCGACCAATAAATTGATAATCTCACTTTCTCTTGGTGATAAAGATTTCAATTTAATCATCTGTTCTTGACGTTTTTCTTCTTCAATAAAGTCTTGTTCAGCAAGTTGCAGACAGGCTTGGATTTGATTAAGCATATGCTGTGGATTAAAAGGTTTTTCTAAAAAATCAAATGCCCCAGCTTTCATCGCATTGACCGACATTGGAATGTCGCCGTGACCAGTCATGAAAATGATTGGCATACGGATTTTTTGTTGATTCAATTGTTGTTGTAGTTGCAAGCCACTCATCCCTCGCATACGAATATCAAGGATTAAACATGCAGGCGTTTGCGGGCGCTGAAAATTTAGGAATTCAGTAGCACTATTGAATGTTTTAGTTTCGAGTTGCACTGAATCAAGCAACCATGTGAGTGAATTACAAATGTCTTGATCATCATCTATTACATACACAATGGGCTCGGGAACATGAGAATTAGTTAAATACATTTTGCACGCTCCTGTGCTGCTAAAGAGATATTAAAAATGGCACCAGACTCACCTTCACAGACCCATAAGTAGCCATGATGATTTTCAATAATGCTGCGGGATAGCGTCAGACCAATACCCATACTGTCTTTTTTGCTAGAATAAAATGACTCGAATAATTGTTCAGGATTTTGACCCTGTAATCCTGGGCCGTTATCAGCAATTGCGATACGGGCATGTTGGTTGTGCTCCCAAGTACGGATAAAGATGTCGCGCTTTCCTTCTGGGTTACGTTGTAAAGCATCGACCGCATTAAAGACCAAATTAATAATGACCTGACTAAATAAAGTTTCGTCGGCAGAAATATAAATAGGTGAAACGCTTAATTCATAATGTATGACACAGCCAATTTGATCTGCTTTTAAGCCTATCAGTGGATGTAGATCCTGAATCAGTTTATTTAGAGAGTGAACTTGAAAATTGGCTTCGCCCTTACGTAAAAAGCTACGCATACTGTGAATGATTTTATTGACCCGCTGGGTCTGATCTAATGCTGCATTCATAGCGTCGAGTGTTTCAGTGGTATTTGCCAAACCTTTCTGAATCCGAATAATGCTACCACCAACATAGTTGTTTAAAGCTGCAAGTGGCTGATTCAATTCATGTGCTAAAGCAGTTGCAAGTTCTCCCATGGTTTTGCAGCGTGACATATGACCCAGCTGTTTTTCCCTTGCTCGAGCCATTTTTTCTGCTTCGATTCGTTCGGTAATATCTCGATAATTGATGAGAATGCCCTGAATTTCAGGATGATCAAGCAGGTTGCGATAGGTGGCTTCATGATGTCGCCATTTGCCATTATGATGCATGATTTTATAGTGAATCACACCAGCAGCTTGGTGAGAGGATTTTCTAAAAAGTAACTGGCGTATATTCATGCGGTCATCAGGATGAATCACATTCAAGATATTTTTGTTGAGTACAAAACGGTCGCGGTAACCGAGAATACGTTGTAGAGAAGGGCTGGCATAGAGCAACTTACCTTGCAAGTCGAGGATAGCAATACCATCTCCCGAGTGTTCCAGAAGCATCTTGAAATATTGATCTCTAGATTGTAGAGCATACTGATATTTTTTGATTTCGCTAATATTGCGGACAAGTGCTAATAGCTTAGGTTGATGCTCAATCTCAACTGTTTTTAAACAGACTTCGACCGGAATTTTTCGTTGATCTTGGGCTTGGATAATCCACTCAAACGTAATCGCTTCGTGGCTAGCAGCCTGCTGAACCTTTTTTAAGGCATGAAAAAAATCAAAACCATGGCTATGTGCGCTGATTTTTTCTACACTCATTTTCGTTAATTCGGATTTACTGTAACCGGTGAGGTTTTCAGCTGCTTCATTTACGTCCATAAATTCGACACTGCCGATATCATGCACAAAAATAGCATCACCCGCTTTATCAAAAATGGTTTGATAATAATTTAAGCTGGTCATTATGTTCCTTACCTTGGATGGCGTCCGGCTATCTGGTAGAGGTATGTTTGATCTTCACTGATAAACACTTGTTGTTATTTTATTCGATAATGCAGCAAATTGTGCAGTAGTGCAATTAGACTTAGAGTCTTATTACATACTTTAAACAATATACAAATGCTCATTTAAGTGTTTATCTCTATCCCTATTTATTAAGCAAGGTTAGTACCATATTCACGTTTTATTTTGACTAATAAAGGTAAATAATTTTTATTATTTATAAATACAAAGAAAACTTTTAGCTATTCGACTACATTCCTTTTTTTAAATTAGTTAGTAATTCCGCTAAGACATAGAATTAATTTTCTTTTAGGAGAATGGCACCTGATTTAAAAACAACTAGCGGGCTATTCTTTACTTTAAGGGCTGCATTTGTAGGCATGGCGTAGTGTCTTTCGAACAGTTAGCACCACTGTAGATATGCTGGCATTTTTCTTGTTCGTTTTTCCACCGGCAGAGCCTTATATTACGGCATTGTACTATTTCGAACCTCATGAAAGAGTGATGCATTTTACGTTAAGATTCTTGTGATCTGAGCCTGATTAAATACCTGTATCTATAATAATCAAAAGGCCGCGATATTCCGTGGCTTTTTGATTTTCTACAATTAATCAGACTGAAATAAATTCTTTTACTGCCTGATTAAAGGCTTCTGGCTGTTCAATATTGGAAATATGCGAGGCGTCTATTCCATATAGCTGGCTATTCGCAATACGTTGCTGCATAAACTGGCCATCTGCAATGGTAGTCACAGGGTCTTGTTGACCAGCAACAATCAATACAGGCACGGTGATAATGTTTAATTGATCACGGACATCCGCTTTAGCCAGAGCTTCACAGCAGTTTGCATAGCCTTCTGGGCTGCCAGCTTCGAGGTTGTTTGAAAGTTCTGCAACGACTGCCGGATTGCTCTGGATAAAGGGATCGGTAAACCAGCGTGATGCCGCAGTTACAGCAATCGGAGTAAGACCTTGCTCACGGACAAGAACAGCACGGTCTTGCCATGCCTGTTCCTGGTCAATTTTGGCTGCGGTATTGCAGACAATCACCTGACTAAAACGTTCTGGCTTATGAATCGCTAACCATTGACCGGTTAAGCCACCCATAGAAATACCACAGAATGCTGCTTTTGTAATGTCCAAATGATCCAGTAGATTCACGACATCCTGACCCAGCTGCTCCAGGCTATATGGGCCTTGTGGTGCAGAAGATGCACCATGACCACGAGTGTCATAGCATATTACGTAATAATCCTGCTGGAAATGTTCAATCTGTGGCTGCCACATACTGTATTTGGTACCCAGTGAATTGGAAAATACCAATGCAGGTTTGCTGGCATTCCCGAAAGTCTGGTAATTGATCTGGGCATCATTCGATGTAAATGTTGGCATTTGTTATTCCTTTTATATCCTTCTAAAAGTTCCTTCCTTTGGGTTAGGAAGGATTTTTTAAACACGTTCAATAATCAGCGCGATACCTTGACCCACGCCAATACACATGGAGCAGAGGGCATATTTACCGCTAATTTGTTCAAGCTGGTTTAACGCCGTCGTCACTAGACGCGCACCGGAAGCACCGAGTGGATGGCCAATCGCAATCGCACCACCATTCGGGTTTACTCGTGCTTCATCATCTACCAGACCTAAATCACGGGTCACTGCGAGTGCCTGTGCAGCAAAGGCTTCGTTCAGTTCAATGACATCCATCTGATCCAGTGTTAGCCCAGTCTGAGCCAGCAGCTTTTTGATCGCCGGTGCCGGACCAAAGCCCATAATGCGTGGTTCAACACCCACTACGGTTGCACCAATGATTTTGGCACGTGGTTTTAAACCATATTGTTGAACGGCTTCATCTGATGTGATCAAGAGTGCCGCTGCACCGTCATTGATACCCGATGAATTCCCTGCGGTCACCGTACCATCTGCTTCGACGACTGGTTTCAGTTTGGTTAAGCCTTCAAGTGTGGTCGATGCACGAGGATGTTCATCAGTATCAACAACGACAGGTTCGCCTTTACGCTGAGGAATGGCCATGGGCACGATTTCTTTTTTAAAGAAACCTTTGGCTTGTGCTGCTGCGGTACGTTGCTGGCTGGATAGGGCAAACCTGTCCTGATCTTCACGGTTGATATTGAACTGTGCTGCCACGTTTTCAGCGGTTTGTGGCATGGTTTCCACGCCATACAGTTCTTTCAGTTTTGGATTGATAAAACGCCAGCCCATGGTGGTATCTTCAAGCTTTTGAGTCCGGCTATAAGCTGTTTCAGACTTACCCATCACCAGCGGTGCACGTGACATCGATTCCACACCACCAGCTACAATCAGATTCGCTTCACCAGCTTTAATGGCACGAGCAGCAATGGCTACCGCATCGAGTGATGAACCGCATAGACGGTTAATCGTAGTTGCCGGTACCTGATAAGGCACACCTGCCAGCAGGGCTGACATACGACCCACGTTGCGGTTATCTTCACCGGCCTGGTTGGCACAGCCATAGATGACGTCATCTACTTTTTTCCAGTTGATACTTGGGTTGCGTTCCATCAAGGCTTTAATTGGGATCGCGCCAAGATCATCAGTACGAACAGGCGCCAGTCCACCCGCATAACGGCCAAAAGGGGTGCGGATAGCATCGATGATATATGCGTTTTTCATATGATCTTTCTTCCCTTAACTTTGTGTCGCATCAATCAGCTTCGCACCTGTCATAGACTGTAATTCTTCAAATGAGAGGCCCTCGACTTTTTCAATGACTTTCATGCCATCAGCAGTGACATCAATCACACATAGGTCGGTATAGATCCGATCGACACATTTCAAACCAGTTGCAGGATATGAAAGCTCAGCCACAATCTTGGGTTCACCATTTTTGGTCACATGGTCTGTTGTAATGAATACTTTTTTAGCACCTACAGCTAAGTCCATGGCCCCACCAACAGCAGGAATTGCATCCGGTGCACCGGTATGCCAGTTGGCCAGGTCACCATTTGCAGCGACCTGGAAAGCCCCCAAGACTGCGATATCTAAGTGACCACCACGCATCATCGCAAAAGAATCCCCGTGATGGAAAAAAGCACCGCCTTCAAGCATGGTGACGAATTCTTTACCAGCATTGATCAGTTCAGGATCACGGTCTTCTTGAGCAGGGGGTGGACCGAAAGCGAGTAAGCCATTTTCAGAATGCAGGAAGACATCTTTGTCTGAAGGCAGATAACTTGAAATTTTGGTTGGTAAGCCAATGCCTAAATTGACATAAGCCCCATCTGGAATGTCCTGGGCAACACGTTCAGCGATCTGGTCACGGGTTAGTTTGGTATAGCTCATCTTTTATCTCCTAATCCGTGATTATTGTGCAGGCTGTACTTGTACAACGTGTTGAACAAAAATACCCGGGGTAATGATGTGTTCAGGATCGAGTGTACCGAGTTCAACCACTTCAGATACTTGAGCAATGGTCACATCTGCCGCCATCGCCATGATTGGGCCGAAGTTACGGGCAGATTTTCGATAAACAAGATTGCCCCAACGGTCGCCTTTAGAAGCCTTGATCAGTGCAAAGTCTGCCTTGATTGGATTTTCCAGCACATAGTCCTTACCTTCATAGTTTATGGTCGGTTTACCTTCAGCCAGCAAAGTACCAAAACCGGTTGGTGTGTAGATTGGACCTAGGCCCATGCCAGCAGCCTGGATACGACAGGCCAGGTTACCTTGTGGTACTAGTTCCAGTTCGATCTTGCCGGCACGGTATAACTCGTCAAAGACCCAGGAGTCTGACTGACGAGGGAAAGAACAGATGATTTTGCGTACTGCTTCAGCTTTAAGAAGCTTTGCAAGACCATAGTCCCCGTTACCGGCGTTATTATTGACAATGACGAGATCTTTAATGCCCAGCTCAATTAAGCCGTCGATGAGTTCAGCTGGTTGACCTGCTGTACCGAAACCCCCAATCATGATGGTTGAACCATCTTTAATTTGGGAAAGAGCTGCTCGTAATGATGCTGATTTATCAATCATAAAAATTACTCAAACAAATATAACTGTATATTTAAATCACTATTAATCATTATCTTATTAATAGTGATTAGTAATGATTTAATTGAATTAGAGTAGGGGGAAGAATGGATAGTGAAGACTATCCATTCTTGGAGAATGATTAAGCGCTTACGCGGCGACGCTCAATTTCAGTCGTAGGTGCAGTAGTAGTTTCTTTTACAAGTTCAACGTTGAATTGGATAAACTTAAACGGTTTATCAACACCACGACGTGCGATTTCTGCTTCATCAGTAACATCAACAGCAGTAGCAACTAAGCCATCACGTGTAGCGAATGCAAAGTCGTCCCAAAGATATTCATCACCTTCAATATTAAATTGAGTTGTTAATTTTCGATATCCAGGTGCAGATACGAAATAATGAACATGAGAAGGGCGATTACCGTGTCGACCTAGTTTATTCAACACAAATTGGGTGGTCCCTTCTGGAGGGCAACCATAACCGACTGGCATAGTCGTTTGAGCGACATATTTACCATCTTGATCAGTAAAAATTGTACGACGGAGATTAAACTCTGATTGAGACTTATCAAAGAAGGAATAATTCCCTAAGCTGTTGGCATGCCATACTTCAACTTTGGCACCTTCAATAATATTTCCCTCAACATCCGTTACGGTACCTTCAATAAATAAGGTGTCGACTGTATCTAGTTCTGATCCATCGTCCATACGTGCGAAGCCTACAGATTCAGGTGCCCCAGCAACGTATAGAGGACCTTCAATTGTACGTGGTGTACCCCCAGTAATACCGGCTTTTGCATCAGCTTCATCCGCACGAAGGTCTAAGAAATGTTCTAAGCCTAGACCTGCAGCAAGAAGTCCAAGTTCATTGGCTTGGCCAGCATCTGTAAAATATTCAAGACCTTTCCAAACTTCTGATTGAGATAAGTCTAGATCTTCAATTGCTTTAAATAGATCTGAAACCAAACGAACAACAACTTGCTGTACACGTGCATCTACAGATCCAGTTGTAGTGTCTACGTTCATTTTTTTAACTAAAGCATCGATTTCTTGATGGTTCATGCTACTTACTCCTTAAGTATTTTTTGTTAATTAGGACAATTCTTACTTTTTAAAAAAATCTTGTCCTAGTCCTTCTTGCTAACTGTTTTTCGTGTTTATAAATTGATCTCAAAATTTTGAAATAAATTAAGTATCATCATCTCGAATTGAAGATGGATGACGATTTAATGCCATGACTTCAATCTTCATAAACGGATAAAGTGGCAAACCTTGTAAAAGGTTATGTAGCTCTTCATTAGTTTCGACATCAAAAATACTGATATTCGAGTACTGACCTGTAACTCGCCAAATATGACGCCATTTGCCTTGGCGTTGCAGCTCTTGTGAGTATACTTTTTCATTAGCTTTAATTTCGTTGACTTGTGCTTCAGGCAAGTCACGAGGAATATTTACATCCATTCGTACATAAAACAGCATATTTCACTCCTTAATCCGTTACAGTGTCGCTTATTTGCGGCGAAGGTTATCGATTTTGTCTTCATCCATTTCAATGCCGAGTCCTGTGCCTTGAGGTAGGTGTAATGCAAAGTCATGGTATTGCAATGGTGTTTTCAGAATTTCTTCAGTGAGCAGTAATGGGCCAAACAGTTCGGTACCAAATGCCAGATTTTCAAAGGTCGAGAACAGGTGAGCAGAAGCAATCGTTCCTACAGAACCTTCTAGCATGGTGCCGCCATACAGGTCGATCCCTGCAAGGTTAGCCACAGTGGCTACATCACGGCCTTCAAGCAAACCACCCGATTGCGCCACTTTGACTGCAAATACCGATGCTGCATTGGTACGTGCCAGTTTATAAGCACTACTTGGCCCCATCAGTGATTCATCGGCCATGATGGCAATATCAAAGCGACGAGTCAGACGTTCCATGGCATCAATATTGTCAATAGCACATGGCTGTTCGATCAGATCGACACCACCGTCTTGCAGCAGGGTAATGCCTTTAATAGCATCCAGTTCTGACCAGGCACGGTTCACATCAACACGAATAGAGACTTCATCGCCGAGAGCTTTTTTGATCGCTAGTACATGTTCAACATCGGCTTCAACCGCACGAGAACCAATTTTTAGCTTGAAAAAGTTATGGCGTTTCGCTGCCAGCATTTTCTGTGCTTCTGCGATATCTTTTTCTGTATCCCCAGAGGCCAGTACCCAAAGCACTGGAACGTTATCACGTAAACGGCCACCGAGTAGTTCAGATAAAGACAAACCTAGACGCTGTGCCTGAATATCTAGCAGGGCTGTCTGAATAGCACATTTTGCAAAACGGTTGCCATTGATGTTCTTTTTTAGAACTTGCATGGTTTGTGCAATATTCTGTTTATTCAGCGACTTCAGTAGTGGGCTAAAATATGTATCAATATTGGTTTTGATACTTTCTGGGCTTTCTTCACCATAGCCTAAGCCACCGATTGTGGTTGCTTCCCCCCAGCCAATCAACCCGTCCTGAGTTTCAATTTTGATCAGCACCAATGTTTGGGTCTGCATTGTGGCTACTGCCATTTTGTGAGGGCGTATGGTTGGGATATCGATAAGCAACGTTTCTATTGATCTGAACATATCGCTATATAATCCATTATTCGATATCACATACCATATTTGAATTTATTTTGCGAAAATAGGCTATAAATAGTATTTTAATATACTTAAAAAGTATTTAATGGGGCGATTCAATGAAACTGAAAACTTTAAAATATTTTGTAGCGGCTTTGTTGCATAAATATGTAAGCATCTGATTTAAATAAATTTAATTTTGGATCAAAAATAATCAAAACCTTTAAAATCATATAGTTATGAAATCTTTGTGCGACAAAGCCATCGATGGTAAATGGGTTGCAGAAGATGAATGGTTAATTCCAGGTTACATTCGACCAAGTGAAATAGTAGGAAAGAAAAAAGTATGATTAAGGTGATAAAGACTAAAGATCTTAGTCCAGAGGATATCCCAGATTCCTATCATTGGGATAGCTTTGTTAAATTTGCATTAAGCTTTGATTCATCATTAGAAAAAAAAGATTGGATTCAAAGTGATTACATAGATAGGACAAGACTACCTATATTATCTGATTCTATTATAGGTTTAAGAGAGTATCTATATAGTCTGCAACGAATAAACAATCAATATATTCGAGATGAAAATGAATTAAAAGAGAGAGTAGAGTATGTATACAAAATTTTAAGAAAAAAATTAGAAAGCTAAGATGAATAAAGAATAATTGTATTAATCATCGGCTTTGTTGCATAAAGATTTTAAAGATAGAGCTTTCATAAGTTGTTCAAATTTAAGTGACAACTTGGGTATGAGGCCGGACGAGCTCCGCAAACTTATTTAAGATGGCCACACGTGCATGAATCTCGTTGACTTGGCTGTCAAAATTTCGAGCACTGAGTTTATCGCCTAATAATTTGATGCAGTGCATCTTGGTTTCAACCAGACTTCGCTGATGGTAGCCCGACCATTTTTTCATAGTGTCCTGCCTAAACGTTTAACAGTGCGAAGTACTTCATTTCGCTCTAGAGAATGAACTTTTTTATCTTTCCAAGGCTTGGCATTTTTTCTTGGTGGTATCACTGCATGTGCTTGCCGATCTGCAATGACCTGTCGACATTGCTTGGTGTCATAAGCTCCGTCTGTATAGACTGAATCAATCTGCTCTTCCACCGAGATTTGATCCAGTAAATCACCAAGTACTTGCGAATCACTCACGTTATTGGTTGTAAGCTGAACAGCTCGTATTTGTAGGGTTTTAGCATCTATACCAATATATAATTTACGCCATTGGCGACGATATTCGGGCTGATGCTTTTTACGTTTCCATTCACCTTCACCTAAAAACTTTAATCCCGTGGAATCGACAAGTAGATGGAGCCTATCATTACTTTTTTGATAGCTAATTTAAATATCAATATGTTTTTGTCTTCTGCACAGTGTGGAGTAATCTGGCGCTATCCAATCTAATCCACAAAGCTTAATCAGACTTTGGTCAAAACCTTTGACCATACGTAAAGAGAGACGAATAACTAAAAACTATAAAAAATTGGAAGAATAAAATTTAAAAAGATATTTTATTACAAATGCTTACTAAATTTATTTTGATTTGTGAAATAAAAAATAAAAAAAGTGTTATAACTATTTGTATTAATATTTTGAGCTAATTTTGTCATGAGTTTTGATCAAACGATAAAAAATACTCTCGTATTTTTTTATCAATTTGTTCTACCCTTATCAACCAAAACAGAAGACTTGGAATACATCAAAGCTAAGCTGAAACAACTAGAAAAAATCAGGCCAGGCAACAACAAGAGTAAGCAGAATAATTTTAAAAAAATTTATGTAAAACTCTGGCATCGTATTTTAGAACTTTTGAAAACAGATAGAGCAGTACGTGCAAATGTCCAATATATTCCGCAGATTCAGCTTATTTGCGATATGGAAAAATATATCGATTCAAAAATGGCATTAGAAATTTTTAATACACGTAAGGAACTCACTACACCATTACTACTTCAATTTTTTGACATACGTAACGATGAAACGAGACAAAAAGTCATGGAGAAATGTTCTAAGAAGCAGCTTGGTATGATCGAGACTTCAACTTTAATCAATGCAGAGCAAGAGTGAACGAATGGAAGTTCAGAAAAAGAGAGAACGGAGACAAGATCTCTTTTTAACACAATACCAAGAGTACAGAACAAAGTTTATTTCGCATGCTGTATTTGATGATTTAGATGAAAGTGATAAGCAGACTTTTAGTGATTTTGGAAAAACTGCGCATAAGGTTTTTCACGAGATAATTAAAGCGCGTAAACTGGGTGAAGAATATCGAGTTGCAGCCTTAAGCTTTTTTGCTTCGGGTGATGTATTAGACCATGCTGGATGGTCATACCTCATTTTGAGAACGAGTTATTTTGTTGAAGCGCTTTATATAAAATTAGCCGTTATCCCAGATTCCCAAGCTAAACAAAAAGAAATTTTTGATTTATTTCGATATATTGCAAAATCAATTCTACAACAAAGTGAAGAAAGTTCTTTAAAATACGAGAGTAAAAGGCTCTTAGAATACTTTATAGAATATATGTTAGAACTCGAACAGGACAAGGTGACGAGTGACTGGGAGAGTTTCCTTAAGAATAAAATAAATCAAAATTTGCCCGAGTTCACTCAAACTAAGGTGCTAAATTATATAAATGACTTAAAAATTATCTTTAAACGATTAAAACAAGGGAGGATTGTAAAACGCTCGCGTCGTAAAAAAATAAAAATTTCAGATTGGCCGACAAAGAAAAAATTAAGAAGTTTCCAAAAGAAGAGAGAACAAAGACAGCTTATTAAAGGATATCCAGCATATATTCAAGCTCGACAGGAGATCTTTTATGCTGATGATGGAGATGTTGAATTTATAGATGAGGGGATTGCTGTACATACAACATCTAAATCTACAGCTCGTTTTAATACAGTATTGAACAATCATAGTGAACATTTGATGAGGCATCGTCAAAGACGTCTACAACCGTTTGTAACCAACACAAATTACATGAGCAAAGATGTGATTCAACATCTTATCTATATTTTGAAGGGGGAGTTATATAATGCTCCTACTCAAGATTCAGCGATTGCAGCAGCATGCTTATTGAGTTTGGCGACGGGTTTATCACCAATGCATTTGCTTCAATATAAACAACTGATTGATGAGGGGGTGCTTATTAAAGGTGGTAGTTCTAAGAAGGCGGAGTATCGACTCAGATTACATTTAGATATTACAAAACAAAAAGTTGAAACTTTAAAGATTCACCAACTGAATAAAACAGTGACGCATGATCTCCATGTATCAAGCAGTTGGTTTGAATATCTTATTTTGAATGAATCACAACAGCTACTTTCAGTACAAGAGATCAATCAAAGACTCAAAAAATGGACTCAGAATCAGGGGCTAGGTTCAATTACTGTTGAGAAACTCCAAGCCCAGCTGTATTTCTATATTTTTCACCGTACTTTTAATGAATATATTGCCCATGTGCTATCGGGCAAAGATAGCACCCATGAGCTACCGAGTAGTTTCTACAATGGTGTGAGCGCATCGGAATTGAATCAGCATTATTTGATCTACTTAGAGACACTCAGTGTTGAAGAAACGAAAACAGAAATTGAAATGCTTAAAGAGCAGTTTGTTAAACATGAACCTGCGTCTATATCACGTTTTGGTAGCCAATTAGCACTCAATCAAAATTATGTTGGTCAATTTTTTACACGATTACATGCCATTTGCGTTGATAAAATACAGATACATCAACATATAATTGAGCGAATTAATGCCTATAGTGCTTGGATGTGGCATATCAGCTTATTGTGTCTAACACGCCGTCCTCGGGAAAACTTATTAGGAAAGTATAGTGACTACGATTTAAAACTAAAGTTGTTGTATGTAGATGATAAGCAAAACAGTCAATCACGAAAAGATGGTCGCTATATACCGCTCCCAGCATTTTTTATCCAAGCTTTTAAACGTTATACGCAATTTTTAAATACGGTCACTCAGCAGTATGCAGAGCTCCTCCGATTTGTATTTGGGAAAAAGATTACATTGCAAGATTTGTTTGGCCAAGTGATCCATTACCCGAAATCGTTACCGACCACTGCTGAGGAATGGGCAAGTAAGAAAATTAAG
This sequence comes from Acinetobacter sp. YH12126, assembly GCF_013418745.1. Lineage (NCBI taxonomy): Bacteria > Pseudomonadati > Pseudomonadota > Gammaproteobacteria > Moraxellales > Moraxellaceae > Acinetobacter > Acinetobacter sp. YH12126. The sequence continues at coordinate 26,063 of NZ_VPBM01000015.1, read as the reverse complement.
ATTGCTGCGCTCAACCGAAGTTGGATTAATGACTATATTGAAGGTCATCAACTCAGCAGTTTATATAATAACTGGCTACGACACTTTGATATGAATATGTTGATGGAGCAAGGTTTGGCTTTTAATGTCATACAAGCAGTTTATGGGCATGATCAGCGTAATCAGGAGCTCTTTTATCGCTATTCATCTGCATCTTTACCACAATATATCAATCAATTTACCCAAAATATTGATCGCATGATTAAGCAATTGCAGATTGAGCATCTGTCATACATTTCAGTACTTCAATCTGAGGGCTTATCATGAGTATAGATGAGTCATTGATTCAAAAAATTCAGGTTCAGGTTGATTCTGTATTTGCCGAAATGAAAAGTCAGATTAAGAGTTTAAGAGACCGACCTGAATTATTAGATAACACACTAAATACCTTGTGGTACGAGTTTTATGATGAATTTATTTGTTTTTTAGAGCAGAAGAAATTTACTCGGAAAGATACTCAAAAACCGTATATTCAAGCTATTGAAAAATATTTTTTATCTTTGCGTCAGACCTATTTATCTCAAGCAAAGAATGCGTATCCAATCAAAGTATGGCCTAAAACTACTTTTCTAGAACCTATACCCAGACAACTTCGTAGTACTGAATCACATCTTCGGCAAGGACAAAAACATTATCATATTGCTATAGCCTTAAAATCCTATTGGAATTGTCCATACAAGGATGAAGTTACTCCGGCATGGTTATGGGGGAATTTTTATTTAAGTCTGATGTACTGCTCTGGCTGTAATGATCTAAGTCAATTAACAGCAATTAGTAATACCCTGGTCAACGCTATTGTCAAAGATGAACTCCAAATCTGTACTAAACTTTATCATGCTGGATATAAAACAATCATCCAACCACTCGCACTGCATTATCGAGTACCACAGCGTGCTTATGGTAATCAAATCGAAAATAGACAGGTGTATCAGTGGCGTTATATTTGGCTTAATCCCTATGCACAGTTGTTTATACAAGGGATAAAACAGCATGGCTCTCAAGCCTTGAATCAGCAGATGCCACGATATGTTTTGGAGTCTATCTCTACTGTATTAGGGAAATTACCTAAAGAAATTGATTTGAGTCATCAGATCGTAGGTCTGAAAAAACTACTACGCCGTAATGATAAACAGTTAGCAGAGCTTCGTTCACTTACACCTTTTGATCATTCAAACTTAGCCATTGAGCTTGACTCTTATTCGGGCTTAGATATGTGCTTAAGCGAGGTTATGCGAGGTCGTCTCAAAACGGTGTCGTTAACACCTATTGATCAGGCGAGAGCATGGTTAGATCACAACATCTTGCAGACGCAGTTAACACATATTGAGCGGGATATACCACTACAGACAGAAAAGGCGGTACCAGACTTAATTACAGCTCACCAGCAACTCAAAGAAATTCCATTTGAATTGATGCTATTTGAAAAAGATCAGACTGAAGTTGATAAGCGTCAGAAACGGCAGCGTAAAAGTGAACGTGTGAAATGGATCAGATGGACAAGCATTCAGAAGCGACTAGAAGAAAAGAAGCCTCACGTTGACCTGTATGAAAAAAATCTAATAGAAGCACAGCTCAGGCTACTGGGTTGGATTTTTCATCTTAAGTCTCAAAAGATGAAACTCAATAGCATCGAGCGGTATTTAAGTAGTATCGCTAAAGATTACTTATTCCATGTCTATATGTTTCCAGGTGATATAGATAAAATGGATCAAGAAGATTGTGAGGAACTGTACGACGCTATCTTAGATAGTATTGATGATCGAGATCAAGCCAAACGTGAGACTGCTCCTAAGGGCAATCACGGACGTGCACAGTATGCATTTGGCAGACTTAAAGCATTTCATCAGTTTTGTATGAAACAATACCGTGTCCCTAAGGTCGGTACCTTTCAATACAATGATTATCATCGTGTACAATTTTGTCATGCCAAATTAATTAGCCCAAAATTGTTCAATCAGCTTAAACAGGTACTAAGTTTAAAGATTGAAAAATGTCAAACAACTAAAGAGCAAGCGTATCTTTTTCAGCTACAACTCATGTATTTACTCGCATTTCGTTTGGGGATGCGATTGAATGAAATTAGGGGACTTACATTGGCAGAGGTCATTTGTCCTGAACTGATTTGGCGTAATGATACGCTGACCAAACCTGTGCAGATCCGTTTTAATTTACGTAACAATGTTTATCGGAAACTCAAAAGCCAAAACGCAAAGCGTCAGCTTGATCTGAACGCCGTCATGCTCGATGAAGAGTTGGCATTAGTACAGCAATATCTAAAACAATGTATTACACATAATCCAGCGAAAACTAATCATGCGGACAAATTGATTTTTGCCCAAGATGGCGAAATTTTAAGTGAAGCTTATATTAGTGAAATGACCCAAGTGATTTTTGATGAGATATTGGGTGAAGGGCATGGTTATACTTTCCATAACTTTAGACATAGTGCCGCGAATCATTTAGCAATCGCTTGGTTAGGCTCAAAAGAGATGATCATGACCTATACGGATTACACTTGGAGCCGGTGTAAAGTCATGCGTCAGCATTTATTTGGAGAAACTGCAATTCAGCATGAAGCTGTCATACAGCATAAGTGGCGGTTACTAGCTGACTGGATGGGGCATGCAAACATAGAGCAAACAGCATCTCACTATCTACATGTGCTGGATTTGTTGGTGATAGATCGAATTTATCATTTGCCTTGTACAATTCATTGGGACACGATCAAACTGATACTTCAAAATGACTTAACAAGTGCTAACACAGAAATTGTGGATCTTAATCATATAATACGAAAAGGCCAGTATTTCGATTTTTATCATGCCACATATGCACTCAAAAAAGTGGATTCAGTTAAACCTGTTCAGCCTAAAATAAGTAAAAATGTATCTGTATCTACCATCATCCATGATTACATTAAATATAGAGCCTATGAGGACCATGATTGGGTATTACGCAGTAAAAAGCTCGCTACTAAGTGGATGGCGGTAAAAAAGCCTCAAAATAATGAGGATTTTAGTGAAGATGAACTCATCTCCTTATATGAAAAAGCCTTAAAGAAAGGTTTTGAAGCAAAGCAATGCGTAGAGATTTCAGCACTGCCAAAGCGGGTTCAACATCAGGTTTTAGAAGCCTTGAGTATTTTAATTGAACATGGAAAGCTGAGAAAAAACTTTATTCATTTTCAATATCGTTTTGATAAGCAAAATAGGCCACGTGTCGATTGGTCCATTCAACATCTGATTACGGGACTGAAATATTTACTCCCTGAGGATACGCAGCTAAAAGTTGATAATGATCCACCGGATAAGTCACAAAAAAGTCGTGAAGTGAAATTAAGCTTTATCAATGAAAACAATAAAAATACGACACTTTGTATTGCGTTTATTATGTTGATACATGCGATTCAGCAAGAAAAATTGAGCATTTAAAATGAATTGTTTTAATGTGTCTAAGGCGAGCTGTATTGAATATAAATCAATATAGAAAGGGACGAGCGATATCGTCGCTGAAGTTGTAGGTTAAAATCGTTTCTCAATGATAAGCGAACTCTGATATCGTATATATACATGGCTGAGATGTATCCAACTGAATGAAAACAATAGATTATTACAATAAACAGGCTGATCAATTTATAAAGTCGACCTTGAATGTGGATATGGAAGCACTATACCAACCTTTTTAGAGCAATTAGCACATGATGCCTACATTTTAGATTTAGGTTGTGGCTCAGGTCGGGATACTTTGGCTTTTAGAAAAAAGGGCTATTACGTAGATGCGATTGACTATTCTGAAGAACTTGTAAAAAAAGCGACTGAACTTACAGGGTTGAAAGTACGTTATCAAAGTTTTTATGACTAGCAGAATATGAAACATATGATGGTATTTGGGCATGTGCCTCTTTACTACATTGTGCTCATAATAGACATCTCTGATGTTTTAAAATGTATTCATGCTGCATTAATGAATAGTTCATTTTCATATCAGCATGTTGAAGAGCAAGATCTTGAAAAATTTGCAGATTATTGAATAGGTCTGTCACCAATTCTCATTCATAGTTTGCCAGTTACTTGTATTCCTAGTAGACCACTTTAATTAAAATTAGGAATTTCATTCACTGGATATATTAATGTTAATGGATTTGAGGTTAAAGAAATGAAGCCAAAACGCTGATAAAATTCCATCGCTTTTTGATCTTTTGCATGTATTACAACAAAATTTACACCAATAATTTGAGCAACTTTTGAAACTTGTTTGAGAGCATGTGCTAAAAGCACTTTTCCAATTCCTTGCCCTTGAGTCACTTTATCAACGGCAAAGCGACCTACAACAACACAAGGGAGTGGATAACGAGGTAAGCGTTTGGTGAGTACGGTATCTACTAAATCGAATCCAATAGAGGTACTAGATAGACAGTAAAACCCTATCACATTTGAAGCATGATCAACAGCAACATACGTTTTACTTGTCCCTGATTTCTGATGTTGGGACGCATATTGTTTAATGAACTTATTTAAGTCATCTTGCCCACAATTAAATGATTTTCTTTGGTGATGAGTTTGTAAAATCTCAATTCTCATCTAATAAACTCATTAATTTCTTCATTTCATCGTTTGCAGGGCGTGGATTTTCAAGCAAATTCATTAACATATCACGATCAGCATTATTTACTTTCAACTCATGGTTAGATTTAAGTAAGTCTTTTGCTCGTTCAAAGGAGGATTGCAGCATAAAAGAACTTACACTGAGGCCTAATAAATTCGCAGCTTGCTCAATCACATTCTTTGCATCTGCTGTTGAACGAACATTAATTCGTTCAGTTGCTAAATTAGCCATTTCTTCACCAATAAGTACATCATTTTGATGTACAAATTATAACATATCAAGATGTAGCATCAAGACTTGACATACTCCCACCACCAAGCTAAGAGCTATGGTGGGGGAATCTTTGCGACCCATGCAATCTTAGAGATTGCACCTTTCGATACCGCACTGCGCTGACAGTATGGCGGTACAGGAACTCTTTATACAGCACTATGTCCTAGTGCATCAGCTAAAGCGAAATTGCGTATATTCAAGCTTGCATTCAAATCACGATCATGCACTGTTTCACAGTCAGGACATTGCCATTCTCTTATGCTTAGTGGCAATTTTGCCATAGTATAACCACAACATGAACATGCTTTAGAACTTGGAACGAATCTTCCAATTTGTAGCACATTCTTACCGAACCATTTTGCCTTGTATTGCAATATCGTAAGAAATTGACCCCAAGCCACATCCGAAATAGACTTGGCTAGTTTTCGATTTCTTACCATATTTTTTATCCCTAAATCTTCTACAGCATACGTGGTCGCTTGGTTTTCACAGATCAAGTAATGCGTGAGTTTGTGATGTAGGTCTAAGCGTTGCAGGCGCACTTTTTCATGGATGAATGCAACACTTAATTTTTGACGTTGATAATTCTTTGATTCTTTCTTCTTTCGAGCAAATATCTTCTGCTGTATGGATAGTCGGTTTTGAGCCTGTCGCAAGTATTTTGGATTTTCAACCTTATTACCATCGGATTGAATGAGCATGTGATTCAAACCCATATCAATTCCGATGGTTTGATCAGCTTGAATTGTTGTTGATGCAACAAGTTCTAACTCTGACTCGACCAAAATCGAAGCATAATACTTACCTGTCGCTGTTTTGCTAATGGTGACAGTTTTGATTTTCCCATTAAATACCCGACTAAATACAGTTTTTATCCCTTTAATTTTAGGTAGATGAAGTAATCCGTTCTCAAAGCTCACTGTTGCGTGCTGAGGGCATTGATAAGACCGTTGCGGTATTTTCTTGGATTTGAACCGTGGGTAGCCGACAAGATGACTTAATGGGCGTTTTTCATCAGGATTTGGTTTATATCCTTTGATCTTTCTGAATTCAACCTTGCCTTTCTTTAATCGCTGAAAAAAGTTGTTGTAAGCAGTGTGTAGGTGAAGTAACCCACTAAGAAGTGATTGACTATTCACCTCGTTCAACCATTCGAATTCAGGTTGTTTTTTCATGGCAACTAATTGGTCTTGAATATCCTTTTTTGATAATAATTTTTGAGTTTCAGAATGAGCTTTAGTTTGAAGTGCTAAAGCCCAATTGAAAATAAAGCGAGTGCATCCGAAGTGCTTTTCAAATTGCACTTTCTGCTCAGAAGTAGGATAGATGCGATATTTATACGCTTTCAAAAAAGGTTGTTTCATGGTTATAATTTAGCAAATTAATTGCTTAGTGTAAATGTAATGAAGTCACATTATCACTGTGTTTATAAACTTACATATCATTTAGTGTTGGTAACAAAATATCGCAAGAAATGCCTTTCAAATGAGATGATCAATCGGCTTGAAGAAATTGTAAAAAAGAACTGTGCTGATTGGGAGATTGACTTGATTGAGTTCAATGGTGAAGCTGATCATATTCACTTATTGTTAGATATGCACCCGAACATCATGCCAAGTAAATTCATCAATAATCTAAAAACTGTATCAAGCAGACTGATACGCAAGGAGTTCGGTGAAGAACTAAAACCTTATTATTGGAAACCTGTGCTTTGGACGAGGGCATACTGTCTACTTACAACAGGTGGAGCGACAATTGATGTAATTCGAGAATACATCCAAAACCAAGAGAGACCCGACTGAAAAGGCGTGCTATCCATCTCCATCTAAATCACAGATTATAGATGGAGAATTCCGCACATTTAGTTAAAATCGAGTTATCTAACGCTTTAAAAAAGTTTCAGAAAAATATATCTATTTAAACTTCGATGATCAAATTTTCTCTAAACCCATTTTTACCTTGCTCTGGTGGATAACCCAAAGGATTGATCACTAATCTACATCCATCGACTACAGTATCCACTGATGTATGCGTATGTCCTGCAATCCATAACTTAAAGCCTTTTACATCTAGGTCATTAATAAAATAGGGATTGAGGGCTGATGCAACAGGATGCGTACCCCAATATGGATCAAGACAAGCTAAATGAGGTGGAAAATGCGTAATAACAATCACATGATCTTGCCCTCTAAACTGCAAAATATTTTGATGATATTTTTTAAATAGTTTTATGTAGTCATCGGCGGTTATAGGTCTATTTTCATTGCTAATCATGATTTGATCAAAATCATAAATCGATTGTTCAGCATCTTTTTGGGACTGTAAAAGTACCTCAGGAGATGTAAGTGGTGAATTGGAGCGAAAATTCGTAAACAGCGTGCCACCTACAAATATTTTATCTTGAATTTTGATATGGTTGTCATCAAGTAGTGCATTTTTTGGGTAGTTTTCTTTCAAGAAATTCACGACTGAACTATAGTTAGAGCTGTAGTAATCATGATTACCTAAAACAAAGATAAATTTTTTATTCAGAGATTTACATTTTTCGGCAAACTCAATTGTACCACTTAAGCGATTAGAAAAATCGCCAGCGTGAATAATGACATCAGCTTGCTCTGATATTGAATATTTAGAATTGTGAGTATCAGATAAAATTTGCAGTTTCAATCTACTTCCTTTATTAAATCACGCTGCTTAAATATATAGAGTTTCATTGCGATCAGTTTACAGCAACTAAATATTGTAGAAATTATAAGATACTTATCTGTATTCTTAAGCCTCTAAAAATATAGGTAATTATTTTTGAATCAATTGATTAAATATTGATCATAAAATTTGACCAATTGAATTTATGCGCATAAGATAAAGATGTTACAGCAAAATCTGTGACCAGGCGTGGAAACCTGTTACTCAACGAACTAAAGAGTCGCTTTTAGTGGCTCTTTTGTGTCTACATGGCGCTTTTATGGTAAGCCAGGTAGGGCAGTCTTTGACTGGCCGTTTCGTTGAGCGGTATTTCCACACCCTATTTGGTTTGCCTCCATCTCGTGGAAAGGATATTGGCAAACGACAATCTATCAACGAGGTTTAAAATGCGTCTTTATATTATTTCTATCTGTTTTTTCTCTAGCAAAAAGATACTTCTGAGTTAATGAGTTTTTAATTCATTTATCACTGATTTTAATTTTAATTACTTCTAATTTCGTAATCTCACGAGATCTAGAGAAGTATTGCCTAGAGAAAATAAAATGGCTCGTACTAAGCTTTTAACCAATATTATTCAAAGAAAAATGATGCTGCTTGACGAAATGTCACACTCAAATCTGCACAATAATTTTGAAATATCACTTTATGACTTCGCCAACCATGAGATTCTAGAAAAACTATATAAGGCAGACAATCAACGCTCCACAGAGTGTTGGAGCCCTGCTGAAATTCAGAAGTTTATTCTAAAATGTTTGAATGATCGTAATGTCAATTTATGCGTTCGCTATTGGAAAGATGCCACTGGCAATATTTATATTATCGATGGTGGGCACAGGATTTCAATCATTTATGCTTGGATCAAAAGATACTTTATTGATGAGCAAGTAGCAGGAGCCCCAAAATTCACGGCACCACAAAAACGAGATATTCGTCAGATTCGTAATCGATTAGGTGGATTAGCTGATTTTCAAGAGTTATGTAGCGATTCTGAGTATCAGCAAAAATTAAAATCAACCAAAATTAATTTTATTGAAGTCATTGGGACACCTGAGGAAGCTCGAAAAGCCTTTTGTTCAATCAATTCGGATACGAAGCGATTAGATCCAGATGAAGAATATCATTTACAGAATAGGGGGAGTGATGCTTTTTATGTGATTTATGCGTGTTGTTATATAAACGATAATAAATCCAACTTGGCTGAACTGAATTACGATCGGATAAATGAAGTGATTACTTTGGGTGAGCAAATTCATGATCATCTTTTTAAGATAATACTTTTAGAGCCGGATTTAACACACGGTAAAAAAATCGGCTTGGTCAATGAACTCCTGAATATCATGTTTGGTGATACTAGTCAGAATACTGTGAGTATAGACCAAGGTCAGCGTGTAGAAAATTTAATGCTAAAACTTAGAGTTGTGCTGTGTCGTATCGCTACACCAGCAATTAGTATTCGGATTCCAAGTCTAGGCTTACACCCAAAACTATATTTTTATAAAGATAATCGTTTTCAAGTGACATCCTTTTTGGCCTGGTTCTCTATCGTCTGTGAAATTCAAGAAGACTGTTTTGAAATACAGAATAAAAAGATAGATTTTATTGGATTTACTCGAGCACGCCGTGGTGTTGAAAGTTTAATTGAAAAAATTCCTGTGGCGATCAAAGAAACTGTAGGTAAGTTTGGTAGCGGGATCAGATCACATGAGCGATTGAAGAACGTGTATCAAGCCTTTATCTGTATTGGACTCAATATGAATTTAGATTTTGAAGATGAAGTTTGTTTGAACACGGTCATTCTTTCGATGAGTCAATCATTTGATTATATTAATTTTAATGATTTTTACCTTGACCGTTTTGGTGGTGATTATGATGAGAGTATTGTGGATGATGTTGTGAGCTTTGTGAAATCAGTAAGACTAACAAAGAAGAAAAAACCTCTAAATTTTTCACTCGCGACCAAAAGAAATCTTTATCAACGTGAGGAAAGGAAAATATGGAGCTATTGCGAAGTATGTGATAGCGCTTTATACCTTGAGTCAACTGAAGTAGATCATCGAGAATCGAAAGCAGAAGGTGGTTACGGTGTTTTAGAAAATGGAGCAATTATTCACCCGATATGTAATCGCTTTAAGTCAGATCGTGCTTTGGAAGAAGTCAGAGCAGATTTATTTGACTAAAAAGATAAGGGAGCAAATGCTCCCTTATTTTTTTGTTTTTTAGTAGACTGGGGTCAGTGTTTAGCCTAAGTGCAAAATCAATAAGTATTTGGACACCCATTCTTCTTTAAGTTGGACACTTTAATAAACGTATTCATTAATTTTGCAGTGTTCCTCAGTTGGTAATGTGAATACCATGCCACTCACCAACGAGCTAATACGATTACTTTCAGCCTTACGTTGCTTAGTATTCACCGACAGGGCATAAATGATCATTGTGTCCCGATACATTTTTTCAGGCTCAACTTTATAGTCAATTTTCGCAGCACAAACCATTTTTCTACTAACTTCGTGTGACGCTCTACGATAGACCTCACGATCATCACTAGCCAAAGTCAGCTTTCTTCGTAATTCTTGTGCATACTGCATATATACGCTAACAAATTCAGGGTTATTCCCATATTTGAGCTTTATGTATCCCTCAATATCATCACGCACACCATTACTATTTGCATCAATCCCACCAATGGTTTTTGTTTTATCTTCATTTTTTAGGAATTTTGATGTTCTCACTTCTTTTAGTGAATTCTGAATACTTGGATTAAGAAGCGAGGAACAGGCCATCAAAAGTATACTTAAGCAACTCAGTGCAATAACCGCTTTTTTCATAGGAATCATTTTACTTTTTTCGTTTAAATTTCGTTTTAGATGCAAAGAGTGTCTGAAAATAAGAGTGTCCAATTAAAAGAAGAATCTGTGTCCAGTACGATATACTATTAAGTGTCCAATTGGGCAAGAATATGCACCTAAGCAACCAATATGAAAACAATAGACTATTACAACCAATACGCAGATCAATTTTTACAAGCCACGTTGTATGTGGATATGGAAAGCCTATACCAACCATTTTTAGCTGAGTTGCCAGATTCAGCACGCATCCTGGATTTAGGCTGTGGCTCAGGGCGTGACACTTTGGCTTATTAAAAATAAAGGCTATCAAGTTGATGCTATCGACTATTCTGAAGTATTGGTCGAACGAGCGAGCCAACTGACTGGTATCGCTGTTCAGCAGCAAAGTTTTTATGAGCTTGATATGCACGATGTTTATGATGGGGTATGGGCATGTGCCTCTTTACTACATTGTGCTCGTAATAGACATCCCTGATGTTTTAAAACGTATTCATGCTGCATTACGCTGTGGGGGTGTTTGTTATATGTCATTTAAATACGGCACAATAGACCGAGTAAAAGATGGTAGAGCATTTACCGATTTAGATGAAGAACAAGCTAAAGAATTACTAGATCAGTTGGATAGGGTTACTGTATTAAAACAATGGATTACTGTAGATAAGCGTCCTGATCGTAATGAGGAATGGCTCAATCTGCTTTGGAAAAAACATGCTTAATTTTATTCCCACTGCACAAGAACAACTCAAATTTCTAAAGAATATTCAGCTGATTTTACAGTCAGTGTAGAGTGAAGAAAAAAATTTAATATAAGGCTTATATTTACATTCTTAATTGAAAAAAATATGATCAAAGTTCAGACAGAGGATTTTGATATTTAATAAATATAAAAATACCTCTTAGTGCCAACTTTGTCATGGATAAAACTTAATGCAATTAAATAACAATGGTTCTAGTACTGAACTAAGTACACTCGCACCTAAAATAATTCTTTCCCCTTTATTAAAAGCCATGGTGGGGACTCTTAAAAACCATCAATCAGATCATTTCTTCAATTATTATGGGCCTTCTCATAATCTGCATTTTGATGCGACCGCTTTTGTGTCTGCAGTATTTAAGCAGATCGGGACTAAAAACGATTCAAAGCCAATTTATAACATCATCAAAGATATTCAATTATTACCTGAAGATTCAAAACTCAGAATAAGCACTTTATTTGATAAGGAATCTGAAGCTAAAACTGCCCAGACCTATCGTGATTTAGACCAAGTGATGTCTGAAATTGTTCAGCAAGTACTTCAAAATGCTCCGACAGGTATGGCACTAAATTCTCTCAACCAATTCTTAGGCGATCTCAAATATTCTGATCCAGTGATTGCCAAAAATTCTCAGTATCCTATGCAAGTCAAAGGACAATCTAAAGTAGCTTCTTTGCAATATACAAACGACTTAAAAGCAAAAGATGGCGAATTACGACTTTTCACTGTTACTGAAGAAATCAGCAAACCTCAATGGGTGAAAGAGGTTTGCGAGGCAATCAAAGCCATTGTGAAGCAGTCCTACCCAGCTGGTGAAAAGATGCCATTAGAGGTTGCTGAACGTATGCAGGAAATTCTTGATGATGAATGTTCTGCTGAAAATAATGATATCCAAAATCTACTTCATTTCGTAGAAATCAAAGCACTATCACGAGCTCGTATCCGAAATTGCTTCAAAATTATGGAAATCATTGCGGATCACATTGATAAGACTGAGCGTAACGATTTCAAGCGTGAGTCCGCTGTTTCCTATATCCGTAAAGCAATTGCTTTCTTTCAGATTTTTGGTAATCGAATTGCTCCATGGAATGAGGAAACAACGGAAACCATTAAGGACTATGGTATTGACTTTGGTGCTATCTATGGAGCTGTAGGTAAAGTTGATTTTAATGGTTTGCTGGCCTATGTTGGAGCAACAGATGCTTTGCCAATCTGGGTAAAACCAAAAATTGAAATGAATGATATTCGTCATGAGGATAAGGAAGGGCTATCTCTAAAACGTGAAGTCACTTATGCCTTTCGGGTGAATGGGGAGTTTGTTAAAGAGGAAAAAGTAAGTTCATTTAACTCTAAGTTGCAGATCAATTATAAGACAAGCAAATGCAACCGTTCGGGTGCAGATACTATGCTGACTGCTTATGAAGCTCGTCTGCATACTATCAATAAAGCATTGCTGCTGAAGGATATTGTTGATGATAAAGGTCAGCCGATTTCTGAAGAACGATTAAGCAAAGAGTGCTCAGATCGCGTTGCTCAAGTAGAGATGTTCCAGCTCATTATGATGTACTTCGTCCTATCTGGGGCAGACATGAAGATTTCAGATTTTGAAGGGGCATTCAATAAACTGGTTGATGCATTCAAGAATCCTCAAAAAATACGACTTAACCTTACTCGTATCTTAGACGAAAAGCTCAATACCGAAAAAATGCATGAGCGAATGGAGGTGATCACGTCTACGATCACTACAGCGCTAAAAGCGAATCTGGATTCCATCATTAGTGAGATGGAAAAGGATAGTAGTCTTAAAACTGTACTCTACATCCTTCCAAGTATTGTGAATCTAGATGTATTCAAGAGTTCAATTGGTGAAGATGCGGAACAGTTCTTTAGTATATTTAAGGGTAAAGAATCGAACTTTTACAGCTACATCTCGATAGTGGATGCTAGCCGTAAAAAGTTGGCGAAAATGAGCCAAGACGAAATCATTCGAAAGAATGATTATGCTCGTAAAGCCCTAAGCGAGATTGAGTTTAATTCCACACTGAAAATTCGAACGTTGGTACCGATTGAGAATCCTAATACCGACCTAGATCAATTTGATGTCGCTCGTAATCTGAATATTCCTTGTTTACCAGTATTGATGGTGCCGACCAACAAGAAGGTCAGCGACAATGGGCTGCCACATTTTTATCATCCTGAGAGCTTAAGTTATGACAACTTGTTATCTAAATACAAGGTCATGATTCATTATTCATCTAAGCTATTTCGATTGAGTGACTTAAAAGGCGGCCATGCTCAATTATGTTTGGATGAAAAAGAAAATGCTTTGATCATCAGTACGTCATGTTTTTCGATTGCGATTCATCTATTCCTTAAACATCTGATTAAAGAAGTAAAAAATCAACTGGGTATTGAAGAGCGCTTATATGTACCTGTAATGCGAATTGACTCAGTTGATGAACATGAGAATGAAGAAAAAGCCCAATTTCAAAGGAAATCAAAAAAGATCCAAAAAGGTGGGTTTAATCCTGAGTGTAAACGAGCGTATGCCACCGCTTATACCCTTGAGAAGTTGCTGAACAATGATGATGCTATTGTGAAGGTACAGGGCCTTAAGTATCAACCAGATCCTATGCCTTATGGTAATCAAAATGGTGAGCGAGTTTGTGCCCCGGTGAATCTCGCTATGGATAAAACAGTGACTTACCGTATTCAGGCTGCAATTGAAGCACTGTCAGGATATTCAGAAATCATCATCCCATTTGAGGGCACTAAGGACAAAATTGCCTGTATTAGTTATAACTCTCGACCTGAGAATGATGTGGAATTTAAGTATCAGCATCAGAAGGATTTGCTACTTCTTAAACCAGATTATGGCTACATCTGCTACGTCTATACACTTGAGCGTATCAACGATAAACAGGGTCGCTTATCACTACAGAAGGTCAGTCATGCCCCAGTTGCTGAAGACAATCTGAGAACAAGTAAGGCGATGCACCGTATCATCGAAAAACTGCAGTCAGATGGTTTTGAAGATGTTGTATTGCTTTCACACCATTTTGCACAGCGTAAGATCGGTAAGACTGAAACCAGCAACTTGATTCATGAAAGTGAAAGTGCTTTGGATCAACTTGATCAGTTGTTCCCGAATATGAATTTCTATCCATTCCAGTCTGATACGATCCCAGCACTGAGCTTAAAAACCAGTGATAACAGTCGTGTCTATGAGGTACCGCACCATCAGTACCATACTGCGATCATCAATCAAAAAGAATATAAACAATCCTTGTCCGTATATAGCTTTGCGACTAAACGTACTGTGGGTGTTCGTACTCAGAATGGTATTTGCTCGTATTTCTATATGCTAACCAGTCAGGAGCATTCGATTCATAACGATAAGCGAATCAGATTGCACAGTAAAATTATTGATGTGAATGATTCCAATGAAATGAAATCAATTCGCTCTGTATTGCGTGGTCTGCATTACTTTGAGTCTGAACGTCCTACAGCTGGCAAAAACTTCACTCCGGTACTTGAGCCTTCCCATATTCGTGGCACTACTGGCATTCAAGAGCTTGGTGAAGTCATAGTGTCGAGTCGTCTAAATAAAGGCGAAGTCGTCATGAGTCTGCCAGCCTTAATCGGCAAGCTCGAAGAATACGTTATTCTGATGAATGAAGACTTGATTGAGCCAATCGAGCCGTCTCCAGAGGGAGCTGAAGAAATTTTAGCGACTGATGTGGAGTAAGCGCCGTGGTGAACAATGAAGCCAAAGTTTGGGGCGAGGTTTATGAGATCGCTGTTAAACGTGGTTCGATTATGGCTTTGCTTGATGCAAAGCTATTATCAGCCAGTCATCCTGTAGTAGCAGAATGGAATAGTAAACAGATTGCTGATGTCTTTCAGGAAATGAAGGAAGCGCTATATAGCGATGTCATTAATGCCGCTATCCATGAAAATATCGAAAGCTATTTTCAGCAATTGATAAAAACTGGATTCGGGCATGGTTATACCAATACTCGTGAGTTTCTAAGAAAGATCAAGCCAAAAGGTATTGCAAGGGCTAAAACGGCGAATGCAAGACCAAATTGGAGCTTATCTGGCATCTGGTGTCCACTGACAATGCCAAATGATATAACCCAGACCATTGTAGATGACTACACAACTGAGGAAGAACACATTGCTATTAAAGCCTTCAAGGAGAAGGCGTTGGAAACATGGAATCAACAATTCAGTCTTACCCACGCTAAAATGTTTGGTAAGGGTATGTTTGGTCGTGCTGATTTCTTGGCGGTAATCAAAGTCAAAGCCAACTATCATGTGCTGGTTCAGGAATATTCATTATTTTACGTTTTAGGTGAACCAGAACAATTCAACGCCAAGGATTCTTGTACCTATTTGCAAGAGTACAAGCGTTACATCAAACATTCTGAATCGCAAAGTGTTTTCTCATACGTGAATGCAGAAGCTCAAGAGATCCCATTTAAGTTCTCAAAAAAACTACGTGAATACTTGAGAGCCTATGTCCGTAAGGAAAAAGTCCTATTTAAGATGGCGCAAGGCTGTTCGTATGCAACCACTTTTGTTGATTCTTTTAAATGGAAGTTTGAACAAGATGACATTCCAAATATTCGTCTGAGTGTGATGGCGATCACCAGCCGGGGAAGTGAATACATTTCTGCTGAATTTTCGGATAAAGATAAATCTCCAGAGCTGGAAATTATGTATCAGCTGGGCAAGGAGTATCAGGATAACGTTCTGAGTCTGGACGATATGGATGAACGTACGAAACTGCAAGTTGAGATTCTGAATTATCTGGTGAATGAACCTGTAAAAAACATCTCGGAAATCGTGTCCAAAAATATTAGCGATATCTCCTACGGTCAGGACCTTACTTTCGCTATTACTGAAAGGCTTAAGGATTTTGTAAATCCTAACCAACCACTGTCTTTAGAGTGGGTTTTTGACTTGATAGATCGGCAAGTCGATGATGAAGATCATAATCAAAAACTTAAAGAGATGGTTCAGGCAGAGTTTAAAGCAATTCATAAAGGAAAAATTGAGAATAAATCGTCATTTACCTTACGTGATTTGCATAAATGCGCCGTAGTATTGGCACTGAAAGAAAGTAAACAAGGCCAAGTGAATTTCATTTGTTTGACTGGTACGCCGGGGATCGGGAAAACATCGAGCGTTAAGACCTTATTGGCAGATTTGGAAGGCTTTTTCTTCTTTTATACCAGTCCACGAGTGTTGATTAATGATGATGTAGTCGGGGATTTATCCAAAATCTCAGCCACGATTACCAGTAACAGTGATGTGGTGACACAGGCACAGCAAATCTATTCGAAGATTCACAATACGGATTGTAAGGTGAATGCTCGTGGTGCCGCTATTGTGGGTGGTGTTGAAGATATGAAGATAGATCATGGCTCAAGTGTTCTATTGTTCAAACAAGATGAATACCGGAAGCTCAAAGACCTGGAACAGAATGCAAATGCCAATAGACGCTATGCCAATACCTCAGAATCTAAAATTACGGCAACCAATAAGAAGTTTGCCAGAGTGTTTGATTCATTAGGGGAAGCGACACAGCAATTACTTGTATTCCATCCAGAGCTCAATAAGCTGACGATGACTGTAGCAAGTCAGGCATTCATGCCATATAACACCACACCAGCTGGACCACGAAACCCAAGGGAAACCCAAAGTAAAACTGTGGCAGCTTCCAGTTTGGATGGGCTGGAAAAAATGTTCCAATACAAAATCGATAAGAAGCCGACAGAGGCCAAAATCGAACGGAGAGAGTTTGCCAAAAAGTTCCCTAACATTGTGGTGATGTTTGATGAAATTACAGGGGATTCAGGCACTCGTACTTTTATCAATGAGATGTTGAAATTCCTTTCCAAAAACTTCATTGAACCGTTTCAAGGTAATTCTCCATTTACGGTGACTGTGATTCTTGCAGATGCATCCCTTAGTAATGTGAATGCAATCCAAAATTACATGAAGAAACAGGACCAGTTACCAGCAAAAATGTTCATCTCTCCATCTTTGGGTAATTTCCCATTCAAGATGCAGACTGCAGATCTGGATGATGGTAACTGTGTTTGTTCTAGTATCCATATCATGGCGAACTGTTACCCGGCAAGTGATCTTAAAATCCAATATATGCTCAAGCAATACGCCGTAGTCCCTGAAACAGATGATTTTGGCTTGGATAAGAACCTGACTCATCTATTTCGCCAGAAAGCTGGGGAAAAGACTCAACAGACTGCTATCGAGCTTATTCAAAAGAATCTTGAGGATGGTAAAAAGCAAGTCATCTACTTTGCTCAGGATAAAAATGCATTGGCTGCACTCAGAGATGCATTAGTCGATGAAGGAGTGGTTGAACGCTCTAAGATTGGCATTTTTGATAGCCAGTTAATGGGATACCACCGTACAGAGTTGCTGGATCGCAAAGAGACATTGCTAGTCGTACTGATTACTTCGACTGCGGCTAGGGGGATTTCATTCCCGAACTGTGATTCAATCATTGCTGCCATGCCTCGTTTCGCAATTGAAGCCTCTTTAATGGAAATCGCCCAGCTTGTTTACCGGGGACGTGGTGGATATTTGGATAAAGAGAAAAATGAGTGGGTCAACGGCGATGAACGTGATCGTTTGCTGACGATTCTGGTAGAAGATTTCTACTTGGTATCTAATGATGAAACTCAGACAGAGCTTGAATATAAAGTTAAGAGCTCATTGGATATGCTCTCAATTTTCATGCTTATTCGTGGGACTTTATACACTCGTATCACTGGGGATGCTGGCTTCAAAAAAACTCAGATTGCCATGATCCCAATTGGTGAGGTGAAGGATAAAGCCAGTGATAAACCGGGTTTAGCTTCTTTGATTAGGGATTTTATGAAGGACGTGAATAGTGTTCTTTATAAAATTGTTGCAACTGAAGGTGAGTTGGTAGGTAGACTTAAGGCTGTGGTAGAGAAGGCCCAAACGGTTTACTCAGCAAATAAGCTCAGTTCCACCTATAGCACTAAGACCAACAAATACCGAAGTTTTTACACACCTACATTAACACCTGAGTTAAAAGAACTTCAGTTCTACGAGAAATGGTGCCGAGACAATCATTCGCTTAAGTCCAGATTACTCACTATTAGCGATCAGGAAGATGCTTTGACCATTCCTGAAAATATCTATATCTGTGGGCCTATGATCATGGAAGATCGCTCGAACTTTGGTAATAAGGAGTCTTTCGATATTGCCAATGATAATCTCTCACAAGATTCTTTAAGGAAATTCCGAAATGAGTTAATCGCCCTGCAGAGAGGATTCCCACAGTTGAATGTTTACAAGAACATTCAAAAGCACATTCGGGAAATTACGAATATGATTTCTTCTGTTCTTGAGTCAGAAACGGATAGCTATACAAAGGAAGTTGAGCAACAGGGCATGATGCGTAAGCTCTGGGTGACGTACCCGGTAGCGGCAAACGAGCTGGTTAAACTTCAAGACAAGAGCTTTGATAAAGACTGGTTTGATGCATTGAGCTTTGAGCTGAGAGTGAGGAATGCAGAGTTTCCGGTAATGCCAGAATATCGGGATCATCCATTTCGTGGTACTCAGCAATTATCAGGGCATCCAGTGTTTGAAAGGTTATTCGAGCAGACAAATTTCATGCTTTGTCGTGAATTAAACTTGGTGAATACTTTGACTATGTTTAATGAATGATCCGAATTATATTATCTATTTAGTAGAGGATTAATGTGCATATACCTGCTGCACAAGAACAACTTAAATTCTTAAAAAATATTCAGCTGATTTTACAGTCGGGTAGTTTTAGTAGCACCTATAAATTTGCGTTGCTGATTAGCCTAAGCCGATTAGCTATTGAAAAAGGTAAAGATTCAGGTGAGAGTCTATCACTCGAATATACGGATATTGCTGAGAAGTTTATCGAGCTATATTGGAAGCAAGCAGTGCCATATACCTTTAATGATGAAGGCCAACTGATCTTAAATCAAAATAATGGTAAGCAAGCAGCGATTGTAAATCGAATCATTGGGCTTCGTCAGAGTTACTTATCCCTTGGACTGTTAAGACGAGATTCATTGGTGTGGTTGAAGCTAGTTAAAGATGTCGCTCGCACTGTAAAAGACATGCCAGTCCGTTATCTGCAAAACATCAATGGACAAAACTTTGAGTTTCTATACCGGCTTGAGCAATCAGGGAAGCAATTAATTCTATTACCGCAAGTCATGTATTGCTTACGACAATTTAGTGAAATTATTGAAGAACTCTGTCAGAAGCGCTGGATTGATTATATTCGTAGAAATAGTAGTAATGCCGAGATTTTGAATAAGTTACCAAACCTTGAGTAATTTATGTTTGAGCCGAGCCGAAATCAGCTTAATGCAGTTGCTACAGTATTGGTAGAGATGCAGGAGTGCAGATGCTTTTACTGTAATAAGGAAATGAAAAAGAATAATTACGCCGTAGACCATTTTATTCCTTGGTCAATGTATCCATCAGATACCGGGCATAACTTTGTGTTAGCCGATTCCCGCTGTAATTCTAAGAAAAGCAATCTATTGGCCTCACATGAATTTCTTTATAAATGGCAGGAACGTAATGAACAACATGATTTAATCATTGTGGGGCGAATATCTGCACTTGGATTTTTGACAGATAAGGAGAGGTCACATAGGGTTGCAGAATGGGCATATGCTCAAGGAGCAGAAAATGGATATTTACTATGGGATGGATAAGAAGTTTCAGAAAATTTTTATTTTTCACATCAAGGTAACTATCAATGGTAACTGATAAAAACAATAACTCTATATTAAATAATGAATTACAAATTTCACCATTATGGATAAAGAAAAAAGTAGTTTGTAAGCTATTAGATATATCCGTGAATCAATTAAGAAAAATATCTTTAGCTGATGAAAGTTTCCCCAAACCCTTAAAGTCTGGTCCAGCTCGTCAGGCAGGAGTCTATTATGATTACCAGGAAATATTAGAGTGGCATAAGAAGCAACTTACATTGAGATAACTTCATACATTATGTGGCTACTAAAGATTACAGTAGTAATCTTTAGTTTGTTAATACATGGCGAATTCAAACGTGAGGTGCGACATTAAAGCTTGATGAAAATAAACAAACTTTATTATCACTTATTGTAAAAAATCGGAATTCTATAATTTATAAGCCTTTTATAGTATGTTGTGGTGCTTATTACGGCATTTAATTTGAGTAATATCCAACGGCTTTGTTGCACAAAGATTTAAAATGTAAAGCGCCCCTAATTGAGCCAAATTTAAGGCCTAACTTGGGTAAGTGGTCGACCTAATTCCGTAATTCTGTTGAGGACTGCTACACGTGCATGAATCTCATTCACTTGGCTATCTAAACTCCTTGCACTGAGTTTATCTCCTAATAATTTAATGCAATGCATCTTGGTTTCAACCAGACTTCGCCGATGATAGCCTGACCATTTTTTCCATAGTGTCCTGCCTAAACGTGTAACTGTTCGAAGTAATTCATTTCGCTCTAGCGAGCTACTCTTTGTATCTTTCCATGGTTTCACATTTTTTCTAGGTGGAATCACCGCATGTGCTTGCCGATCTGCAATGACCTGATGGCATCGTTTTGTGTCATAAGCACCATCTGTATAGACAGAATCGATTTGTTCATCTAATGGGATTTGAGCAAGTAAACCTTCCAGTACCTGTGAATCACTGACATTATTTGCGGTGAGTTGTACAGCACGTATTTGAAGGGTTTCAGCATCGATATCAATATGAAGTTTACGCCATTGGCGACGATATTCAGGTCCATGTTTCTTACGCTTCCATTCACCTTCACCTAAAAACTTTAGGCCAGTAGAGTCTACGAGTAGATGGAGACCACCACTACTTTTTTGATAGCCAATTGCAATATCGATATGCCTTTGTCTTCTGCACAGTGTGGAGTAATCTGGCGCTATCCAATCTAATCCACAAAGCTTAATCAGACTTTGGACAAAGCCTTTGACCATTCGCAAAGACAATTAAAATAAAGATTTGATCATTAAGCAGCATTGAATAGCAGTATCGGAGTAAGTTTGATTTCGTCCATGTTTGCCTTGTGATTGTGCATACCACTGGGTCTTTGGATCGAACCAAATAGCAATATTCCCACGATTAATGAGGGCTCTGTTATATGCGGGCCAATTGGTTGTGCGGTAGATTTTGTGTGTAGACTTCTTCATTTGAAAATTATATTGCTGAAGAAGCCCTCAAGAACAGCTTTGTGCAACAAAGCCATGAAATACTAAAATGTTATCATTAATCTATTTTTATTTAAGTATATGTGATACACGGTAAGCTTATGGCCAGCTCTATAAGGCAGCCATAACTAGAGCATTAATTTTATTTGATAAATTTATTCTTACATTTTTTCAACTAAAAAATCTAGACTAAAAGTAGAGCATTTTAATCTTTGATTAATAGGTGAATATTGGTTAATAGAGAACTCTTTATCGTACTTCATATTCCATGCTTGAGTATATTTAGGAATATTATATTTTAAAGTATAATTCCATGTATCAGAAGGCATAAGTATCTGATATTCATCCGAAGTATTAGAACATTGAGGGTCTTCTATTGGTTCATAAATGTTTTGATTTTGATCTCTCAGAATTACAGGTGGTTCACATTTATATCTATACTCATAAATAGGATAAAGATTATTATTTTTAACAGTAAGAACAAGTGTTAAATTTGAAGTGGGTTTTGCATTAGTATCTATTAGAAAAGTACCATGTCCATCTTTCAAAATAGCTTCATTTGTCTCACTGTTTTGAAAATATGATGAAATTGTTAAGTTTTCACAAACTTGTGTGTATACACCTTTTGTCCAAATAATATAGTCATTAGTTTCTTCTTCAGTAGTTAACGGTGGAATATTACCTCCGCCAGCAGTAGGCAAACCTGTACCGCCTAAAGATACACCGCCAGTGTTTAATGAACCTAAATCATCCCCACAAGCACTAATAAGAAAAACTGATATTAAATAAAAAAAAGGTTTGTTCACTATGAATATCCTTTTTATGTGAAAAATTTATTATTTAATATACTTTATTAATAACGTGTTAGGTATCTATTTTTCAGGATTATCTTTTTTTAACAATTCATCAAACTGATATATGCCCATACTAAAGCGGTATTTTGCATTTAATTTTCCCTCATCATTTTGTGAGCATTCTAAAGCTTTATCCACTAATTTTTTTGACATTTCTTTCCATATAACATGGGTATAATTTTTTAATATTTGAACTGATTCCTCCGTTAATTCATCTGCATTTATATTTTGTTCAAGAAACATGTTCGGAGAGATTAAAATATTTGATAAGCCTGATGAAATATGATCTGAAGCAGATTGAGCAAGTAATTTTTGGCTATATGAAGAGCTATTAGAAGGGGTAAAAGATTCAGTATGTAGAATTATTGTATTTGCAACTTCAGTGATAAGCCCAAGACGATCTAATTCAAAAATAATGGCTCTAGGGTGTTTATCTTGTGAAATTTCTTTTGCCAAATTCTCAAAACTTATTCCTTCCCCCGTAATAGGAATTTGTTTTGGCCATTCTTTTTGAATCCATAATGTAACTACACGCGCACTAATATTTGAAGAAGTTTGAATAGCAGTATCATTTTGAAGATTACTTTTTAGTTCACTTACATCTCTCCTATTTAAACCTGAGAGTAAGCTTATGGAAGAATCAGTTAATTTTTTATCCAGTTTCTCTAACTCAACGAGTGACTGTTTTAGAAAGATTATTTTTAAAGCTTGCGAGAATTCACTAAATCCTACACCTGAGCTAATTAGCCAAGATACCAGAGGGTGCATAACTTTAGAAACATTTTTTTTTGCAATTTCTGAAATTGGCAATAATGAATCTGGCATAAAAAACTCTTTCAAAAAAACTATATAATTCAGTAATTTAATTGTATTTCTACATCTGGGCTTAAGCAATAGTATGAATCAAAAAAATCATTCCAAAAAGTTATTTTGTGTATTACTTAAGCAAACTTAATAATATTTTTTATTACTTAGTTTTTTGATTATATCAATAAAAAAATTATTAGTAATCAAAAAGATAAATTTTGAAACAAAAATAAATGTGTATAACACACATTTATGTGTAATATATGTGTGTAATGCACATTTTTTTTTTAATAAAATGTGCTGTGTTTTGCATTTACGCTTTGTTAAAATGAGATATTTATCACATAAATTAACAGTTTGGGTCTTGATATGAATAAAATCTATAGAGTTATATGGAATGCCTCATTAGGGGTGTGGGTTGCAGTTTCAGAACTAGCTACAAGTAAAACCAAAAATAGAAGTAAAACTTTAGGAATTGAAGTTAAGGCTGATCTTTATTGTGAAAGTCGTGAATCAAACTTGAAATTATCAAATCTATTTAAATTAGCCTTATTGTCTTTATGTATAGGTGGAGTTTCGCAAGTAAACGCTACTAAGATCATTACAACTACAGGTTCGGGGTCTGGAACAGCTTCGACTGGTTCCATTGCCAATGATGATACTTTGGTAATTTTTGATTGGCAGAACCCTAATATGCCTTTGTTTATGCAGTTGGGTGCTGGGAGTCAATCTGCTGGCGGAGCTGTTGCAATAGGGGATAATGCTAAGGCAATTGCTCGAAGTTCAATTGTGATTGGTTCAAATTCAACTGCAACATACAATAATGCTACTACAGTTAATGACGTTTCGAATAACCATGGTGCTTCTGTTGTTATTGGTGCAAATAGTAATTCAAATGGAAATAATAACGTCGCTATTGGCAACAGAGCATATACTAATGGTAATGCTGCACTTGCTATTGGACGTGAGGCAGCGGCGACTGCAAGCTTTGCTCAAGCATTTGGTGCGGTTAGCTCAGCTACAGGCGTTAAATCTACGGCAATTGGTCATGCTAGTGTTGCGTCTGGTACTGGCTCAGTTGCAATTGGGAGTTCAACTGGAACGGGTAGAGATTGGAATAATACGGGTACAACTGCGAGTGGTAGTAATTCAGTTGCAATCGGCACTTCAGCTCAAGCAACAAAAGAATATAGTACAGCAGTTGGGGTGAATGCAGAGGCTAGTGAAAATTCAGCTTTTGCTGGCGGTGATACTGCTAAGGCTACTGGTATTGCTTCTACCGCTGTTGGTGCATATACAGAAGCAGTTGGGCAAAGTTCTTTTGCTGGCGGTGATACTGCTAAGGCTACTGGTATTGCTTCTACCGCTGTTGGTGCATATACAGAAGCAGTTGGGCAAAGTTCTTTTGCTGGGGGGTTTCAATCACAAGCCGTTGGTACAAATTCAGTAGCTGTGGGTACTGCGACTGAGAGTGGGGAGTATGCCGTTGCAATCGGATCACTTACTAAAGGTATAGGCTTGAGTTCAGTCGCATTAGGAGCATCAGCTGAAGCTCAGGGAGAACGATCTGTAGTTGTTGGCACTAGTTCGGTTTCTAGTGGGCTTTCCAGTGTCGCAGTTGGTGATGGTGCTCAATCTGGCGGTAATAATGCTATAGCGATAGGTACTGTAGCAAACGCCGAAGGGGAATATGCTACTGCTACTGGTGCTTATGCAAATGCGCTTGGTAGATTATCAACTGCTGTTGGTGTTGGTGCATCATCAAGTAAAGAAAACTCTATTGCTTTAGGCGCTTACGCGACAACGGATAGTGATGCGACTGAACAGGTTTCTACTACATTAAATAATTTAACTTATGGTGATTTTGCTGGGCAAGTAACTGATGCTGGCATGCAGGTTTCTGTGGGGGCTTCAGGGAAAGAACGTCAAATTAAGAATGTTGGTGCTGGTGAGATATCTGATAAAAGTACTGATGCCATTAATGGGAGTCAACTTTATGCAACTAATAGTGTTTTAGGAAACGTTGCTAATAGTACAAAAAATATTATTGGTGGAGATGTCAAGCTAGATTCAAATGGAAATATTACAGGTCCGTTTGTAGTAGATAGTTTTAATTATAAAAATATTTCTGAAGCAATTTCTGCTTCAAAAACAGTCGTTGCAGCAGGTACCAACGTCGCAGGCGTAGATAAAGTAACGGATGCAGCGACAGGTCAAAATACATATACAGTTAACGCAAAAGGTACGACTGCTTCAGCGGGTTCTGATGCTGTAACGGTTGGCGGTACAGACAAAGGCGGCAATGTAACTGATTATGCAATTGATTTAAGTGATAAAACTAAAGACAGCTTGACTGCTGCTGATAGTGCATTACAAGAAATCGAAACACAAATTGATGGCGTAACAGTTAAAACAGTAAACAAAGCGGATAATAAAGCGAACTTTGTTACTGGCAACAACATGCTGTTAGAAGATGATGGCCAAGGTGGCATCAAGATTTCAACAGCGAAAGATGTAAACTTTGATAACGTAACAGTGGGCGATACCATTTTGAATGGCGATAGCATCACATTGGGCGATACGGTTATCAATGGTGACAGCGTAACAACGACAAATCTCACTGTAACAGGCGAAACTAAGTTAGGTGGTGACAGCTTCATAGTGAATAACGGCGGAGCGACATATACCGGTCCGATCACTAACGGCGATCATATTGTGAACAAAGCTTATGTCGATGGTTCACAAACTGTTGTAGCAGCAGGTACCAACGTTGCAGGCGTAGATAAAGTAACGGATGCAGCGACAGGTCAAAATACATATACAGTTAACGCAAAAGGTACGACTGCTTCAGCGGGTTCTGATGCTGTAACGGTTGGCGGTACAGACAAAGGCGGCAATGTA
>NZ_VPBM01000004.1:0-245254 GCF_013418745.1 Acinetobacter sp. YH12126 | reverse complement strand
TAAAAACTTTCAAAATCCTTGCCGAGCGATATCGTAATCGAGGAAAAAGACTGGGCTTAAGATTCAATTTAATTGCAGGAATCTATAATTTAGAGCTGAGCAAAAAATGAATTATGAAAGAAGTCTATTGAAAAACCACCATAGTAGAGTGCGATTAACTTATGCTTTGGGTCTTGAAATTGTGTCTGATGCATCGTTATATAGTTTATTGTTAAAATTCGGAGTGCATTTTAGTTTAAAAATAGTCAAATTAACATGATGAATTTTAAAATTTAAAACTTAGATTTGTTATAAAAGAAGATAGCTAAATGTAGCTATCTTCTGAATTTATTTAAGCTGACTGCGGACGTGCCACATCACCATTTAATGCTTCAGGCAAGGCTAAAACAGTTACATCTAACTCTTCTAAAGCTTCTGGACGAGCAACAACCAATGCTACATAACCATTTTCTACAGCCGCGCTATTGACGACTTGTACGCCTTTATTCAGCTGTTCGCCTTGTGCAGGAGCAGTACCCGTGCCTTGAATTGCATGCAACCAAGCTTTTGGTTTGGCTTTAAACCATAAACGTGCAATCACTTCCTGACCCAAATAACAGCCTTTGTCATAGTGGACACCTTCACGCTGATGTAGACGTAACTCTTGTGGTTGGAACACATGTTCAATGGCTTGGTCGATATAGGCCTGACCCGCTTGAATCGCTTGAATTTCCCATGCTGCAACATCCGTCGGTTCCGAAGAAAATGTCGTTTCATCACCGACTAAACTTGGAAAAACTGTACCAGTTTCTTCAAGTTTCATCTTAGAAAATGCACCAAATTTTTTAATATGTTTGGCAAATTCTTCGGCTTGATCTGCTGTAGTGACAATAGAAAAACTTTCAGCACTGTGTTTGGTGAGCCATAAACCAAAATGAATACGGCCTTTGAGGTCGCAGATTGCGGTATAGCGTGTTGCATTTTCTTCAAGGCGTTCAACATGCAAAGTCACTTGCCCTTGTAGAAATTTTTGTGCATCGACACCGTTGAGAGAAAAAGATGTGAATGCCATAGACGTTGTCATGACCAGCCTCAGTATAAATTTTAGATATCATTAATCATGTTATTTTGCAGCAAGCCGCAGTGTTAGGCAAACAAAAAGCCCATATTGATATGGGCTTTTGTACAGCAGAGATCTGTCTTAGTGATTGTGTGTAGGCATATCGCTTGCAGTCATATCCATAGTGGAATGATGTGAAGGAGGCTCACTATTACAATCATATTGGTCGCCACAAATACGCACGGTTTCCATCATGCCTTGATCTTCATGGTTTAAAATATGGCAGTGCAGCACAAAGTCGCCTTCAAATTTTTCGTATTTACTGCGTACAAAGATTTTATAGCCCTGTTTGACGAAGAGCGTATCTTTCCAAACGCCTTTCATTCCATGATATTGCGAGTCAATATTTCCTGCACCATCTTTATCTGAGCTGCCGATGGCACTGACATCGACACCATTTTCATTCAATATTTTCACCACTTGGAATGGATTGACATGAATATGGAAGGGATGACTGGCAACATTACTGCTTAACTCCCACTCTTGAGTTTGCCCGATTGGAAGCTTGCGGACATAGCTATGGTGGGTATGGTCTTCATCATGGTAGGCATCGCCAAAGCTGATCAAGGTACCTTCTTCGGCATGACGAATACCAAATTTAAAGCTGCCATCTGTATTGAACAGAATGTCAAAGTTGGTGATTTGCTTCGCCATCGTTTTGAGCATTTCATCGACTTCAGCAGTCATTAAACTCGCATGCGAGATAAAGGCTGATAAATCACCCTGTTCGAGCTGTGCAATCACTTCTGGTGCCAGTTTTAGTTGGGTGGCCTGACTTTTTAAGAAGTTAAACGGCGTTTGCTGCGGTAGTTGAGTTGCTTGCACATTGACCCAACCGAGGAGCTGTGTATTGAGTTTTTCTTCTGGTGCGCGACGAAGTAACGGACTTGATTCAGGCGCATTAATTTCATCTTCTAGATTCAGCTTGGCATCGTATACACAGTATTTATTGGTGGTCGGGAAGGAGAGCATGGCATCAAAGCGATAACCTGGCTGAAAAATTTCAATCCCTTGCTTTTGGATTTTCCCCATGGTCAAGCCATCTTGTGCCAGGGTATATAACGGTAATGTTTTTAGCGTCTTAAACTGTGAAGACATCGACTTGCTTTGATACTTTTGACATTCACTCAGGGTTTGCTCTGCGGTAAAGAGCGCAGAATCAGGCAGTTCCTTAATCGTCAAACCAATGGTGTCACGGATACCGCCATGAATCATGCGCCAGCGGTGGTATTGGTTCTGATCCACCTTAATTTCACCAAACATTTTGCCATTGATACTGGTAAAACGATTTTCATCCGCCCATGAGGTTGGTATATCGAGTTTTGAATAATCTTCTAAGCTATAGATGCAGGGTGTGCCATTTACTTGGCTTAATTTGCTGTCGCAATCTTCGTTGTATTGAATCTGCTGGAACAGCATGATTTTTTCATGGTCATACTGCTGGTTTTTTTGATTTTTCCATAAAATATCCAAATCTCCAGTCTGTTGAATTTGCCCCTGACGAATGACAGGTTTCCGCTCGCCCTCAATAATCAAAGGGCCAGCCATGCCACTTGAGACCTGAATCGCGGTTGAACCATGCACATGCGAGTGATACCAAAATGTTCCCGCAGGATGATTCGGTTCGATCTTAAATTCGTAATGAAAATCTTGCTGAGGTTTTAAGCTCAAAAATACGTTGTCACTATTTCCTTGCGGGCTAACCCAAAGACCATGTGTATGTAAATTTGTGGTGTTAAAACAGTTCCCTTGGTTAATATTGGTCACTGGACTTGGACAGGTCTCCGTCGATTCAACAGGGAGATGATTAACCAGATGAATTTTTAAATTGTCACCTTGTTTCGCACGAATTTGTGGGCCAACCAACACATCCGAAACACTGCCATCGCTATTTTTCGAGTTCCAGAGTTCAGGTTTAGTCAGATAGCCTCTGACCTGTAATAGATCATTCTCACCCGTTTCAGGGTCGTATAAGGCTTGGCGTTTATACGCTATCAGTAGTTCATGTTGACCTTGTGCATTGGCTTTCAAACGTGGTGGATTCGAGACGACAGTCGGTGAGTCTACTTCCTCTTCTTGAATCGTCGAATCCGTTGTCGATTGGTCGTTGTCGCCACAGGCAATGAAGCTGAGACAGCTTAAGAGGCAGCCAGCCCCAATGATGGTTTTAAATTTTGTCATGATCTTTCCCCAAAGCATAATGACGGTAGAACAGTAGTCGCTGATTTATTTAGCTAAGGTTTTGTAAATATTGTGATTATTTTGGCGAGTACAGCGAATTACTGTGCTTGTATGTCGTGCTTTTATTATCTGAGAGAGGGGTGATTCGACGCTATCCCTGCAAATAGGGATAAATTGAGAATTAAGATAAAATAAATAATAAAACCGTGTTTTGATTCACATTATGACTTTGAGGCGCAATGAGCTAATAAAATAATTTAATACCTTGATTATTAAATACTAAAATTGATAAGACTGATTTTTAACCAAATTGGTTGATATTTAGATTAAATATTATGCAGTGCAATTTTCCTTAGACTAAAGAATGAGGCGGATTTGCAGCTATTTTTCAAAAAAATTCACATTTAGAGCGAATATTCCAAAGTTAGTGTAACTAAATATTTCAAAAACCCCTGTTTTTGTATTTAACTCTATGAAATATATCAGATTTGGGAAATGGGTTTTCGGCAGTGTAGTATGCCTATCGAACAAAGATGAATTGTCTATGAAAAAGACAACGCAAAAAAATGAAAGACCGAGGGCAGGAACGCTATGAACAACAACTACCGTAAACCGCTGCAAGGCACCCAGCTAGAATACTTCGATGTACGCCAAGCCGTAGAAGATATTCAGCCAGGCGCATACGCAAAACTCCCATATACATCTAAAGTCCTTGCAGAGCAGTTGGTTCGTAAATGCGACCCTGCAATCTTAGAACAGTCTTTAAAAGAACTGATTAACCGCAAACAAGACCACGATTTCCCTTGGTACCCTGCACGTGTGGTGTGCCATGACATCCTCGGTCAAACCGCATTGGTTGACCTTGCAGGCTTGCGTGATGCGATTGCTGACCAAGGCGGCGACCCGTCAAAAGTCAATCCTGTTGTTCCAACGCAGCTGATTGTTGACCATTCTCTTGCTGTAGAGTTTGGTGGTTTTGATCCTGATGCATTTGAGAAAAACCGCGCGATTGAAGACCGTCGTAACGAAGACCGTTTCCATTTCATTGAATGGACCAAAACAGCCTTTGAAAATGTCGATGTGATCCCTGCGGGCAACGGTATCATGCATCAAATCAACTTGGAGAAAATGTCTCCAGTGATTCAAAACCGTGATGGTTTAGCTTTCCCTGATACTTGCGTGGGTACAGACTCACATACGCCGCATACTGATGCATTGGGTGTGATTTCTGTTGGTGTCGGAGGACTCGAAGCTGAAAATGTGATGCTTGGCCGAGCATCTTGGATGCGTCTGCCAGACATCATTGGTGTAGAACTGGTGGGCCAGCGTCAAGCAGGCATTACCGCAACTGATATCGTGTTAGCGCTTACAGAATTCTTGCGTAAAGAACGTGTCGTCGGTGCTTATTTAGAGTTCTTCGGTGAAGGTGCAGACAGCATGTCTGTAGGCGACCGTGCAACGATCTCGAATATGACCCCTGAATATGGCGCAACGGCTGCGATGTTCTACATTGACCAAAACACCATTGATTACCTGACATTGACAGGCCGTGAAGCGGATCAAGTGAAATTGGTTGAAACCTATGCCAAAGAAATTGGTCTTTGGGCGTCGGATATGACAGCGGCAGAATACCCGCGTGTACTACGTTTTGATTTATCACAAGTCACTCGTAATATTGCAGGTCCATCGAATCCACATGCACGTGTATCAACTGCTGATTTAAAAGCCAAAGGCATTGCAGGTAACTTAGAAGCGGCTAAAGCTCAGGAAGCTGAAGGTTTAATGCCTGATGGCGCAATCATCATTGCAGCAATCACCTCATGTACAAACACTTCTAACCCACGTAATACCGTGGCAGCAGGCTTACTTGCACGTAAAGCTAATGAGTTAGGACTTGTGCGTAAACCTTGGGTGAAATCATCATTTGCACCAGGTTCTAAAGCAGCAGCTTTATACCTAGAAGAAGCAGGTGTATTGGGTGATTTAGAAAAACTAGGCTTTGGTATCGTGGCATATGCATGTACCACGTGTAATGGTATGTCAGGTGCTTTAGATCCAAAAATCCAACAAGAAATTATTGATCGTGATTTGTACGCAACTGCGGTACTTTCAGGTAACCGTAACTTTGACGGCCGTATCCATCCATACGCAAAACAAGCATTCTTGGCTTCTCCACCTTTAGTTGTGGCGTATGCAATTGCAGGGACGATTCGTTTTGATATCGAAACCGATTCACTGGGCAATGACAAAGACGGTAATCCAATTTACTTAAAAGACATTTGGCCGTCTGATGCTGAAATTGATGCATTGGTGA
This sequence comes from Acinetobacter sp. YH12126, assembly GCF_013418745.1. Classification (NCBI taxonomy): domain Bacteria; kingdom Pseudomonadati; phylum Pseudomonadota; class Gammaproteobacteria; order Moraxellales; family Moraxellaceae; genus Acinetobacter; species Acinetobacter sp. YH12126. The sequence continues at coordinate 239,660 of NZ_VPBM01000004.1, read as the reverse complement.
AAAAAGCGGTGAAGCCTGAACAGTTTAAGAAAGTGTATATCCCAATGTTTGATTTGGGTGAGCGTGAAAAAGCGGCAAGCCCACTATACGACTGGCGTCCGCAAAGTACTTATATCCGCCGTCCGCCGTATTGGGAAGGGGCTTTGGCTGCACCGCGTACACTTGCAAATATGCGTCCGCTTGCGATCTTGCCTGACAATATCACCACTGACCATTTATCGCCTTCAAATGCGATCATGATGGATTCGGCAGCGGGTGAGTACCTGCATAAAATGGGCGTGCCAGAAGAAGACTTTAACTCATACGCAACCCACCGTGGTGACCATTTGACTGCACAGCGTGCGACATTTGCCAACCCGAAATTGTTTAATGAAATGGTGGTTCGCTCTGACGGTACGATCAAGCAAGGTTCAAAAGCGCGTGTAGAGCCTGAAGGCGAAGTGATGCGTATGTGGGAAGCAATTGAAACTTACATGAACCGTAAGCAACCGCTGATCATTATTGCAGGTAAGGACTACGGTCAAGGTTCGAGCCGTGACTGGGCTGCCAAAGGTGTGCGCCTTGCAGGTGTAGAAGTGATCGTGGCAGAAGGTTTTGAGCGTATTCACCGTACTAACTTAGTAGGTATGGGCGTGTTACCGCTTGAGTTTAAAGCTGGAACTGACCGTAAAACTTTGAAGCTGGATGGTACAGAGCTGTATAGCGTGATTGGTAATATTGCGCCACGTTCTGACCTGACTTTGGTGGTTGAGCGTTCTACGGCAGACGGCAAAAATGAAATCATTAAAGTGCCTGTGACTTGCCGTTTGGATACTGAAGAAGAAGTTCATGTGTATGAAGCGGGTGGTGTGTTACAACGCTTTGCACAGGATTTCTTGGAAGGGAATGTGGCTTGATGAATTAAGCTGAAAGTAATTGATTTATTGGTATAAAGACCCTACTGTTAAGTGGGGTTTTTAATGGTAGATAAAATAATTGAGTGAATTTTTTGAGATTGCATATGCGGCTGTAACTAAAAGATTATGTTTTTTTACTGGCTCAGGTTTTTCAAGTGCAATAAGTAATAATAGCTCGCCTACATGGGAAAGTTTATTAATTCATTTATGTGACTTAACGGAAGCCCCTGAAGAACTAAAAGAGACTTTCTTTGATGCTAGTCAAAAGTCCATTCTCTCGTTGGAGGAGATTGCACAAGTAATACAAATAGAACTAGATAAAATAGGCAAATGCATTTACGAAGAGATATTAAATATTGTAAAAGACATTCGGCTTGGTGGGGATATTGATGAAATTAAAAAATTTTTCGATACTCAATCTTTCCGAGTAGTCACGACAAATTATGATAAATTAACCGAAGAACTTTCTTCAAAAAGATGTCAATCAATTTCTCCAGGTAATCCGATACCAAGATCATCATCCCCAGTGAAGATATATCATGTACACGGGTCGGTTGATTCCTATACAAAGATGATAGTAACAGCGAATGACTATTATAATTTCATAAATATTGACACTTATTTTTCTAGAAAATTAAGTACTATTTTGCATGAAAATACATTAGTCATATTAGGTTATAAATTGGGAGATTCTAATCTAAAAGCTATTATCAATGATTATAAGAATTACTCTTTAGAAAACTTATTAGGTTCTAGCATATTCTTTATATCAAGAAGTAAGGTAAATCAATATATTAAAGACTATTATTATAGGACGTATAGCATACGAGTTATAGATGAGATAAGTACGAATGATTTCTTTAATAATATAAATAGAAATTTGGATAGAGCTAAAGAGTGTAGTGAAACGACAATTCAAAATATCCAAAAAATTATTCTAAAAACACATTCATTTTCAGAAGATTACTTAAAAGTTGAAAACTCCTTTTACGAAATTCTTTCATCAATAAATGCTGTTGGATTTAGCTATAACAATGTTCACACTCAAAGAATTATTATTGAAGTTATCAAAAAGAAAAAGGAATTTACCTCAGAGACTGGAGCATGGGTGCAATATGAAATTTTAGCAAAATGGTTAACTTACTTATTATCGATTGTTGATATAAGGGGGATGGACTTTGAAGAAGAAATTTTAAATGCAGTCAGATATTCAATGGAAAATATGAGTAGGGAACTAAAGTTAGGTTATTCTTGGCATGCATATAATGTATGGTCTAGAAGACGTACAAGTGTTTCTTCAGACAACAGGTTGTTAATTAAGAATTATTTAACTTCTCATAGCTTAAATAATGATGTTAAAGATCTTCTAGACTGTTTTTGAGTTTAGTAATTTTCAACCTTAATGTGTGGTTGGAAAACACTCAAAAAAATCTATCATAAAATATATACAAAAACTAATAGAGTTGCCTTATGACTATTGCAAAAGTTTTTATGGCAGGCCGCAGTCAGGCCATTCATTTACCGAAAGAATTTCACTTTAAATGCAAAGAAGTCGAAATCTTTCGACGTGGCGATGAAGTCATACTGCGTGAAAAATCTGTCACAGCAGATCAGCTATTTAAAGTTTTGGCGCAAATGCCAGATGACTTTTATGCAGAAACAAGAGTAGATGAACCACCGCAAAAACGAGAAGCGTTCTAATGCCAACACAATATTTATTGGATACCAATATTTGTATTTATATCACTAAGCATCAACCTGAAATTGTTCGTCAGCATTTTGAAAAACATTTACCTGACGTAATTACTTTAGGCGAACTTCGCTTTGGTGCGGAAAAAAGTCAAAAAAAGCAAAAGCATTAAAAGTCATAGATGAATTCACCTCAATCATTCCAATTAAAGAATTAGCGCTTCAGGGGCAAATAATTGGCAATAATGATTTATGGCTAGCTGCTCATGCACGATCAAATAATTGGGTTATGGTCACAAACAATGAAAAAGAATTTCTGCGTGTAGACGAACTACAAGTAGAAAACAGGCTCAGCAAATCGCTGTAAACCCACCAAAATTTCCACACGAAATTATGCTTTGCCTAAATGCCATTATCAATTGTCGAAATGACCAATAGACATTCATCACAAGAGGGTTATACTGAATCTACCATTTCTAAAAACATATGGAGAACAAAAATGGTTACTGCTGGTCAAAAACCCGGAACAGGCTTCTATTTTTGTGTTCAATGCGGACACCGCGTCTACTTAGAAATTGGTACTGATCGTTTACCACCGTGTACCAAATGCCAAGGCAATCAATTTAACAATAAGAATGCCTAAGCTGCAAAACACTAACAGTTATCCGCTGTTTAGAAAGAAAAGCCCTATCACTCGATAGGGCTTTTTGCTAACGTATAACACTGCATATATAAAAACAAATTGCACATTTAACTGTTCGGAGAAGCCCATGGAAACAATATTAGGACTGTGTATTGGTATTGGCTTAAGTGCTGCTTGTGGCTTCCGTGTCTTTGTACCTTTATTGGTGATGAGTGTTGCTTCCATTTTAGGATTATTCGAACCGATGAAAGGATTCGAATGGTTGTCTATGCCTGCGGTTTGCATTGGCTTAGCAATTGCGACTGTCTGTGAAATCGCCGCGTACTATATCCCTTGGGTAGACAATGCTCTCGACACTATTTCAACACCCGCAGCTATGATTGCAGGGACGATTGCCACAATGGCAGTAAGCTCAGGTGAAATGTCACAGTTTGCCAGTTGGGCGGCAGCAATTATTGTCGGTGGTGGTACAGCAACAGCAGTGCAAATGAGTACCGTCGCTGCGCGTGGTGTATCTACCGCAACCACAGGTGGCGTTGCAAATCCGATCTTATCTACAGGGGAATGGATTGGCGCGGCTGTCTTGTCAGTATTGGCCTTTTTAGTCCCATTTTTTGTGGTGATCTTAGTGATTGCGATCGTGATCTGGTTGGTTCGCCGTATTCGCCAAAAACGAACTGTACAGGTCGATACCCCTTTATAAACCAGTCAAGATTTCACTCTAAAATGAATCCATCTTTTAGAGTGAGTGATCTGCGTGTTTGCTTAATAAATATAGAAATAAAAATCCGAAACTGAGTTTTTCATTGTTTGATAAAGATTATAAAAATTATAAGAAGTGATACAAAAAAATGAACAATCAGAGGAATTTAAAAGGTTTGGGCGGGTGGCTTATTGTGTTGGGGATAAAAATTGTCCTATCACTACTATTGCTTTCATTTGATATTTATAGCCTATATCAACTTTTTCAAAATGAGGCGTTAAGTCAAATAAGTGATCAAAAATCGGAACTTTATTATCCAACTCTGATGTATTTACTCTATATAGAAAGCATCTTAAATATTGTATTTTTCTTACTTTCAGTTTGTGCTGTCTACTTATTTTTTAGTAAGCATCTTTACTTTCCAACATTCTATATTGCGTTTATGGCAAGTTTTTTATTGGTACAGTTATGTGATAGTGCCATTTTGAGTGTGCTATTCACTGATAAAAATGCATTTGATACAGAGACCATCATGCTGTTAGCGACGAGTACTATGGGTTGTCTGATTTGGACGCCGTATTTGTTGATGTCAGTTCGAGTGAAAAATACCTTTACTCAACATTCAAAGCACTCGGCTTAAGCACATAAATTTGATCAAAAAATTGCAACTATCTGTCCTAAAAGAGCACATCATTCTGCGTTTAAGTCATCCAAGAGACGCCTAAAAAAATCTTTAAATTACGATTGATTTTTAAACAATAAAGGCATAATTTTAGTATGTGATTATAAATCACATAAATTTTATATGGATTTATTAATCTTTTGAATTTTATAAAAAATAAAGAGGGGGATGGTAGATGATTAAATTTATAGTGGATGAAAATGCCTTATCGAATGGCTCACATTTAATTCACAATGGCACGCAAGGATGCGTAGATATGCCGCAGTTTGACCAGCAAATATTGATTGGTTATTTTGCCAATTTTGAACTCGCTTATAAGCGTGCACGAATGAGCTGGCCAACAGAAAAAGTTGTTGGTTGCGATAAATGCTGTAGTCAAAGCTAGAAATTCAACATGCATTAACCTTGAAATAACGCTGTATATCCAAGAAAAATGGCGCAGAAATTGCTAACTAAAATAGGTAATCGCGTTATTAATAGGATATACAGCATGACCACAGAAACCATCCGTTCTACAAAATATCCAGCAGAGGCGCATGCCTATGCAGCATGGCCTTTGATCCTGATTATCATTGGTGGTGCGATTGGATTGGTATATGCCGTGATTGCATATCTGATCAATCTCAAAATATATGCATCAGACCTCAGCCGAATGAATAAAATTTTGGCCAATTTACTTTGTGGTATGATGGCATGTAGTGGTTGGTGGTTTAGCGCACAGTGGGTACAAAGCTATTTAGCTCAATGACCAATCATGCGTTGAAAAGATCAACCCTAATATCTGCAGAACATGGATAGGCTTAGATCTCTACTCAAAGGGCGGAGTTTTGTATGAAGTTAAGGGATGAATGTTCAGCGGCGATATATTTTTAAATTTGACGCTGTGTTTGGACGTTTTGTCTGTTGTAAAAGAAAATTTTCTTATAGTTGGGCAAATCTGCAGATAAAAAACGCTGAAATGAGCTGAAAAGATAAAATATCCTGCTAAACCTAAAATGGCTGAAAAAATTTGCTGAATTTGCAGGAAATTAGAAAAACTTAGGAAATTAATCCCGATCCTCTTTGGTTAAAGTATATCTCAAGGGTGTGATAGAGATTGAAAAGAGTAGCATGCTGTCAGTGGTGCAAAACACGTGTACAGTACTCACCCAAAAGGTCTCGATTCAGCTTAGGACGCTATAAACCAGAAGTTTATAGGCTATAAGATCATGACTTACAAAGTGATGATAGTTGAAGTAAACAATATTGTTTTCTCTTATACCACCCCAAAAATTTAAGCCAAAATAAAAAAGAATAATGAATCATTACTCCTTTAATCCGCATAAAACAAACCACACCAGTTTAATCACCATAAGCTTAAAGATCATCAGGCATCTCCCGTAAAAATAGTCCTAAGCCAAGTGTTAAATCTGAACGAATTTCATTTTCATCACATTGAATAGCTTCTGTGCTTTTTGCTACTTTTTTCAAGCACACCTCAATTTTCAGATCTCGCTGTGGTATGCATTATTGACTCTTAATCTAGTTGGAGAACTCATTTCAATACAAGTTCTCATTGGTTAAAAGTCCTGTCTAGAATTCAAATGATCCCGATGGTTTGAGTGCTAAGCTATGGCGAAAATTCTCGGGAAAAGTCATTTATAAGATGGAAAAAATGCTAAAACATGATGCAAGAAGAAAATATTTTCAATATATCTTTAAATGTGAAAAATATTTTTAAAATAAGCCAAAAACAGTGATTTTCAGGGAAACAATCCCTCATCGATACCACTACTATATATCTCAAGGGTGTGATAGAGATTGAAAAGAGTAGTATGCTGTCAGTGGTGCAAAACACGTGTACAGTACTCACCCAAAAGGTCTCGATTCAGCTTAGGACGCTATAAACCAGAAGTTTATAGGCTATAAGATCATGACTTACAAAGTGATGATAGTTGAAGTAAACAATACTGTTTTCTCTTACACCCTAAAAAATTTTTAAGAATTCAATCGAATAATAAATCCTTCCATCTTTTTCAAAATTCCAAACTTCGCATTCATTCCAGACAAACTTTGATCATTGCTGATGTAATGAATATCACGCAGAACAACTCAAACTTAATCTAAGCTTCGGATTGTCCTTTTTCACAAAGTTGTTATGCTTAACTATCTAAATTTTAAATAATTTTGATATGGGTTATCTGAACCAATTGATACAGGATTGTCTGCAGGCACAGCAGACTAAAGCTGAGCGTATATTTGAGTTTTCAAGTTTTGATGATCTTGCTCTACACGCACATTATATTTATGTGATAGAGCAGGTTGGTGGCGATATACAGCAGACATATCAGGACTATGCTGCATTTAAGGCATTGAAAACCCATGCCTGTGCCAAGTTAAATCAACCCAATCACATTCTGTATGTCGGATCATCACGGACAGGTATAAAGAATCGTTTAAAACAACATTTAGGTTTTGGGCCTAAACGAACCTATGCCTTGCATTTATCGCAGTGGTTTCAGGGCAAATATCGCATCACACTACATCAGTATCCTTTAACCACGAGTGCAAGCATCTTACAGTTACTGGAGGATGATTTGTCTCATTCATTAGCACCAGCCTTTGGTAAATTGGGGACCAATAATCGTTAGGGTTAGACCTGATCGGTTAAAGTCGATTGACAGCGAATTAGTCAGTTGTTATTTTGCCGACATTCTCCCAGTACACAGTCTGTCCATGCCTTTAGATCCCAACTTTGTCTATGCGCCGCCTCAAGGTCCTCTACGTATTTTGTATGAAGATGCAGACTTGGTTGTCATCGAAAAACCAGCGGAATTGCTGTCGGTTCCGGGACGTTTGCCTGAGCATCATGACAGTGCCTATCTTCGAGTTTTGCAACAGTATCCAGCAGCAAAGATTACCCATCGTTTAGACATGGCAACATCAGGCATTTTGATGTTTGCGAAACACCGCGATGCAGAAGTGGCGGTGAGTAAAATGTTCCAAGCGCGAACGGTTCAGAAGCAATATGTAGCTTTGGTTCAGGGTAAGCTAGAAGGTGAGGGCAGTGTTGAAGTGCCCCTCATTACGGACTGGGAAAATCGCCCACGTCAGATGGTGCATTTTGAATTAGGCAAACATTCAAAAACCTTGTATCAAGCCATTAGCTATGACGCAAGCAAAGACATTAGCCGAGTATTATTAACACCAGTGACAGGGCGTTCACATCAGTTACGTGTACACATGATGCATATTGGGCACCCCATTACAGGGGATCAACTGTATCACCCGAATGCAAAGCAAAGCTCACTCGGACGGATGGCGTTACATGCTTGCGATCTGGCATTTACCCAGCCCTTAACCCAACAAGCTGTTCATATTCATTGCGCAGCAGAATTTTAAAGCATATTCATGTGAATGCTCATTGTTCATAAAATCTGCTATGTTGCATTGAAAATTTTGTGCAGCTTAGCAAGCTAAGAATAATTACAGCCTTAAATAGATTTTTCTGCTTAAAAATGAATAATGATGTACAACATATCCCTAATTCTGGGGATATATAAATAATTTAAATATCTCTATAAAGTGTGTGAAATATTTACAAAGATTAATATTAAGTTTCTTTGTATCTTTTAGTAAATAAATACCATTTCTAAAGTTTTATTATATTTTCTAAAGAATATTGATTGATTATTTTTTAATATGAAAATTTTTTATTAAATTGATTTAAAACAGTATTTTAGTTGAATTGTGTGCAAGTGTGTATTTGGTCAGATAAATACGGTTTTTTGCATTTGTTCTGCTAATATGAAATGAATTATAGATTTTAACTTTTGTAACTTAGGTTTGTTTTGGGGAATAAACTTAAATTATTGAAGCTTATTTTGAGGATTGGCAAATGATCAATATTGCTTTAATCGTCCTTATCATCCTATTAATTGTGGCTCTCCTTTTTGTTTATAACCGCAAATTGAAAAATGATAAAACCCTACGTTCACTGCAGGAAAACTTCGACCGTACGCGGCTAAAACTGGCTGAAACAGAGTCTCAGCAAGATGAATTGAATTATGAAATCAGTCAATTACGTATTCAAAACTGTGGGCTCAAAATCCAAGTCGATAAAGTAGCAAAATATCAACATATTGTAGAGATTGAACAATATGTTGAGTATCGAACTTTACAGGCTGATGGTTTGGTGGAAGTCACCAAAGCCAATGCCGATATCATGTTGAATGATATTCGCGCACAGATCGAACAAGTGCGTCAGTATTTGAGCAAATATCAAGAAAGAGCTAAATCACAAATACAGGAACAAGCCCGTGCCGAGTTAAAGGGTTTGTATAGCCAAGCGCTGGATCAGCAGCATTTGGAAAACATCAACCGTGCTTTGGACAACAAAATACGGGGCTATCAGTCAGCATTCTTTTTACCTTTACAGAGTATTTTAGATCAGCTGATGGATGGCATGAATGAATCTGCGGCAAAGCAAAATTTGACTGCGGTACGTTGCAAAATGATTGATGCAATGGAGCAGCAATCGACTGCAAAATGTAATTATGTTGATGAAGAACGTCGTTTGGCTGCGATGCAATTATTTACATTGGTGTTTAATAGTCGTGCTGATTTGTATTTAGCCCAATTAAATACCAAAAACTTAGGTGAGTTATTGCAGGCTTTGGCGGATGATTTCACCTTGCTCAATGCGCATGGTGTACATTTTAGTCAGGCACGGGTACTCGACAGTTATCTACAATTACGCTTAGAAGAATTGAAAATGGCAGCTTTGGTTTTACATCTTAAAGAAACTCAGGCCCACATGGATGTTGTGGTTTAATTTGAATTGTTATCAGAAAGATCACTTCGGCGGTCTATTTCTGATTAAAGAGATTTAGCTAATGCAAATTGCAACAATTATCCGTTAATCTAAGTCAACAGAATAAAATTCATAAACGATAAGGGAAAGTACAATGACTCGTGATTTTAAACAATTTCCAGATGATGATAATGGCAATGTGCTGTGGCAGATGCAGCAAGATGGTGATGATTTATCTGTGCCGCACGAAATCGAATATTCAATTGCCTTTTCGAACGAAGCGCAGGCTGAACAGTGTGCATTGTATTTATTGAAAGAAGAGCAAAAAATTTCGTTGTTCCAAGATGAAGAATCAGATCGCGTGGAATGGATTATCACGGTCTATGTTTATATGGAGCCTGATTATGAAGATATCGTTGATTTAGAGCAGTGGTTTATTAAAATTGCGGAACAACATTCGGGCGAATATGACGGCTGGGGTTGTATGGCTTATATCTATGAAGATGATGATCTGGATGAAGATGAAGCACAATTGAGCTAAGTCTCACTATTGCATCTTTAGCAACAAGAACCCAGTGATTCAACTGGGTTTTTTATTATTTAAATTTTAAAAAAATTTTGTAAATTTTTTATTTTTCAATATTTTAAGTCCAAATCAATATAAGTGTAGCTCACAAAACATAACACGGCATTGCGTTAAAGTGATGGGATGAATCTGTAGGATTCGCTATAGTATTGAACAGCAATGACCTTTCTCGCACGTCTCAAAGCTGTCTCATTTAGAACGTTTCAATGTGATAAAAATGGACGATAAAGCGAGGGTGAATGCATGTGGATGATTCAGTGAAAACAATGACAAAAGGACATCATCATGAGCAATACTGTTCGTTTACATCGTGTTTTTAGTGCGCCTGTAGAGCGCGTTTATCGTGCCTTTGTGGAGCCAGATGCTTTGGTTAAATGGATGGCACCGCATGGATTTACTGCCCATGTGGAACATTCGGATGTGCGTGTAGGTGGCTCGTACCGCATGTCGTTTCAAAATTTTTCAACGGGAACCACACACGCTTTCCATGGTGATTATCATGAAGTCGTGCCGAATCATTTACTGCGCTATACAGACCAATTTGATATGCCAGAGTTGGCCGGTGAAATCGAAGTCACTGTTGAGTTTAAAGCGGTCTCAGTCGGAACCGAAGTGACGATTGTACAGGCAGGGTTGCCGAGCGTTATTCCACCTGATGCCTGTTATTTGGGTTGGCAGGAGTCTTTACAGTTGCTGGCTTTTTTAGTGAATCCAGCGATCCCCGATGAATAATCTGACGAATGATTGAAAAACTGCAAATAGGCGAAGGAGGGCTTAATGACTGTACACATTAAACGTATTTATGATGAGATAAGCCCAGACGACGGTAAACGCATATTGGTCGATCGCTTGTGGCCGCGTGGTATCAGTAAAGTGAGCGCAGAGCTAGATTTGTGGCCGAAGGCATTGACGCCATCTACAGATTTACGTCGTTGGTATCATCAAGATGAGGCAATGGCTTCTCGATGGGACGAGTTTAAACAGCGCTATTTGCAAGAAATACAGCCACATCAAGCCGAGTTGGAACAACTGCGGGCATGGGAAAAAGAGGAGCCACTAACCTTACTCACAGCGGCTAAACATACGGATAAAAATCATGCGCATATCTTAAAAGCGTTAATATTAAATACCTCATTAGAGATCTAAAATTTAAACCTTCAAGTGCTGTAGCGTTGTGAAATTTACGACCTTCACAAGGTGATTAAACCATACGAAATTTATGGTTTTTAAGTTTATGAAATACATAAAAATGTTATATTAAGTTTTTATGGATTTTTGCGTCCATCTTTTTTTGAGGTCTTTTATGTCTTTACCCAATTGTCCCCAATGTAATTCTGAATATACCTATAATGATGGTGATTTACTGATTTGTCCCGAATGTTCACATGAATGGCGTGAAGGCGAAAGCGCTGCAGATGAACAGGTAGTGATTAAAGATGCCAATGGCAATGTATTGACCGATGGTGACACGGTTACTGTGGTGAAAGACCTTAAAATTAAAGGCTCATCCTCAGTGGTGAAAGTGGGCACCAAAGTTAAAAATATCCGTCTTTTAGCCGATGCAACAGATGGTCATGACATTGATTGTAAAATTGATGGTATTGGGGCTATGAAACTCAAATCTGAATACGTGAAAAAAGTTTAAGTTTCGTTATTGTTCGCTTTAAAGCAATCTTCAATCATCCTAAGCCAAGGCCACACTTGGCTTGGGATGTCTACTTAAACATGAAATAGATAACTAATCCGCTATAGATTTTATTTTTCAGCCTGCATAATAGACGCATTACGGGTTTGAAATGTCTTTACTATGCCGCATATTCATTTGGAATATTCCAATAACCTTGAGCTTGAGGCTCGTCCTTTACTTAAAGCGCTAAACACTGCCTTATTTGAATCGGGTCATGTTAGTGCTATCAATGATATTAAAAGCCGCGCTGTCGCTCAGGAAGAGTTTGTTGTGGGTTTGGATGAACACGCTCAACATGCGTATATGCATGCCAAAGTTTCATTATTGACGGGTAGAACGGTTGAAGTTCAAAAGCAAATTTCATTGTTACTATTGGACGTGTTGAAACAACATGTCACAGCTTCAGCAGTAGAGGTGCAACTTTGTGTAGAAATTTTAGAAATGAATAAAGCGACGTATTCAAAGCAGATCCTCAGTCCTTAAGGCCTTTATTCAATACGTTGAGTAAAGCGCATCTATTCACAAATACATCATGATGAAAGAATGATGAAATCCGACTTCGGTCGGTTTTTTTTGATTGGAATTATTTATTAAAAATCTTTTTTCTAATGATTAAATTACAACCTTTTACCCTGATCAAAAAAGACATTGAAAAATGTGACTGGGTTCATTTATATTCTGTAGATCAGGTTCAATTTCCAATAATAAATCCTGATCGAATAAAACTTAAAAAATGAAAATGACGGGGTAACATATGTCGGGATGGTACGAGATCACTCAGTCTAATGATCAGCAGTTTCGTTTTCTATTAAAAGCATGGAACGGTGAAATCATTTTAACGAGTGAATTATATAAAGTGTAAGCATCATCACAAAATGGGATTGAGTCTGTACAAAACAACAGTGCAGATGATAGTCGCTTTGAACGATTGAATGTTAATAATGGTAAACCATATTTCAATCTGAAAGCGGCAAACCATCATATTATTGGGATCAGCCAATTTTATGCCAGTGAGCAATCGCGCGATAAAGGCATTTAGTCAGTTAAAACCCATGGTGCGAATACCCAAATTAGAGAATTAACAGCTTAAATTTGAAACAACCTGATTAAGACAGCCAAAGCGAGATGAACAAACCTGAAGGCTCGTCAAAATCACAAGATCAAAAGCTATATGGTTCTCAGATAAGCGCTGTTAGGTTGGATGCTATTCAATCTAGATCAGGCTTATTTAACGGTACAAGGAAGTACCACAACTTCACTGGCTAGAGTGGTGAACGATGAATAAGCAGAATCATATTTTGTATTATGGGCTCATTGCGATCTTGATCATCGTCTTGGGTTGGATGATTGCGTCTCCGTATTGTGTAATGTACCAAATACGTCAAGCCTATGAGGACAATCAACCTGAAAAAATTGCTCAATATATCGATTTTGCGGCAGTCAAATCGAGTCTAAAACCACAAGTTGAAGACCTCATTCAACAGAAAACTGGGCTACAGCATTTACCCGAATTCGCTCAGTCGTGGGGTGGGCAGCTCAGCACAGTCATCAGTGCAACGCTGGTCGACAGTCTGGTCAATCCAAACAGTATCATGCTGCTTTTACAAGGCAAAGCATTAAAAGAGTCGATCCAATTACCAGAAATAACCCAACTAACCAATCCGAGCATGATTAGCTCAGGGATTGAACTATTCACTCATGCTGAAAATAAGGTCGCAGAACACCCTCATACATCAACATCATCCAAAAAGGATGCAACTCCAACTACAGTCGCTTTAAAACAAAGCCAGTCCCTTGAACCCAAAGCAAGCTATAGTGCTTGGAATCGATTTGATCTGTATGTACCGCTCCAAGGCCTTAGCGAAGCAACATATACCGTATTTAGTATGCAACGCCGAGGTTGGAGCTGGAAGATCGTTGAAATTCAACTTCCAAACGCCTCACAGAATAATGCTTCATAAAAAATAAAAGAAATAGGTGCCAGAGATGCAAGATAAAATCAAAATAGTCGGTGACCAACAGGCCGCTGACGAAATTCTGCAATTTTTAGCCAATTGGGATGAGGTCATCTGCCAATTGAAAATTGAAAACATTGCTGAATCCTGCGCAGCAGATGTGAACTTTTTTGATGCCAGTTGTGAAATGCGGGGCTTAATGGCATATCAAAAAATGTGGGAATTTTATAGAGAGTATTTTCGTGAAGGTTTAAAGGTGTTTAGGCGGGAACTGGTCATCCATGCAGAACCTGATATTGCCTTTCTGCACTGTTATTCCAAAATTGATGATAAGAGTGGGATACCAACGCCAGGGATCTCGTGGTGTCGTAACACCATTGGGATGAAAAAAACGCAGTCTCTATGGAAGATCGTTCATCAACATATTTCTGTTCCAGTGGATATTGTGACTCATCAAAGTAAAGTAATTATCTTTTAATTCATCTCAAAACACAGTATGAAAACAGAGCCATGTCGCTCTGTTTTTTTCTTTGCAAATCATTACATGAAATGCGTATGCAGTTCTAAAACTTCAGCCTAAATTAAAAAATAATGACCATCGTTCAGGATAAGAAAATGGATCATAAAAATAATAAATTAGCGCAAGATTTTGAATCATCACCATCAGGTCAAAAGCAAGGCTTACAAGACCTGAACGCCTCGAAGCAAATGCCTCCCGCAGATTTACATAAAGTGATTCGAATCACGGCAGGATTCATCATCTGCAGTTTGCTGATTGCAGCCTTATATCTTGGTAAAGATATTTTTATTCCATTGGCACTCGCAATCTTATTGGCTTTTTTAGTTGACCCTTTGGTGATGAAACTCCGAGGTTGGGGACTACCACAGATGCCATCGATATTTATTGTGGTCGGTTTGGCTTTGGCGATTTTGTCCGGCGCGGCCTCTTATTTGGGTTATCAACTGGGGCAATTAAGCCAAGAGTTACCGCAATATCACGGTACGATTCAAAAGAAAATGGATTCTATTCGTCAATTTGCACGCGGTCCAAGTGTTTGGGATGGCGCAAAAACCACCATAGATACTGTTGAAAACTCGATAGATGATGTGGTACCTGAAGAGAAAAATCCTAAAGTTCAGCAAGTTGAAGTAGTGGGGCAACAACAAACCACGGCTGAAGCGGTCATGGCTTGGAGCGAGCGGGTGCTCAATCCTTTGGCAACCGCGGGTATTGTATTTTTGTTTGTGATTCTGATTTTGGTCAATCGGAAAGATTTGCATGACCGTTTCCTTAAGCTGCTGGGCGGCAATTTAAATATCGGAACAGACGCACTAGATGAAGCCGCCAATCGTATCGGTAAATATTTACGTATGCAGCTGATGGTCAATGTGACCTACGGTATTCCGATGGCCTTGGGACTTTGGTTTATTGGGGTGCCGGCAGCAATTATGTGGGGAATGGTGGCGATTGTGATGCGCTTTGTTCCCTATGTCGGCCCAATGATTTCTGCGATTTTCCCCATTGCATTGGCTTTTGCGGTAGATCCCACATGGAATATGGTGCTATGGACAGTGGGTTTAATTTTGCTCTTGGAGTTGGTCAGTAATAATATTATTGAGCCTTGGTTATATGGGGAAAGTACCGGACTTTCAACCTTAGCCATTATTATTGCTGCCATGTTTTGGACGGCTGTGTGGGGGCCGATTGGTTTGATTTTATCGACGCCTTTAACCGCGTGTTTATTGGTGCTTTCGAGCTATGTACCATCCTTAGGTTTTATTAAAACCCTGATCGGTAGTACGCCTGCATTGGCACCGCATGAGCGCTTCTATCAGAGATTAGTCGCTGATGATGTGCAAGATGCCATGGATGTTGCACAGACTTTTATTGCTGAAAAGTTACCGAAGGATGCGACGGATGAAATCAAGGCACGGCGGGTTAATGCGTTTTATGCCAAAGTCGCGATTCCAGCCATACGGATTTTTTCGAGAGGCCACAACACCGAGGCCAGTGCTGAACATCGACTACGTTTACATCAGGGATTAAAACTGTTTAATCATAGTTTTCAACGGGCATATCCAGTGGCACAGCAGGATCAGAAAGCAGCGGTGTTATGTATCGGGGCACGTTGGGAAATTGATGTTCAAGTATCTGCTATGTTGGCGCATAGCCTAAGCTTAAGCGGTATTCCGGCTCAGGCTTTTAGCGACGTATTGATACAAAATCAGCATCAAAGTATAGATGATATCCAAGAGGATATTCAGATCGTATGTATTTCGATTTTCCATACGGCACCAGAAGCTCAAATTCGCCTTTTAAGCCATGTTTTTAAGGCACAGTTTCCAGATAAAAAACTGATTTTTGCACTGTGGAGCTGTGATGAAGTAAAGCAATTAGATGCGATCAAAGAAAATTTCATCGTCGATGCTGTAGTCAATAATATGAATGACTTGTTATTAACCATTGAAGCTTTTCAATTGAAGCAGGGTGAATCTTGGTTGGATGAGCCTGATCCTAGCGTTGAAGCACAGCGCTTAAAAGCATTAGAAGAACTGAATGTTTTGGATGAGCGGAATTTACCGATTTATGAACAATATATTGAAGAAGCCCGACAAGCCTTCGATGTGAAATATGCACAAATTTCTTGGGTCAAGCAAGACTGGGTCTATACTCCAGGTAGCCCTTTGGCTCAGGCTACCGAGCAACCGATGCAGGTGCGCCAGTCGAAGCAAGACTCAATCTGCAGCCATTTGGTATATCAAAATGAACGCTTGATTATTGAAGACTTACAACGTGACCCACGCTTTGCGCATTTACCTGAATTGATGCATAACCGCATTCGCTTTTATGCAGGCGTTGCACTTAGAGACCGTAATGGGGTGGCCTTGGGAAGTTTTTGTGTTTTAGATCGGCAGCCGAATCAAATGACAGATGATGATATGAGTCTTTTAAAAGGCCTAGCGGCAGATTTGATGAATACGCTCAGTGATGAAAATGCGAAGCGAAAAAAATGTGAGGAGATACAGCAACTGAATGATTCAACTCTATAAATTTAAATTATGTAGCAGATCCATTTAAACTGGAGTTTCAATGAAAAGCATTCTAAGATGGCTCTAATATAATTATTTTGAGCCAAAGACATGAACAAAAATAATGTCATCTGGCAACTTCTATTGGGCTACGTTGCTGCATTGGGTTGTAGTGTGAGTTTTGCTCAAATTCAAGGAAATTATTTTTCACATAAGGATTGGGAAATCGCTTGTGATAATACGGGGACATGTCGCGTTGCAGGTTATCAAGCGGAGGGCAATCAGCCCGCTATTTCCTTGTTATTACAACGTGCCGCGGGCGCTCAAGCCCAAGTCAGCGCACGAGTGAAACTCGATCCTGAAACCTTCAATGCGGCAAAAAAACCACTTCAACTTTACATTTTAGGTAAAAATCAGGGAACTGTGTAGCTTGATGCCAAAACTGCGGAAGGTCAGTTAAGTGCAGCTCAAACTCAAAAACTGATTCAAGCCTTACAAGCCAACCAACCAATTGTGTGGAAAGGCAACAACAAAACATGGTTATTGTCTGTGCAGGGCGCTAGTGCGGTTTTGCTCCGTATGGATGATTTTCAAAAGCGCATAGGGACAAATTCGGCATTATTGCGTAAAGCCAATAGCAGTTCGGCCAATGTACTCAAACCGAAAAGTATTCCGAAAGTGTATATTCAAAATTATAGTAAGGGCTTACAAACACGGTATGCCGTCAATGCGCCCACAGCCAAACAATTATTTGGATTGATAAAGAAAAAAACGACAGTAGAAGATTGTCCTCAACTCTTTGATGCAAATTTCTTAGAGGATGATCGAGTCGTGGTGTTTCCAATCAATGGAAAAAATGCCTTGGTCGAAGTGCCATGTTGGCGTGGGGCATATAACAGTGGTAATGGCTATTGGCTGATGGATCGTAACTTAAAGCAAATCAAACAATCCGTGACCTTTTCTGGAAGTGGGTTTAGTGAAGGACAAATTTTCTCCAACCAACGTGGACGAGGCATTGGTGATTGTCAAAGTAAAGGGGAATGGTCGTGGAACGGTCAGCGCTTTATCCAAACTTATATGGCAAAAACCACACAGTGCAAAGGATTTGCTGGCGGTGCATGGGAAATTCCAACCTTAGTATATTGGGTTCAACTCGACTCTTAATTACAAAAAGCCCTGATATACAGGGCTTTTAAATCATATAAAGTAGTTTTTATCGGCTTAACATGAATAACCAACAATACTAAAAACGTTTTGGAATTTTTTGTCCGCCCACAACAGGTGATTCAGCGATTTTCAACACACCAAATAGCCATGTTTCGGCATGATGAACAGCTGCTTTGAGCTCATCACCTAAGGCTAAACGCCCAGCAATAAAACTCGCCAATGAGCAGCCAGAACCGTGATATTCCCCATCTAGTCGTGGACAACGGGTTTCAGAGACTAATTCACCCTGAATGTACAACGAGTTTTGGATATAGTCTGGCGTATTTTCATGGCCACCTTTTACTAATACCGCTTGAGCGCCCATCGCAAAAAGTTTTGCTGTAGCTTTAGATATGTCGTCTTCACCTGTGAGTGCGCGTAATTCTACGGTATTAGGTGTAAGCACAGTGGCAAGCGGAATCAATTCCGCAAAGGCTTTGACCAAAGTTGCTTGATCGCCCAAAGAACCACCACTATTGGCAACTAAAACGGGGTCGAGAACATAATGATATTCGGGATGTTCACGTAAAAACTCAGCGAGAGCCGCGATATTTTCAGTCGTTCCTAGCATTCCTGATTTTACACAGCGAATAGGGAGGTCACCGACGACAGCATGTGCTTGGGCCAGCAATAACTCACGAGAGGTCGCTTCAAACGAATACACTTGTTGTGAGTTTTGAACGGTTAACGCTGTACACGCAATGGCAGCATGTGCACCACTTTGACCAATGGCTTCAATGTCCGCTTGCAGTCCTGCACCACCTGAAGGGTCAAGACCTGAAAAGCACAGTACAGTAGGGCGCACAATGATGTCCTTATTAAACAAAATTTGCGATAGTATAGGCAACTTTGAGCGAACACTCGATAGTATTTTTGCAGAAGTGAATGGATAAGGTAAAAGCTGTGATTAAGAATATATTGATTGATCTCGATGGAACATTAACAGATCCAAAAGTTGGCATTACCACTTCAGCACGCTATGGACTGGCGAAAATTGGACATCCCATTTCGGATGAGACCAATATCGATTGGATCATTGGACCACCTTTGAAAGCCTCTTTGGCCAAAATCCTCAATGTCGATGTGCATAATGTACTTGCAGATCAGGCTTTACTTGGTTATCGCGAGCGCTTTGCAGTGACCGGCTTATTTGAAAATAAAGTCTATCCTGCGGTTGCCGACACTCTAGCAACTTTACAACAGCAAGGTTTTCGCTTGTATGTTGCTACAGCAAAGCCGACGGTCTATGCCCGCCAAATTTTAGAACATTTTGATTTAGCTCAATATTTTACTATGATCTATGGCAGTGAACTAAATGGCGAGCGCACCAACAAAGGCGATTTAATTGAATACATTTTGCAGCAAGAACAGTTGGATGCGAAGGAATGTGTGATGGTGGGAGACCGTGAGTACGATATTTTAGGCGCACGCCGTAATGCTGTGCCGAGTATTGCTGTGAGCTATGGTTATGGTAGCGCAGAAGAAATTCAAACGGCTGCACCGGCTTTGGTGATTGATCGTTTTAACGATTTGATTTCGAGTATTGAGCAATTGCAGCAGCAGAAAGTATCGTAGTTTGATTTACCCTTGCGAATGAAGCTGATTATTTAAAGATAATCAGCAAAATGAGCAAGATCACCCCACAGAAAAACCATTTGAGCAAAGGAGACTCATCATTTTGGATGGTTTCTGCTTCGAGTGCGATGCCATGTTTATAGTAGACAAATACAAAATGTGCATTTGCGCTTAGTGCCATTTCTTGAATGGCTCGTAGCTCGAGCGCGCTGACTTCTTCACTTAAGCGTTCTTTTAACTGAATAAAAATAACCGGCTGTCCAAACTCATACCACTTGAAGTGGATCTGTTGTATGAGTTGGTTGAAGCACTGTTCTGCAACATGATAGTTTCGGACAAAACTTCCGCGTTATATAAACGCCAGAGGGCAGTTTTGTTCAGCTACAATTTGATGATCACGTGTTAAAACTTGCATTTGATCATAATGGATCTGTACCCAAACTGCGTCAGGAAAAGACGCTAATTTTTCTTTTAACATCACTTTTAGATTTCATTATTTTTTTAATTACTAGCAGTATGTCATTAAAATTTAGATAAAAATATAGCTGAGATATAAAAAACACATCGATCTATCGAGTTTTTGTTTTAAACGTCTTTCGCAGTTTTGTCACTTTGAATTTTTACTTCCACGATTGAAATATCTAACGCTTAAGTAGGTTTTTAAAGCCATTATCCCTTTTCTAGAAAACTGTATCTCATCTGATTTATGTAATCGACCTTGTAACTATTTCAGGCTTTTGAAAAAATTCAGACAGAAAACAATAAAGCTGAATGCTATGTCCAAATCATTTTTATTCCCTAGTCAGTGGCTCAAACCTTTGCACCCACGTGATCCACATGAGCATCATCGTGTCGCGACCTCTTTAGAATTGCTTTTTGACTTGATCTTTGTCGTGGCGATCGCAACCGCAGGGCAGCAACTGCATCATGCCATTGTTGAAAATCATTTAGCTCAGGGTTTAACGCTGTATGGCATGGTGTTTTTTGCTTTGTGGTGGGCGTGGATGAACTTTAGTTGGTTTGCCTCAGCATATGATAATGATGATGCGCTCTATCGAATCTTAACTTTTGTACAGATTATTGGTTCTTTGGTCATTGCTGCAGGTATTCCAAGCGCATTTCAAAAGCAGGATTTTGACGTAATTGTGATTGGTTATGCCATTATGCGTCTAGGCTTAGTTACGCAGTGGTTTCGCGTTGCAAAGCATGATCTGTCCCGTCGGAAAACTGCATTACGCTATGCGTTTGGAATCATACTGGTACAAGTCGGGTGGCTGTTCTTTCATTTTTCACCGCTGCATTTCACCGTTTATCTTTTCATTTTGCTCGCAATTGCTGAACTTTCTGTGCCAGTTTTTGCAGAAGCTGCAAGCCGTACACCTTGGCATGCGCATCATATTGCAGAGCGATATTCACTGCTCACCATTATCGTTTTAGGCGAATCTATTGTCGGCTGTTCGATTGCGATGACTGATGCATTAACAAATCAGCGTTTTAGTACTGAACTGATCTTTTTGATGGTAGGCGGCCTGATGATGATGTTCACCATGTGGTGGTCTTATTTTGATACCAGTATTGCAGAGCGTTTAAATAGCCGAAAAATGGCATTTACTTGGGGGTATGGACATTTCTTTGTCTTTATTAGTATCGCGGCGATTGGTGCTAGTTTAGCTGCCGCAGTCGATGTGGTTTCGCATGAGGCACTGATTAGTTCTGAAAAAGAAAGCTACTTTGTAGCGATCAGCCTCGTGATTTATACGACAAGTTTATATTTACTCCATGAATTGCATCATCAAAGTGGTTTTAGAAAACTTTTATATCCTTTAACCGTGGTGATTGTTTTGTGTATTCCGTTGTTTATCACACCCGCAGGTTATGCAATATTTGCGATGGCAGTGGTATATGCACTGCGTTTGATGTTTACAAAATGCTATTTGGCAAGATAAGTTAATGATATGACATTGATCAATAATTCGTTATATTGCTGATGAAAATAACGTCCAAGAATCATCAAATAAAGATAAAACATAGAGGATTATATGAAAGGGCAAATACTCGATTTTTCTGTTCAAAATAATACAGGCATCATCAGCGGAGATGATCAGAATCGTTATCAATTTTCTGGAAGCGATTGGAAAGGACAAACTGTTCCTGCTCGTGGACAATTTGTTGATTTTGAGACAAGTGGAATGGGTTACGCAACCGATATTTACTTAGTCGCTGTGCCGAATGCTTTAGGCACGCAATACGGTCAAAAGAGTCGAATTGTTGCTGCACTCTTAGCATTCTTCCTTGGTGGATTTGGTATCCATAAATTCTATTTGGGTCGTATTGGATGGGGGATTGTGTATCTACTATTCTGTTGGACCTTTATTCCATCCATTGTTGCTTTTATTGAATTTATTATTTATCTATGCACTTCAGATGAAGATTTTGCACGTAAATATGGCTAAATTTTTGTGTTAAAAGATAAGGCGCATTGTGCGCCTTATTTTATTGTTGCAGATCTCTAGCGGGTTGACCCCATTGGTTGTTCTCGGCTTTGGTGTCTGTAGCCCACCATATAATCAGTGGGATGATCCCAATGATTGTGAGCATTAAAAGTTGCCACCAACCCGAACGTCCCGTGTCATGTAGTCGACGTGCGCCAACAGCTAAGCTAGGAATGAGTAAAACGATATTGGTAATATTTTCTAGCCAAGGTTCACTGCCAATTACGAAATCGCAAACAGAGGCAAGTATAGTGACCAATATACAAAATAGCCAAAAGAACCAGAACTCTTTACGTCGAGCACGTCCTTCAAATTCAGCAAACTTTTTCAGTGGTTTGAATGACCACGCGAAAAAGTCATAGTTTTCCTCTTCTTCACTGTAGTTTGTTCGCGTATTGGTGGAAAAACTTTGTTGGCGTAATGCAATATAGACTTGAATCGCTTGCCCACTTTCATCCAAAGCAAAATCAACCTGTTCTTCACGTGTAGGTGGTCTTTGACCTCGCCATTCATGACCAGCAAATTGATAGTGTTTTCCATCTTCAGCACTAATCACCCCAGTATTAGTTTGAATCGAAAAATCTAGTATTTGTCCTTTCATATTTTTCCTGAGTTAATGTGCTGTTGATAGTGTGGCTAGATGAACAGTAGCCACGATTTTTTATTTATTTTGCAGGTTGTCCCCATTGGTTTACTTCAGGTTTGGTTTCCGTTGCAAGCCAAATTAGAACCAGAATTGGTCCAACGAGCGGAATCATTTGTATTAACCAATACCAACCAGATTTATTAATATCATGCAAACGGCGTACTGCAACAGAAAGGGAAGGAATAACCATTGCTAAGATGAAAATACCTGTGAATATTCCTCTGGTTCTAAGCACGGAATCTACAATTAGAGTAATAATCATTGCGATAAGATAGACCAATACAAAAAACCAATATTCTTTACGGCGTGCACGTCCAGTAAAGTTGGCATAATTTTTTAGACATTTGACAAACCAATCAATCATGTTGAATTTTGATTCAGCTTGGTCTTGGTTTGAAATTTTATCGAGTTGCTGTGAAATTTGTTGAATAGGATTACTGCTGCCAAGAGCATTGAATACTTGAACAGCTTGACCTTCTGGACTGATATCGAAATCTACATGATCGCCGCGTTTAGGTGAGTTTTGGCCACGCCATTCTGCACCTGTAAACTCATAACGGTTTTGATCATCTCCACTGATAATGCCTGAATTGGTTTGTACTGAATAATCTAAAATCTGACCTTTCATTCTGTCCTCTTTTATTATGTGATTTTTATTAATTGATGTATTTTTATACCGTTTTATATTAGCAGAATATGAATTAAATTAAATGCATAGATTTGCTTGGGTGAATGAAATTCTTCATAAAAAAAGCGGAACACTTGGTTCCGCTTTTGATATTTCGCTGAAAAATTTATTACCAGCTTAACGCACCACCAGTTTGGTAATCCGTTACGCGAGTTTCAAAGAAGTTCTTCTCTTTACGTAAGTCCATCATTTCTGACATCCACTGGAATGGGTTATTCACACCAGCAAATTGTTCAGGCAAGCCCAATTGGCTCAAACGACGGTTACAGATGAACTTCAAGTATTCTTCCATCATGCCTGCATTCATACCCAATACACCGCGTGGCATCGTGTCACGTGCATATTCGATTTCAAGCATTGTACCTTCAAGAATCATTTGAATGATTTCTTCTTGGAACTCAGCAGTCCATAGGTGAGGGTTCTCGATCTTGATTTGGTTGATCATGTCGATACCAAAGTTCAAGTGCATAGATTCATCACGTAAGATGTATTGGAATTGCTCAGCAACACCATTCATCTTGTTACGACGACCCATAGACAAGATTTGGCTGAAACCACAGTAGAAGAAGATACCTTCAAGTACGCAGTAGAACGCGATCAAGTTGCGAAGCAAGATTTGGTCGTTTTCAGGTGTACCTGTTTTGAACGTAGGATCACTTAAAGATTGTGTATATTTCAGACCCCAAGCTGCTTTACGAGCCACTGAAGGAATTTCACGGTACATGTTGAAGACTTCGCCTTCGTCCATACCTAAAGATTCGATACAGTATTGGTAAGCGTGCGTGTGAATCGCTTCTTCAAATGATTGACGTAAGATGTACTGACGGCATTCAGGGTTGGTAATGTGACGGTAGATTGCAAGAACCAAGTTGTTTGCAACCAATGAATCCGCAGTCGAGAAGAAACCTAAAGAACGCATAACAATGGTACGCTCATCTTCGGTTAAGCCATTTTCAGACTTCCAAAGTGCGATGTCATGGTTCATGTTCACTTCTTGCGGCATCCAGTGGTTTGCACAACCGTCTAGATATTTTTGCCAAGCCCATTCGTATTTGAACGGTACAAGTTGGTTTAAGTCAGCGCGGCAGTTGATCATCGCTTTATCGTCAACTTGAACACGCTGAGCACCCATTTCTAGCTCTTCTAAGCCAGGTGCAACGTCTAGATTTTCTAGAGCGTTAGATGCTCTTGCCAACGGATCGGTTGGATCTGTTGGTCGATTTGTACTGGTTCGAGCGGGTTGTGCAGCTGCCAAATTCGGCGATGAGTGCTGTGCATTAGATACCACTTGCGAATCAGTCGTTTTTTGCGGTTCGACGGGCGCAGGCTGGTGAGCTTGTGCAGCTTGTTTCGGTTCATCATCTTCGAAATCGTCCCAACTTAGGATAGACATAAACAGTTCTCTCTTCGTTGCTTTATATCTTTTATAGACATCCAGCGTCGCTGAGATGTCCTACTATACGCTCAATTTGTGTAAGCAAAATTAAGTTTTGTCGATCACTGCTCTAAAAGTGTTCGGTAGAGTAAATATCCCCACTACTTATTTTGATTACGCGATTTATATGCCTTGAACCAGAAATAGGCGATCGGGACATAAAAAGTCAAAATAAAAGAAACCACCAAAGCAATAAGCCCTAACTGATAGTTATGCGTCATATGTGGCATGGGGGTTTTCCTTTTTTCCTAATTTAATGGCAGAAGTTATGCCCCAAGTGGGGCATAACTGAATTAAACAACAATTTTTAGGGTTAATACTAAGAAGCCTGTTGAAGCTACTAATGCTGCTAACGCGTAAATAAAGTTAGATAAGTCTGCCATTTGTAAAGCTCTCCTTATTGACAAGCTTCACAATCAGGGTTGTCAATTGAACATGCCATTGGCACTGGAGCCGCTTGACCAAAACCTTCTTCTTCAGCAGCAACTTCAGCTTTAGGTTCTTCTTTTGCAACTGCAGTTACAGGTGCTGCAACAGTAGCAGGCTTAACCGCGTTCAATGCACCAGTGTTAATGGTTGATTTCTCAGCAGAAGTCGCACCCAATGCACGTAGGTAATAAGTAGTTTTTAGACCACGTAACCATGCCATTTTGTACGTCATATCAAGTTTCTTACCGTTTGCACCAGAGATGTAAAGGTTAAGAGACTGAGCTTGGTCGATCCATTTTTGACGACGTGATGCAGCATCAACAATCCAACGTGGCTCAACTTCGAACGCAGTCGCGAAGATTGCTTTAAGCTCTTCAGGAATACGTGCAATTTTTTGAACCGAACCTTCGAAGTGTTTCAGGTCGTTCACCATTACAGAATCCCAAAGACCTCGATCTTTTAACGCACGTACTAGGTACGGGTTGATCACAGTGAATTCACCAGAAAGGTTAGATTTCACATACAAGTTTTGGAATGTTGGTTCGATTGATTGCGATACGCCACAAATGTTCGAAATGGTTGCAGTCGGTGCAATCGCCATCACGTTTGAGTTACGCATACCGTCTTTTTGAACTTTAGTACGTAAAGTATCCCAGTCCAAACGTGTTGTACGGTCAACTTCGAACATACGGTCAGGACGAGCTTTTTGTACGATATCTAAAGAGTCAATTGGCAAGATACCTTGATCCCAAAGTGAACCTTTAAATGTCTCGTAAGTACCACGTTCAACTGCCAAGTCGCTAGACGTTTGGATTGCGTAGTAAGAAATCACTTCCATAGATTCGTCAGCGAACTCAACCGCAGCATCAGAACCATAAGCCAATTTCATTTCGTATAAAGCATCTTGGAAGCCCATGATACCCATACCCACTGGACGGTGTTTCAAGTTCGAGTTGCGTGCTTGAGGAACAGCGTAGTAGTTGATGTCAATCACGTTGTCGAGCATACGAACAGCAGTTTTAACTGTACGAGCAAGCTTTTCACGATCTAACACACCGCCTTGAACGTGTTGTACAAGGTTGATTGAGCCTAAGTTACATACTGCGATTTCATCTTCGTTCGTGTTCAGCGTAATTTCTGTACACAAGTTAGAAGAGTGAACTACACCCACGTGTTGTTGTGGTGAACGTAAGTTACATACGTCTTTGAATGTGATCCAAGGGTGACCAGTTTCAAACAACATAGACAACATTTTGCGCCATAAGTCTTTCGCACGGACTTTCTTATGTAGCATGTTGGTTTCTTTCGCAATGCCTTCATAGTAAGCATAGCGTTCAGCAAATTCTGCACCTGTTAGGTCATGCAAATCAGGTGTTTCAGATGGTGTGAACAGAGTCCATTCAGCATCTTCGAATACACGTTGCATAAACAAGTCAGGAACCCAGTTCGCTGTGTTCATGTCGTGTGTACGACGACGGTCATCACCTGTGTTCTTACGAAGTTCTAGGAATTCTTCGATGTCCAAGTGCCAAGTTTCAAGGTATGCACATACTGCACCTTTACGTTTACCACCTTGGTTGACTGCAACAGCAGTATCGTTGGCAACTTTAAGGAACGGTACAACACCTTGTGACTTACCATTTGTACCTTTGATGTACGAGTTAAGCGCACGAACTGGTGTCCAGTCATTACCTAAACCACCCGCCCATTTAGACAACATTGCGTTATCACGCATTGCGCCATAAATGTTGTAAAGGTCATCTGAAATCGTTGTTAAGTAACAGCTAGATAACTGTGGACGTAAAGTACCAGAGTTAAATAGAGTAGGCGTAGACGCCATGTAATCGAAGCTAGACAATAAGTTATAGAATTCGATTGCACGTTCTTCACGGTTTGCTTCGTTCAATGAAAGACCCATTGAAACACGCATGAAGAATAATTGTGGTAATTCGAAACGTACACCATCTGAGTGGATGAAGTAACGGTCAAATAAGGTTTGTAGACCTAAATAAGTAAATTGGTTTGAGCGTTCTGGTTGAATCGCAGCAGCCAATTTTGCAAGGTCAAAGTTAAGTAGTTCTGGAGAAAGAAGATCAAGCTCGATACCTTTCTTCAAGAAAGTTTCTAAAGCGTCGCCTTCATTCGTGTCACTATCTAAACCTAAGAACTCTAACCCTGTAGCAACAAGGTCGTTACGCAATAAACGCGCAGTCACATATGTATAGTTTGGTTCTTGTTCGATACGTGTACGAGTAGCCATCATCATGGTCGTTGAGATGTCTGACTCTTTTACGCCGTTATAAAGGTTTTTTACAGTCTCATCGATAATCGCTCGAACATCGATGCCTTCTAAACCTTCAGCTGCTTTAACAATATTTGCCTCAAGTGCGCCAAGATCAAGCGGTTTAAGCTGACCGTTTGAACCTGTCACTTGTAAAGTAGGGTGGTGGTGAGCACCAGTTTGTTTACGAGCTTCGGCACGTTGTTCGCGGTAAATCACGTAAGAGCGAGCAACTTTTTGCTCACCTGTACGCATAAGCGCAAGTTCAACCTGATCCTGAATTTCTTCAATATGAATGGTACCGCCAGAAGGTAAACGACGGTTAAAGGTATTCAATACCATCTCAGTTAATTGAGAGATACGGTCATGAATACGGCTGGAGTCAGCGCTTTGCTGGCCTTCAACGGCCAAGAACGCTTTACCAATCGCCACAGAGATTTTTTCTGCATCAAAAGGTGCAACGTCACCGGTGCGTTTAATCACCTGAATTTGACCAGGGGTTGAATTCGTTACGCTCATGCTAGCATAGCTCCATTTGTCATCTATTTTTATGTTAGGACCGTTTGAACTGGGCAATTTTTATGCCACAGTGTTTGAGGTTTAAACACAAGACCTAGTGGTTTAAAAATTTATTGAACACAAGATACGGGAAAATTCAGGGTATATCAATATTGACATTTTACTAAATGCTTTGAACTTTTCTGGCAGAAATCCATCTCAAAAAATCCCTATTTTTTATCTTTGTTATATATGCCTTATCCGACAAGGGCATAGCATAGCAAAGTCGAAAAAGAGTGCTTATAGATAACATTGTGGATAACTTCAGAAAGCCTAAAAAGTTGTGAATTAATCAGTCAGTTTTTATTCGATGAAAATGTATCCAAATTTATAATTGTTGGTATTGTGAGCAATAGGTCATGGAAATGATTGGTAAATACGGCTGCAAAAATGTAGCAGGTTAAAATTTATTACAAAATACGATATTGATGTATCAGTTTGGTGAATGCCATCTTGTTTACAATGTAAACGTGTGTATATTGCAAACTATGTTTAAGCGTATCTATCGGATTTCAAATAGGATACGCCCAATCAAATAAGGGGCAATCAATGAGCCAAGAAGAAAAGTTACCTAAAATTTTAATTGTTGAAGACGATGAGCGTCTTGCTCGTTTAACTCAAGAATACTTAATCCGTAACGGACTTGAAGTTGGGGTAGAACCAGACGGAAATCGTGCGATTCGCCGTATTATCGCTGAACAACCAGATATGGTATTACTCGACGTGATGCTTCCGGGTGCAGATGGTTTAACCATTTGTCGTGAAGTTCGTCCACACTACCATCAACCAATTTTAATGTTGACTGCACGTACCGAAGACATGGACCAAGTGTTGGGTCTAGAAATGGGTGCAGATGATTATGTTGCAAAACCTGTTCAACCTCGAGTTTTACTTGCGCGTATTCGTGCATTATTACGTCGTACAGACAAAGCACCAGAAGATGAAGTTGCACAGCGCATCGAATTTGATGATCTTGTAATTGATAATGGTGGTCGTTCTGTCACACTCAATAATGAGTTGGTTGACTTTACCAGTGCAGAATATGACCTTTTATGGCTGTTGGCATCTAATGCGGGTCGCATTCTTTCTCGTGAAGATATTTTTGAGCGTCTGCGTGGTATTGAATACGATGGTCAAGACCGTTCAATTGACGTGCGTATCTCGCGTATTCGTCCAAAAATTGGCGATGATCCAGAAAACCCGAAACGTATTAAGACCGTACGTAGTAAAGGTTATTTATTCGTAAAAGAAACCAACGGCATTTAATGTAAAATACCGTCCCTTAGTTTGGCAAAGTAGGACACTTTTACGTGTTTAAACACAGTATATTTTTGCGCGTTTATGCGGGGCTACTGATTTTAGTCTTTTTAGTCGCTACATTTGGCTATTTGCTGGTGCAAATCATAAACTACCAGCGCGCGCAAGAATATCGTGAATCGCTTACTGACGGTTTGGCTTTCATTATAAGTGAAGGTATTGCACGTCAGCCAAATGAACAACAAAAGTCAGATTGGGTGTCAGATGCATCCGATCTACTTGAGTTGCCTATTTATTATGTAAAAGCTAATCAGGTTGATTTAACCCGAGCGGAAACAAAACGTATAGAAGAGCGTAAAGCTGTAGTGCGTTGGGACGCACAAACCACAGCAGCTTATATTATTATTGGCTTAAAAGATGACCCTGCACATCTACTGTATATAAAAGCTGATAATATTTCAGAACGCCAAATGAAAGCATTGCCTGTATTTATACTGGATTATTTGGTGTATTACCCAGGTCAAGAAAAACAATATCTTGAAAAAATCCAACATCATTTTTCTTATCCAATTTCAATTCAAAATGTTCAAAGTTTACCTTTAGACTCTGAGCAAATCGGCCGACTACGTTTAGATCACAGCATTATTTTGTATCGTGATAGTGCGACGGAGCGCGGCACAACTATTTCGATCGTATCACCAATTCCAAGCTCAACTTCAGAAGTCTTGGTCATGGGGCCGGTACCATTATTTAATTGGATGCCTTTCCAGTTGGCAGCGGGTATTACGCTACTGAGCTTGTTTGTCTTGAGCTTGGGTGTTTATGGTCTATTGGTGCCGATGCAACGTAAGCTGCGTGCTGTAAATTATGCGTTAAATAAAATGAAGGGCGGGGACTTATCTGTACGTCTGCCTGTCGAAAGCACGGATGAGTTTGGTACCTTGGCATCCAGCTATAACTCGATGTCAGATCATATTGAGCGTTTAATTGAAGCACAGCGTGAGTTAATGCGCGCGGTATCGCATGAACTGCGGACACCGGTGGCACGTATTCGCTTTGGTGTTGAAATGATGGCGGATGAAGATGATTATGATTACCGGCAGCAACAAGTTGAACAAATCGACAAAGATATCGAAGCGCTCAACACCTTGATTGATGAAATCATGACTTATGCTAAGCTCGAACAGGGTATGCCATCTTTGGAGTTTGAAGATGTCAGCTTGTTTGAAGTTTTAGATCAGGTCCTGATTGAAACTGAAGCCTTAAAGACTGGGAAAACCTTGGAATTGCAAGCACCACCAATTGGAGTGGTTGTGGAAACCGAGCGTCGCTATTTACACCGTGTTGTACAAAACTTGGTGGGGAATGCAGTGCGATATTGTGATGATAAAGTGCTGATTAGTGGTGGTGTAAATGATGAAGGTATGGCTTATATCTGTGTTGAAGATGATGGCCCCGGTATTCCAGAAGAAGATCGTAAACGTATTTTTGATGCTTTTGCACGTTTAGATGATAGTCGCACACGTGCCTCAGGGGGCTATGGTTTAGGTTTATCGATTGTTAGTCGCATTGCATATTGGTTTGGCGGGACTATTGATATTGATGAAAGTCCAATATTAGGTGGAGCGCGTTTCACCATGACATGGCCTGCAACTCGTTTTAAGAAAAATAAACCGAAGTTAGATATTAAAGAGCCGAGTACCAATGAAAATTAAGTAAGCTTAGATATGTAGTTAAGCTGATTTTAGTGAATGATAAGTATAAAAAGCCATTCAATTTGAATGGCTTTTTGATATCAGTTTTCTACTTATTCCGTAATTGTTGCATCGGGTTCAATAATAGGTTTGCCATTTTTTAATGCGGCAAGAGCATCTGCATTAAAATCGATGAGTAAGGAGTTGTTTTTAGCATCGATAGAATAATTGCTAATAAGTTTTTGATCACCGTTTAAAGTTTCAAGTTTATATTCATCTGCAATATTCATAATCCCGTTAAGGTTGGTTGTTGCAGAAGCTAAATCTTGTCGTAACAACTCATAGATATCACGTAAATCAAAAATGGCATTTTGAGCATCAGGATGCTTATCTAAGTAGCTTTTAATATGGTGAATCACCAATTGTGCAGATAGAAAATAATCAGGTTTATGCGTAAATTCTAAAGTCATTATTGTCTCTCCGTTGTGATTGCTTTTTGTGTTTTAACTACAAATATCACACTCTTTGTGGGTCGTGTCAAAGAATTGCAAAAAAGTCACAAGAAGCTAAAAAAAGCCTTTTTTCTTTGTGCTAATTCAACTTGTTTTTCATTTTAGGGGTAAGATCAAAGCTAATAGATGGAATCAAACAGGCAACCAATTTGAAACAAGATGGAATTTATTTAATAAATGATACGGCCATGAAAATTTAATACATGAGCTAAAAGTTGAAGGATATGTTCATGAAACTGAACAGTCATAATTTTCTGTTAAAATCGCATAAATGTAATAATTAATAAAAAAATAAGATCTAATCTAATTAAACGATTAATCCTAAATTTAAGGGAGTAAACCCAATTTAAATGCTGAAATGATTAAAAAATCATCCTAAAGACGAATATCGATAAGCTAGCAAGAAGCCTCCTCAATCAGGTACAATTGGCGGGATTAATTTTGTGTTTGGTGTATTTGAAGGCCAATACATACATTCTTTGTTAATAAATAGGCCTGCCAGGAGTTATCCCCGCATGAGTGCCATTACTCCATACGATTGGGCAATTATTGCCTTCGTGATCGGCGTTACATTCCTTTGCGTCTTTATGCTGACCGTCCCTTTACTCCTTGGGGGTAAATCATGGGGTCGTGCTAAGCAAGAGCAGTTTGAGTCAGGTGTAGTAGGTGCTGGTGGTGCACGTATTCGCTTGTCTGCGAAATTCTATTTAGTTGCGATCTTCTTCGTGGTGTTCGATATCGAAGCACTTTACCTTTATGCATGGGCATCTTCTGTT
This sequence comes from Acinetobacter sp. YH12126, assembly GCF_013418745.1. NCBI lineage: Bacteria > Pseudomonadati > Pseudomonadota > Gammaproteobacteria > Moraxellales > Moraxellaceae > Acinetobacter > Acinetobacter sp. YH12126. The sequence goes on along the minus strand of NZ_VPBM01000004.1, from coordinate 207,448 downwards.
CGTGAAACAGGGTGGGTTGGTTTTGCAGCTGCAGCAGTCTTTATTTTAGTTTTACTTGCTGGTTTGGTTTATGAATTGTCTTCTGGTGGTTTGAATTGGTCACCTTCTGACAAGCGTAAAGCGGCGGGAATTAAACCTAAAATTGGTTCGCCAAATATGGATATCGCAGAAATCACACGCTTTAACTCTATTGAAGAGTTGGTTATGGACCCTACAGGTCAAATTCCAGCGCAATCATCTGGTCGTGTGAAATCTAAGTCACCGACTGCATCATCTGACAAGGAGTAAGACGGGATGAAATATACATTAACCCGTGCGAATCCGGATGCTGATCAATATCCACTTCAAGAGCGTCAAATCGTCACCGATCCGCTTGAAGAAGAAGTGAATAAAAATGTGTTCATGACTCGTTTAGAGGATGTTGCACATACAGCAGTAAACTGGGGTCGTAAAAACTCAGTTTGGCCGTTTAACTTTGGTACATCTTGCTGCTACGTAGAGTATGCAACGACTTTAACAGGCGTGCATGACTTGTCACGTTTCGGTGCCGAGGTTATTCGTGCTTCACCACGTCAGGCTGACTTGATGATTGTTGCAGGTACATGCTTCATGAAAATGGCGCCTGTAATTCAACGTTTGTACGAGCAAATGCTTGAGCCTAAATGGGTAATCTCAATGGGCGCATGTGCAAACTCTGGTGGTATGTACGACATTTATTCAGTTGTACAAGGTGTGGATAAAATCATCCCTGTCGATGTGTATATCCCGGGTTGCCCACCACGTCCTGAAGCTTTAATTCAGGCATTGATGTTATTGCAAGACCAGATTCAACTTGAGCGCCGTCCTTTATCGGCCGTGATTGGTGATGATCTTAAGCCAGTGTATAAGCCAAAGATGATGCCAGAACGTGACCGTAAGAACGCACAGCGTATTGCAGTGAAAAACTTACGCTCAATGGATGAAATTAAATAATCACTACGACGAAATATTGATACACCCGGACTGGGTGTAATTGTCGTTTTGATTGACTGAATTTGTATTAAATAGGAAGCCAAGCCAATGGCTGAAACTGACATTGCTATGCCAGAATCAACTCCAGTTGATTCCCGCCCTGCATTTGCAATTGTAGAAGAGCTCAAAACCAAATTTGGTGAGAACTTCTACGTGCAAACGACTTTTGAAGACTTTCCAACAGTCTGGGTTGAGCGCGCACGTGTACAAGAAGTTTTAATGTTCTTGCGTACGGTGTCACGTCCATACGTGATGCTGTTTGACTTGTCTGCGGTTGATGAGCGTTTACGTACACACCGCGATGGTCTGCCTGCATCTGACTTCACTGTGTTCTATCACTTGTTATCGCTTGAGCGTAACAGTGATATTCGTATCAAGGTTGCATTAGCTGAGAATGATGTAAACATTCCAACGGCAACCAACATTTGGCCAAATGCCAACTGGTACGAACGTGAAGCTTACGACATGTTTGGTATCAACTTCGAAGGGCATCCAATGCTCCGTCGTATCTTGTTGCCAACATATTGGGAAGGTCACCCGTTACGTAAAGAATATTCTGCACGTGCGACTGAATACACGCCTTATCGCCAAAACCAAGCGAAACAGGATTACGAACAAGAACATCTTCGTTTCGTACCTGAAGATTGGGGTATGAAGCGTGGGAACGATGATGAAGACTTCATGTTCCTAAACTTGGGTCCTAACCATCCATCTGCGCACGGTGCCTTCCGTGTGATCTTGCAGTTGGACGGTGAAGAAGTGAAAGACTGTGTTCCTGACATCGGCTATCACCACCGTGGTGTGGAAAAAATGGCTGAGCGTCAAACATGGCACTCATTCATCCCGTATACAGACCGTGTTGACTACTTAGGTGGTTGTGCGCAAAACATGCCTTACGTTCTTGGCGTAGAGCAAATGGCAGGGATTACCGTTCCTGATCGTGCACAATGTATCCGTGTCATGATGTCTGAATTGTTCCGTATCAATAACCACTTATTGTTCATTGGTACTGCGATTCAGGATGCCGGCGGTATGACCCCAGTATTCTATATGTTCGCTGACCGTCAAAAAATCTATGACGCGATCGAAGCGATCACGGGTTACCGTATGCACCCAGCATGGTTCCGTATCGGTGGTACAGCGCACGACTTGCCAAACAACTGGCAGCACCTCATTCGCGAAATCCTAGATTGGATGCCGAAGCGTATGAACGAGTACTACACTGCAGCACTTAAAAACTCAGTGTTTATCGGTCGTACCCGTAATGTTGCTCAGTATGATGCTAAATCTGCATTGGCTTGGGGTGTAACGGGTACTGGTCTACGTGCTACAGGTATTGATTTCGACGTTCGTAAATACCGTCCTTATAGCGGCTACGAAAACTACGACTTTGATGTGCCTTTAGAGTACGAAGGCGATGCTTATGCACGTGTTCTTGTTCACTTCCGTGAAATTGAAGAATCGCTGAAAATCATCAAGCAATGTTTAGACAACATGCCTTCTGGTGCATACAAAGCAGACCATCCACTGGCTGTTCCACCACCAAAAGATAAAACTTTACAAGACATCGAAACATTGATTACGCACTTCTTGAGCGTGTCATGGGGTCCTGTAATGCCAGCAGGCGAAAGCTCTGTAATGGCGGAAGTGGTAAAAGGTGCGTCGAACTACTACTTGACTTCAGACAAGTCAACGATGAGTTACCGTACACGTATCCGTACACCAACCTTCACGCACTTACAGCAAATGCCTTCTGTGATTAACGGCAGCTTAATGTCTGACTTAATCATTTATTTAGCGACAATTGACGTCGTAATGGCTGACGTGGATCGCTAAGGGGTAATCGCATTATGATGATTTTGACTGACAAAAAACCACGTGTGAATGTTGAAGGGATTTTAACTGCGGAAGAAATCCACGATATCGAACATCACATTGGTCACTATCCGTACCCACGCGCAGCATGTCTTGATGCTTTGAAGTGTGTACAACGCCGTAATGGCTGGGTAGATGATGCACAGATGAATGCTATTGCGCAATTGCTTAGCATGAGCCTTGCAGACCTAGAAGGTGTTGCAACTTTCTATAACCGTATTTACCGTCAACCAGTTGGTCGCCACGTAATTTTATTATGTGACTCGATTGCTTGTTTCTTGATGGGTGCGGAAACACTTGCTGAAGCATTCCAGCGTGAATTAGGCATTTCATTTGGTCAAACGACTGCAGATGGTCGCTTTACTTTATTGCCAATTTGCTGCCTAGGTAACTGTGACAAAGGTCCGACGTTAATGATTGACGAAGACACTCACGGTCTAGTTGAAGTGACTTCAATTAAACAGTTATTGGAGAAGTATGTATGAATACTGAACCAAAACCAATTTATGGCGACGGTAACCCAGAAACTCACCCATTAACTTGGCGTTTGAGCAAACAGGAACACGTTCGCAGTGCAGATGATTACGAAGCACTTGAAGGTTATGCCGGCTTTAAGAAAGCTGTTGGCATGCAACCGAAAGAAGTGCTTGAAGTGATCAAAGCTGCGACTGTAAAAGGTCGTGGTGGTGCGGGCTTCCCTGCAGGGATCAAATGGTCGCTTATGGCGCCAAATGATAACTCAGGCCCTCGTTACCTCATCTGTAATGCCGATGAAATGGAACCAGGTACCTTTAAAGACCGTCTGTTGATGGAAAAACTTCCTCATCAGTTGATCGAAGGTATGTTGATTGCTGCTTATACATTAGAAGCAACACAGGGTTATATCTTCATCCGTGGTGAATACATCGAAGCGGCTCAATACTTAAATGAAGCATTGGACCAAATTCGTGCCAAAGGTTACTTGGGTGAAAACATCTTAGGTACAGGTTGGAACTTCGAGTTACACGTGCATACTGGTGCGGGTCGTTATATCTGTGGTGAAGAAACTGCATTGATTAACTCGCTTGAAGGTCGCCGTGCGAACCCTCGTACTAAACCGCCATTCCCACAAGTTGCAGGTGCTTGGGGTCGTCCTACAATTGTTAACAACGTAGAGACTTACAACAACTTACCCGCAATTATGCTTCGTGGTCCTGAATGGTATATCGGTTTATCTGAAGGTAAGTCGAAAGATCCAGGTACTAAAATTTATGGCGCTTCAGGCAAAGTAAAATTCCCAGGTCTTTGGGAACTTCCATTTGGTACAACTGCGCGTGAAGTGATTGAAGATCATGCGGGTGGTATGCGTGATGGTTTAAAACTCAAAGCATGGTTACCGGGTGGTGCTTCTACAGACTTCCTTGCTGCTGAACATATTGACCTTCCTATGGATGCTGAAAGCATCATGAAAGCAGGTTCACGTTTAGGTACGTGTTTGCTCATGGTAGTCGATGAAACTCAGTGTATGGTTTCTGCGACACGTAACTTAGAAGAATTCTTTGCGCGTGAATCTTGCGGTTGGTGTACACCATGCCGTGATGGCTTACCTTGGGCGGTTAAAGCGCTTAAAGCCTTGGAAGATGGCACAGGTAAGAAAGAAGATATCGATCACTTACAAGAACTTACTCGTAAGCTTTGGATTGGTAAAACTTTCTGTGCGCATGCTCCAGGTGCGATGGAACCGTTAATGGGCGCACTCAAACATTTCCGTGGCGAGTTTGAAGCTAAAGTCGTAAATGCGGCAGCTCAAACTAGCAACGTAGAACAAGCTTAAGGAATTCGACTATGGCTACAATTCATGTCGATGGAAAATCGTATGAAGTCAACGGCTCAGAGAACTTGCTACAAGCATGTCTTAGCCTTGGCATCGACATCCCATACTTTTGTTGGCATCCATCCTTAGGTTCTGTCGGTTCTTGCCGTCAATGTGCTGTGACTCAATACGCGAATCCTGAAGATACTCGCGGTCGTTTAGTTATGTCATGTATGACGCCTGCATCTGACAATACCTACATCTCGATTGAAGATGACGAAGCAAAGAATTTCCGTGCTTCTGTTGTTGAATTCTTGATGACCAACCACCCACACGACTGTCCAGTGTGTGAAGAGGGTGGTCACTGTCATTTACAAGATATGACTGTAATGACTCAGCATGACCGTCGTCGTTACCGCTTCACAAAACGTACGCATTACAACCAAGAGCTAGGCTCTTTCATTTCTCATGAAATGAACCGTTGTATTGCGTGCTACCGTTGTGTGCGTTACTACAAAGATTATGCAGGTGGTACGGACTTTGGTGTGTATGCAAACGCTTCGCGTGTTTACTTTGGTCGTCCAGAATCAGGTACTTTAGAATCTGAATTCTCTGGTAACTTGACTGAAGTTTGCCCAACAGGTGTATTCACAGATAAAACACACTCTGAACGCTATAACCGTAAATGGGACATGCAGTATGCGCCAAGCGTATGCCAAGGCTGTTCTTCAGGTTGTAACATCTCTCCGGGTGAACGTTATGGCGAACTACGTCGTGTAGAAAATCGCTTTAACGGTGACGTGAACCAATACTTCCTTTGTGATAAAGGTCGTTTCGGTACAGGTTATGTGAACCGTGAAGATCGTCCACGTCAACCACAATTCCGCTCTGGTGCAAATGTGACTACAGTTTCTGTAGACCAAGCATTGGATACCGTAATTGAAAATATCCAAGGCAAAAAAGTATTGGGTATCGGTTCACCACGTGCGTCACTTGAATCAAACTTCGCGCTTCGCGAACTTGTAGGTCAAGACAACTTCTCAACAGGTATGTCTCAAAAAGAGCAAAAACTTGTTGAGCTTGCAGCTTCTATCATGCAAACCGAAGGTGTTTATAACCCTGGTATGCGTGAAATTGAAAGCTACGATGCTGTGTTGATTTTGGGTGAAGATCTGACTCAAACTGCACCACGTATGGCTCTATCTGTTCGCCAAGCTGCGAAAAATAAAGCTAAAGAAATGGCTGCAGAGCGCCGTACGCAAGAGTGGTTGGCTGAACCTGTACAACGTATTGCTCAAGATGCCAAATCTCCGATTTACATCCTTGCTGCCACTCAAACACGTTTAGCTGATGTTGCTACCGGTGAAGTTGTTGCATCACCTAACGACATTGCACGTTTAGGTTTTGCGGTCGCTGCTGCTGTGAAAGGTGAAGTGATCTTAGGTTTGGATGACGATGCAAAAGCATTTGCACAAACGATTGCTGACACTTTAAAAGCTGCGAAAAAACCATTAATCATCTCTGGTACTAGCTTACAAGACGCATCAATCATGGAAGCTGCTGCACAAGTTGCACAGAACCTTGGTAATGCGGGCTTAACATTGACTGTTCCTGAAGTGAACTCAATGGGCTTAGCGATCTTTGGTGGTCAAAGCTTAGAACAAGCATTTGCACAAGATTACGATACCGTGATCGTGGTGGAAAATGACCTTTATCGTCGTTTACCAGCCGCTCAGGTGAATGCTGCACTTTCTGGTAAAGAAGTGATTGTACTTGATCATTCTGAAACTGAAACTGTGAAAAAAGCCAACATCGTACTTTCTGCTGCTTCATTTGCTGAAGGTGACGGTACTGTGGTCTCTCAAGAAGGCCGTGCACAACGTTTCTACCAAGTGTATGACCCAAGCTACTACAAACCAGAACTTGCGATCAAAGAATCTTGGCGCTGGTTACATGCCATTGAAACTGGCGTGAAAGGCAAAGCGATTTCTTGGACAGTTCTTGATGACGTGATTGAGTCAGTAGCGAAAAACGTTCCTGCACTTGAAGCAATTCAAGACGTAGCACCAGATGCTGGCTTCCGTGTACATGGTCTGAAAGTGGCACGTGAACCACGTCGTTACTCAGGTCGTACTGCGATGCGCGCACCACTTTCTATTCATGAACCAAAACAACCAGTCGATAAAGACTCTGCGTTGACGTTCTCTATGGAAGGTTATGTAGGTAACCAAACTCCAGCTTCACTTGTACCATTTGCTTGGTCTGCAGGTTGGAACTCTCCACAAGCTTGGAACAAATTCCAAGACAACGTGGGTGGTCACTTAAAAGGTGGTGATGCAGGCGTTCGTTTATTCGATCGTTTAGCGAAACGTCCAGCACGTACTTTCGTTGCACCTGCACCTGTTGCGGTTAATGGTGAGAGCTTCCGTCTTGTGCCGATGCATCACATCTTCGCTTCTGGTGAATTTACAGTGAAAACTCCTGCGATGGAATCACGTATTCCTGAAGCAATGTTTGCTGTGGGTGAACAAGATGCAGCACGCTTAAATGTTCAAGATGGTCAACGTATCGCTGTGAAAGCAGGGGATGCTGAAATCGTCCTTCCAGTTCAAGTGATTGAATACTTACCTACAGGTTATATCGGTTACCCAGTGGGTCTAGCACCTACAGTATCGCTTGCAGAACCTGTTTCAGTCGCGGTAGGAGTGTAATTCATGGAACAAGAATTAATCCGTCAAACGCCGCTGTGGGCTGAAAATTGGCCAATCGCCTATTCAGTTCTTCAAGCAATTGTGATCTTACTGGTTGTGGTATTGATCGCTGCGTTGATGTCTTTTATTGAACGTCGTTTACTCGGCTTGTGGCAAGACCGTTACGGTCCGAACCGTGTAGGTCCGGGCGGTATGTTCCAGATTGTTGCCGACATGCTGAAAATCATGTTCAAAGAAGACTGGACACCAAAATTTGCTGACAAATTGACTTTCCGTATGGCTCCAGCAGTTGCGATGGCAACTGCTGTGCTATCGTTCATGGTTATTCCTGTTTCACCTTATTTAGGTGTTTCAGACATGAGCATCGGTCTATTGTTCTTTATGGCAATGGCTGGTATTGCGGTATACGCAGTATTGTTCGGTGGTTGGTCATCAAATAACAAATACGCATTACTTGGTGGTTTACGTTCTGCTGCTCAAACCATTTCTTATGAAGTGTTCTTGGGTATTTCACTGATGGGTGTGGTTGCGATTGCAGGCTCATTCAACATGCGTGAAATTGTTGAAGCTCAACGTGATGTTTGGTTTGTTATTCCTCAGTTCTTAGGTTTCTTAATCTTTGTGGTTGCGGGTGTTGCGGTAACTCACCGTCATCCATTTGACCAACCAGAAGCAGAACAAGAATTGGCGGAAGGTTACCATGTCGAATACGGCGGTATGAAATGGGGTATGTTCTTCGTTGCGGAATACGTCAACGTCGTACTGATCTCTGCATTAATCGTGACTTTATTCTTCGGTGGTTGGTTAGCGCCTTTCAACCTAGATATTCCATTCATTCCAGCTGCGTTCTGGTTCATTATTAAAACAGCATTCTTTGTCATGATGTTTGTCTTGGCTCGTGGTTCTTTAATGCGTCCACGTTATGACCAAGTCATGAACTTTGGTTGGAAAATTTGCTTGCCATTGGCGTTGGTTAACCTTCTGGTAACTGGTGCTGTGATTCTAATGAATCAGGCCTAAGACAGCAGGGAGAATAAAATGTTTAAATTTCTAGCTGGATTTGGGTCAATTGTACGTTCGTTGTGGATGGTATTCTCACACGCGACACGTAAACGTGACACTATTTTATATCCAGAGGTTAAAGCGGAAGACATCGTACCACCACGTTTCCGTGGTCGTATCGTGTTAACGCGTGACCCTGATGGTGAAGAGCGCTGCGTTGCATGTAACCTTTGTGCGGTTGCATGTCCAGTCGGCTGTATTTCACTACAAAAAGCTGAAAAAGAAGATGGTCGTTGGTATCCGGAGTTTTTCCGTATCAACTTCTCACGTTGTATTTTCTGCGGTATGTGTGAAGAAGCATGTCCTACGACTGCGATTCAAATGACACCTGACTTTGAGTTAGGTGAGTATGTTCGTCAGGACTTAGTATATGAGAAAGAAAACCTTCTTATCTCAGGTCCTGGTAAATACCCAGACTATAACTTCTACCGCGTAACAGGTATGGCTGTTGCTGGTAAAGATAAAGGTCAGGCTCAACGCGAAAGCACACCAGTTGATGTACGGAGTCTATTACCATGATGTGGCCATTTTATTTGATGGCGCTTGTGGCCATCGTCTCTACCGTTCGTGTTGTAACTAACACGAACCCAGTACACGCTTTATTAAGCTTGATTATCTCTTTACTTGCAGTTGCAGGTATCTTCATGATCGTGGGTGCGCCGTTTGCCGGTGCCCTCGAAATTATCGTTTACGCTGGCGCAATCATGGTGCTATTCGTATTCGTCGTGATGATGCTGAATCTTGGTCAAAATACAGTTGAACAAGAAAGCAAATGGCTGACTTCTTCAGCGTGGGCATATCCTGCGTTGATGAGCTTCCTGATGGGTCTAATCCTTGTTTGGATGTTGAAGTCAGACTACACAACTGCTGGCACTGTCATGGGTGCTCAAGTTGTCGGTCCGAAAGAAGTGGGTACTTCACTCTTTACTCAGTACTTATTGCTGGTTGAAGTTGCTGCGATGTTATTGCTTGGCGCACTTGTCGCTGCATTCCATCTTGGCAAACGTGAGCCAGGTGCAGAAGAGGACAAAGAATAATGGGCAACATCCCTTTAGAACATGGTTTGATCGTTGCAACCATTCTTTTTGCACTGGGTTTTTACGGTGTGATGGTTCGACGCAACCTACTATTTATTTTAATGAGCCTTGAAATCATGATGAACGCTGCTGCTTTAGCGTTCGTATTGGCAGGAAGCGCATGGGCACAGCCAGACGGTCAAGTGATGTTTATCTTGATCTTAACGCTTGCTGCAGCAGAGGCTTGTATCGGTCTTGCGATCGTCCTTCAGTTCTATCATCGCTTCCATCATCTGGATGTGGATGCTGCTAGTGAGATGCGCGGATGAGTTATTTATATTTAACAGTACTTTTCCCGCTAATTGGTTTTATCCTGTTGGCGGCAGGTCGTAAAAACCTTCCTGAATCAGTTGCTGCAATTATTGGTGCAGGTTCAGTTGGTCTTTCAGCTTTATTTGCATTAATTGCCAGTATCGACTTTGTTAATAATGGTTCAGTTGCAACAACTCAGCATCTTTGGACTTGGTTCAGTGCAGGTAACTTAGCACCGGGCTTCACGCTTCATTTAGATGGCTTATCATTATTGATGATGGGTATGATCACAGGTGTGGGTTTCTTAATTCACATATTTGCAACATGGTACATGCGTGGCGAAGAAGACTTTGCACGTTTCTTCTCATACTTCAACCTATTCGTGGCAAGCATGCTGCTTTTAGTGTTGGGTGACAACTTAGCGTTGTTATTCTTGGGTTGGGAAGGCGTAGGTCTATGTTCATACCTATTGATTGGTTACTACTACCAAACACCTGCAAACGGTTTTGCTGCAATTAAAGCATTCACTGTGACACGTGTGGGTGACGTATTCTTACTGATCGCGTTGTTCTTGATCTACCAACAATTCGGCACTTTAAACATTGCAGAAGTTGTAGCTGCTGCACCAACAGTTTTGGCTCAGAGTTCTTCAATTGCGATTTGGACTGCATTGATGTTGTTCTTGGGTGCTGCAGGTAAATCTGCTCAGATCCCATTACAAACATGGTTAGCAGATGCGATGGCTGGTCCTACACCAGTATCTGCATTGATCCACGCAGCAACAATGGTAACGGCGGGTGTTTACCTATGTAGCCGTATGTTCAGCGTGTTTGAACAAGCGCCAGAAGTGATGATGTTCATCTCAATCACGGGTGCGGTAACATTGTTGGTTGCGGGCTTTGCTGCATTGGTACAAACAGACATCAAACGTATTCTTGCTTACTCTACTATGAGTCAGTTGGGTTATATGTTTATGGCTGTAGGTGCTGAAGCTTACCAAGCAGGTCTATTCCACATGCTGACTCACGCATTCTTCAAGGCATTATTATTCTTGTCTTCTGGTGCAGTGATTTTGGCTTACCATCATGAACAAAACATCTTCAAGATGGGTGGTCTATTCCACAAAAACAAATTCTTGTTTGCTTGTTTCGCGATTGGTGGCGGTGCATTGGCTGCGATTCCATTCATCACGATCGGCTTCTTCTCGAAAGATGCGATTCTTGGTGCGGTATGGGTGAAAGGTCAAGCGATTGCAGTTTATGACTGCTTGTACTGGACTGGTGTAGCAGGTGCGTTCTTAACTTCAATTTATACATTCCGTCTTATTTGGGTTGTATTCTTTGGTAAAGAAAACACGCCTTACCATGAAATCAAAGGTGTTACTTACTGGGGGCCATTGGCGATTCTTGCAGTGCTTTCAACTGGTTTAGCTTATGTATTAAAAGCACCAGTAACGAATATTTTAAATGCTGCACAAATCCCAGCGTTTAATATTCCAGAAGCGCTAGAACATGGTATGCATAGCGCTGAATACACAGCTGTTGGTATTGCACTTGCAGGTCTTGTAGTCGGTGTTGTTTTATTTGCATTTGCTTATGGTGCAGTGAAATCGTTCGCGAAAACTTCACTGGGCGCGGGTCTTGCAAATATCTGTCGTAATGCACTTGGTTTCGATGCTTTGTATAACATTGTTTTCGTTAAGCCTTATTTGCTACTGGCTAAAATCTTTGGTCGTGATCCAATTGACGGCTTATGGCTTGTATTGCCTGCACTTGTTAAAGGCGGTAATAGCTTTACAAGTTCACGTCAAACAGGTTCATTGCGTGAATACGCATCTAGTATGGCATTCGGTACGTTTGCATTACTATTGATCCTGGTCGTGATTCAGGTCGTGGGGAAATAAAATGGAAACTCCAAACAATTTAATTCTACCCGCTCTGATCCTTATTCCGTTCATTGCAGGTTTTGTATGCTGGCTTGTCGATAAACTCGACAAGCACTTACCACGCTATATTGCCTTAATTGGTATGCTATTAACGTTGGTGTTAACCGTCGTTTTATGGCAAAGCGGTACTTATAACTACGAGTTGGGTACACAAGCTCCACAGTGGGCTGCTCAATTTAACCTACCGTGGATTACCACTTTAGGGATTAACATTCACCTTGCGGTGGATGGTCTTTCACTGCTTATGGTAGGTTTAACTGCATTACTGGGTGTACTTGCGGTCGGCTGTTCATGGGGTGAGATTCAAAAGAACGTTGGTTTCTTCCACTTAAACCTACTGTGGTCTTTAGGTGGTGTGATCGGTGTATTCTTAGCGATTGACATGTTCCTATTCTTCTTCTTCTGGGAGATGATGCTGGTACCAATCTACTTCTTGATCGCACTTTGGGGTCATAAAGGGGCAGAAGGTAAGTCACGCGTTTACGCTGCAACTAAATTCTTTATCTATACTCAGGTTGCGGGTCTGATCATGTTGATCGGTATCTTGGGTCTAGTGGTTGTTGGCTTCCAACTTCACGGTCAAATCAGCTTTAACTATGACTTCTTGATGAGTGTTGCACACACTGTTGAGGCAAAAGCTCCAGCACTTGCGTATGCATTCATGATCTGTATGTTTATTGGTTTTGCGGTAAAACTTCCAGTTTTCCCATTACACGGCTGGTTACCAGATGCACATGCGCAAGCACCTACAGCGGGTTCTGTCGACCTTGCAGGTATCTTGATTAAAACCGCGGCTTATGGTCTTTTACGTTTCGTTATTCCATTCTTCCCAGTAGCATCTGCTCAGTTTGCTGACATCGCGATCATTCTTGGTCTAATCGGTATTTTCTACGGTGCATGGTGTGCATTCCAACAAACAGACATGAAACGTCTGCTTGCGTACACATCTATTTCGCACATGGGCTTCGTACTTCTTGCCTTGTATGCAGGTAACATCCTGACATTCCAAGGCTTGATGATTATGATGCTTGCTCACGGTCTATCTTCTGCTGCATTGTTCATTATGTGTGGTCAAGTTTACGAACGTCTGCATACACGTGACATGCGTTTGATGGGTGGTATCCGTGGTCAGTTCCAATACCTTTCATTCTTCTTAATGTTCTTTGTTGCGGCACTTGTAGGTATTCCAGGTCTAGGTAACTTCATCGGTGAATTCCTGATCTTGATGGGTTCTTATGACAAGTTCCCTGTGTACACAATCCTTGCTGCAGTAAGCTTAGTATTTGCCGGTCTTTACGGTTTAATCCTGATCCACAAAGCGTTGTTTGGTACACCAAACGAAGAACAAAAACAGCATTACGCAAATCCGTTGAAAGACTTAAATGCGCGTGAAGTTGTGATTCTTTTAATCTGTGCTCTTGGTCTAGTATGGCTTGGTCTATTTCCACAAAGCTTCCTTGATATTTCAAATTCAAGCATGGCGTGGATTGCGAATAGCTATATCCCAGTTCAAGAAGTCGTTGATGTTGTGCAGCAGATTGCTGTACAACCTGAAAATGTGGAGATGCAATAAGCCATGGACTTCACAATGTCATTTTCTGAGCTTATGCCATTAGCTCCTGTGATGATCGTGGCTTTAACTGCGATCGTCGTGATGTTGCTAATTGCAATCAAGCGTAACCACAATTTAGTTGCAACGACTTCCGTTATCGGTCTGAACCTTGCAGCCTTTTATATTATTTTTGTTTTCGTTGCAGGGCAGTATGCACCTGCAAATGTAATGAATTTGTTCATCGTAGATCCATTTACGATGTTGTACCAATTCGTGATTTTGATTGCAGCACTTGCTTGCTGCACATTGTCACATGCGTATATCGAAACCTATAAAGATAACCGTGAAGAACTTTATATCTTGATGCTGTGCTCTGTAACAGGTGCATTGTTAATGGTTGCAAGTTCTCACTATGCGTCATTCTTTATCAGCCTTGAGTTAATGTCGATTCCTGTATACGGCCTATTGGCTTATACACACCAACGTTCACAGTCGCTTGAAGCGGGTGTGAAATATTTGGTGCTTTCAGCAACCGCTTCTGCGATGTTGTTGATGGGTATGGCTTATGTATATGCGTATACAGGTACAATGGCATTCGTTGCTGAACCAGGCAAAATGTTCACAACATTCAGCCAACCGGGTGTAGTCCTTGGTCTTGCACTAATTGTCTTTGCTGTTGCATTTAAATTGTCTCTTGCGCCATTCCACAAATGGACACCAGACGTGTATGCAGGTGCGCCAGCGCCAATCGCGACATTCTTAGCGACTGTGGCTAAAGTGGCAATGATCGGTCTATTCGTTCGTTACTTCTTGGCTTCTGGCTTAATCCTTTCTGACAGCTTCATTACAATCGTGACCATCATTGCAGTATTGTCTATCCTTGCGGGTAACTTACTAGCAGTACGTCAAGTGAACTTGAAACGTATCCTTGCATACTCTTCAATCGCTCACTTTGGTTACTTACTTGTTGCTATTGTCAGTGCACGTAATACTGACTTTGTTCAAGTACAAGGCTTTGCAACATTCAGCAGCGTCAACGTTTATGTGATTACTTATGTATTAACAACGATTGGTGCGTTCGGTGTTGTGACACTGATGTCTAGCCCTTACAACAACAAAGACGAAGCAGGTAGCCTTGCTGAGTACCGTGGTTTGTTCTGGCGTCGTCCAGTGTTGACTGCAACACTGACTGTCATGATGTTATCTCTTGCAGGTATTCCATTAACAGCGGGCTTTATTGGTAAGTTCCTTGTGATCAAAACAGCGGTTGCTGGTGGTTCATGGTTCTTAGCTGCGATGGTGATCCTTGGTTCAGGTATCGGTTTGTACTACTACCTACGTGTGATGATTGTGATGTACATGACTCCACCAGAAAACCCACGTATCGACGCTGTCGATCATTGGGGTCAAAAAGTGGGTGGTATTATGGTGCTTGGCGCAGCTGCACTTGTGTTGTTGATCGGTGTATATCCAGATCCAATCATTGCAGTATCTCAAGTGGCATACTTTGCGATCTCACCTGAATTACAACAGTTCATTTTTAGCTTAATTCAAAGTGGTTTTAACTAATGAATTAAGCAATTAATTTGCTTATTACAAAAAAGCCTCCTGTAAAGGGGGCTTTTTTATTTTTATCATTTGTTAAATAGCTTTATAATGGTTGAAATTTTATCTTAACCTTTTAGGTGTTCTCCCGTGGCTATCCATGAAATCCGTCATCCGCTTATTCGACATAAACTCGGCTTACTTCGTCGTGCAGATATTAGTACTAAAAACTTCCGTGAGCTTGCTCAAGAAGTGACTATGCTTCTGACTTATGAAGCAACGAAAGATTTACCGATGGTCGATCATGAAATTGATGGTTGGAATGGTAAAGTAACTGTAGATCGTATTGCCGGTAAAAAAATAACAGTCGTACCGATTTTACGTGCAGGTATTGGTATGTTGGATGGTTTCTTAAACCTGATTCCAAGTGCGAAAGTATCTGTATTGGGTTTAGAGCGTGATGAAGAAACTTTAGAAGCGCGTACTTACTACAAAAAATTAGTACCAGACGTACAAAACCGTTTAGCGATGATTATTGACCCAATGCTTGCAACAGGTTCATCGCTCGTTGCTGCTATTGACGTTCTAAAAGCCAGTGGTTGTAAAGATATTCGTGTCATGGTGCTTGTTGCCGCTCCAGAAGGCATTAAACGTGTGAATGAAGCTCACCCAGATGTGATCATTTACACAGCATCTGTAGACCAAGGTTTAAATGAAAACGGTTATATCGTTCCAGGTCTTGGCGATGCAGGCGATAAAATTTTCGGTTCAGTTCAAAAAGACTAATTTTTGCATCATGAACAGAAAAGGGGCTTTTATAGCCTCTTTTTTATATACTAAAGACATTGGAATAAATGGAATAGGGTACTTTATGAAGTCCGAACAATATAAAGGTAAAGTGAAGCAGTACAATCCTGAAAAGGGCTTTGGCTTTCTTTCATGTGAAGAAGGTGATGTATTTTTCCATATCTCTGACTTTCCCGCAGATGGTGTCGAGCCAAAACGTAATGATCGTGTGAAATTTAATGTGGTGAAAAATGGTGATCGTTATAAAGCCATAAACATTGAGCGTGAAGAAGACAAATCTGCAAAAGCTAAAAAATCTAAAGTAGTGGCAAATAACCAGTCAATTACTTCAGCTTTGCTTTCGAATTTGCGTAAATAATGTGATTGTAAGATTTCATGGAAATCTTTGAAATTGAAAAAGAGGTCTATAGGGCCTCTTTTTTTATTATCATAAGAGTATTAAAAGAAAAGATGAGAGACAATTTTTATGTTTAAAGAGGGGAAAATCAAAAGCTATAACGTTGAGCGCGGCTTTGGATTTATACAACAAGATCAAGCACAGGATTTATTTTTTCATATTCGTGATTTTCCTAGCCGACACATCGAACCACGTGTTGGAGAAAATCTCAAATACAGGATTGAAGCAGATCAAGGTAAATTTAAAGCGGTAAATATCATCCGTTTAGATTTGAAAAAAGAGCAGTCCACTCATGAACAGATAAATTCGTCATTTGAATCAAGGTCGGATCGAGTGAATGACCAAGCTACTCCTCACGATACAGCCAAAGGCACAGTTTGGGGCAGTAAAATCTTCAGCATGATTGGACTCATTGTAATTGTAGTATTAGCTGTGGCAATCTATGGGAAATATCAGCAGTACCAAGAACAGAAGCAGCTACATTTACAACAGCTCATGCAAGAAAATGAAAACATCGTAAAAGAACAACGTAAAGCTCAGGGGGATTTACCCGATCGGGTGCTGTCTGAGCAAGGTGAAAAAAACCTATACGGCACAGCTTCAACGCAGGCTCAGTCTGTTGTTCAATACGCTGCGCAGGCACCTTCTTCAAGTGATACGCCAAGGGCGGCAGAGAAAGCACAGTTTAGTTGTGATGGGCGTACGCATTGTAGTCAGATGAAATCTTATGAAGAAGCGGTCTATTTTCTTCAACATTGTCCAGGCACAAAAATGGACGGAAACAACGACGGAATACCTTGCGAACGACAATTTAATAAATAAAAAAAAGCGCCATTAGGCGCTTTTTTTTATTTAGACAGATTTTTCACAAAATTGCATAAAGGCTTTGAGACCCGGTCCTTGGTATTTCTGACGATGTACCAACATGAATAATGGACGGGCAAGTTGCCAAAACGGCGTATCTAAAACCACCAATTGACCTTTTTCACGTAAAGGCTCAATTGCCAGTTTAGAAATACATGACATACCAAGACCACCTGCCACGATTTTTAGAATGGCTTCGTTATGACCCAAGGTTAAACGTATATTGGCATCTGGCAGGTCTTTTAAAATTGCGTTGTCAAATACTTCACGTGTGCCTGAACCTTCTTCACGTAAGATCCATTCCACGTTATCAAAGTCAGCTGCAGTGAGTGCACGATCCAACTTCGCTAAAGGGTGCTCTGGTGAACAGCACACGGCAAGTTCATCGTCACGCCAGTGAATACATTGCAACTGTGGCAGATGGCATGAACCTTCAATTAAGGCCAAATCCAACTGAAATTGGTTTACCGCTTCAATCATTTGGCGGGTATTGCCGACTTGAAGTTGTAAATGTGCTTGAGGCTGAATTTGTAAGAAATCTGCCATGAGGTCTGGCATCAAGTAGTCACTGATGGTTAGGGTCGCACCTAAACGCAGATCAATACTTTGTAGTTCGCCTTTGGCTGCTTGTTCAAAAGCTTCGCAGCGCCCTAAAATTTCCAAAGCTTGTGGCAATAAAAAACGACCCAAGTCATTCAATTGCAAGCGTTTACCAAGTCGGTCAAACAGTGGAGCACCGAGACCATCTTCGAGGTCTGCCAATGCCATACTTGCTGCACTTTGAGTAAGTTTGACAGCATCACTGGCTTTGGTAACGGTACCTTCTTGAGCGACTGCTACAAAAACAGCCAACTGGCGTAAAGTCATGCGCATGAATCAGGCCTTAACATTTAAAAAATATTAATAAATTATGCTGTCATGCTAACATGAGCACAGTCTGTCACGCCACGTTCAAATCATGTCAATTGAAAAATTTAGCTTAGAAAAGGTTTTATCTGTACACCGTTGGACCAATACTTTGTTCAGTTTTACCATGACACGCCCTGCACATTTTAAATTCACCGCTGGTCAGTTCGCACGAATTGGTTTGAAAGTGGGCGATGAATTGGTGGTTCGTGCCTATTCTGTGGTGTCGTCACCTTTTGATGAAACTTTAGAATTTTTCTCTATCGTCGTTCCAGATGGTGCGTTTACTTCAAATTTGCAGCATCTACAAGTGGGTGATGAGCTGTATTTAGAAAAAATACCATATGGCTTCCTTACCTTGGCGCGTTATCAGTTGCCATTGCCGAAGGACTTATGGCTGTTGGGGACAGGAACGGGTCTTGCACCGTTTTTATCAATGTTACAAGACTTTGAAACGTGGTCTAAATACGAAAAAATTAATCTAGTCTACAGTGTGCGCACCGTATCAGAACTGGCTTATGTTGAGCGGATAAAAGAAATCGCCGAGAACTTTGGTGAAGGGCATACGGGCTTCAAATTTATTCCTATTGTGACACGTGATCCAAATGCACCGTTGCATGACCGTTTACCAGTTTTAATTGAAAATGGCGAGTTAGAACAGGCGGCAGGCTTAGCGTTTAATGTTGATACGACGCATGTCATGCTGTGTGGTAATCCACAAATGGTTGATGACACCAAGGCGGCCTTAAAAGCGCGTGGTTTGACCATGAACCGTCGTGGTGAAGGCAATATTGCTGTAGAAAATTATTGGTAATCTGCCATGAAAAAAAGCTCATCGATGGATGAGCTTTTTTATTTTCGGAAATTAAATAACTGATGTTATGCATGCAAAAGTAATTTTGCATTTTTAAAATGATTTTTAAGTCAATTCGATGGAGTCTTACATCAAGGGAATGAATAAAGTGATTAGCCTTCGGCTGGAGGTACTCTTACGAAGCACGCTTCTCATTAGGCAAAATGAGAAGCGTGCTTCGCAAGGAAACCATCTTGCGGTGCAATGCACCTCACCGACAAAACTCGTTCACTAGCATCTAATTATCTAAAGTATCGCAAAAACATTTTTGATTAGAAGAAGTCCTATCTCAAAACACTTGCGGATGACGTTACCGCGTATCGTACTTTTATTTGAATCAAATTACGCTTCTGATGTTACTTCGTAACATCAGTTAAATAAACGTTTTGATGTTAATGCAGAATTTTATTTAAGAACTGCTGCGCTCGTTCACCACGAGGGGCATTAAAGAAATCATCTTTACTGCAGTCTTCCACAATTTTTCCTTGATCCATAAAGATCACACGGTCCGCAACCTGACGCGCGAAACCCATCTCATGGGTTACACACATCATGGTCATACCTTCTTTGGCAAGACCCACCATCACATCAAGCACTTCGTTAATCATCTCTGGATCAAGTGCCGAAGTCGGTTCATCAAACAGCATAGCAATCGGGTCCATACTGAGCGCACGTGCAATTGCAACACGTTGTTGTTGTCCACCTGATAACTGTGCAGGGAATTTAGCGGCATGCGCACTCAAACCCACACGATCTAAATAAGCCAAGCCTTTTTTCTTGGCTTCGGCTTCTGATCGGCCCAAGACTTTGACCTGCGCAATGGTCAGGTTTTCGGTAATGGATAAATGTGGAAACAGTTCAAAGTGCTGGAACACCATACCGACACGACTACGCAATTTATTTAAATCGGTTTTTGGGTCATTAATGGAAATTCCGTCGACCAAAATCGTACCGGCTTGAAAAGGCTCAAGTCCATTAACGGTTTTAATGAGCGTCGATTTACCTGAACCTGAAGGTCCACACACGACAACCACTTCACCTTGTTTAATTTGAGTCGTGCAATCGGTAAGCACTTGAAAATCTTTATACCATTTACTGACATTTTGGAGGTCAATCATCGTTTTTTGATCGGTCATACACTTAACCTCCGTTGTAATTTTTTAACTGCATAGGTAGCGATCATACTAATAGTGAAATACACCAAACCGGCAAACAGAATGTATTGAGTTAACAATGACATGAGGTCGCCTCGAACATAGTTGGTGCGGAAAAAGTCTAACAGTCCGATGGCATAAACCATGGTTGAATCTTGGAACAGAATGATGGTTTGCTGTAAGAGTAGTGGCGTCATTTTGCGAAAGGATTGCGGCAAAATAATTAGGCGCATCGCTTGGCTATAGCTCATACCGAGAGCATAAGCTGCAGAAGTTTGACCTTTAGGAATTGATTGAATCCCTGCACGGACAATCTCTGAAAAGTAAGCCGCTTCAAATAGCATGAAGGCCACGATACTCGAAACGAGGGCAGTATCAATCGTTAGATAGTTACCGGTGATCCCTGTGTAGATAAAGGGTACTGCAAAGTAGAACCACATCAGCACCAAGAGCAAAGGAATAGAACGAAAGAGGTTCACATAGCCTTTAGCAAAAATATTAAAAGCCTTAATCGAGGACAGGCGCATCAACGCCAACAATGTCCCAATAAAGACACCACCAATGGTTGCCGTGATCACCACTTTGAGTGTGATGCTGAAACCATGCCATAGCGCAGGGCCAGACGCTTGGAGGTCTTGAATAAAAGAACTGAGCCATTCCATTATTTATCTCCTGCAATTAAGCCAGGAACGCGTAGGCGTTTTTCCAGAAAATTCATGAAACCAATTAAACAGATGTTGATCACGATGAAAATAATGGTGACGTAGGTATAAATTTCGATGGTGTTTTGCGTGTATTCACTGATGGTTTTCATCTGTGAAATGACTTCTGCAACACCGACTAAAGAGGCGACTGAGGTGTTTTTGACACAGTTGGTCAACTCAGAGCTGAGAGGTGGCAAAATCGTGCGGAATGACTGCGGTAAGATCACATAGCGGTAAAGTTGAGCCGTGCTAAATCCCATAGCATAACCTGCATTGGTTTGCCCCAAAGGAAGCGCTTCAATACCTGTCCTGACTTGCTCACAGACCCGTGCAGCTGTAAATAAACCCAAACCGACACTTGCAGAAATTAAGGCGGTCGTGTTTGCCCCAAGGTCATTCATCCACCAGCTTTTAATCGCAGCAGGGAGGAAGTTGGGTACAACATAGAACCATATAAACAGTTGAATCAATAAGGGTACATTTCTGAAAATAGTCACGTAGGCAGTACCTATACCACGTGCTACAGGACTCGGTAGGGTACGCATAATACCCAAGATGCTGCCGAGTACCATCGCAATGCTCCATGCCACCAAAGCGATGACAAACAGCCAGCCGATCCCAATTAAAATCCAATTCAGGTAGGTTGAATCACCTACACCTGTAGATTGGAACAGCACACCCCAATTCCAGCTATAATTCATAGGAACTCCCTATAATGAGCTTAAGCCAAAATCCGTTTGGCTTAAGCATCTTTAGAATGTTTAGGGAAAGTTATTCGTCACGGTCATGTGGATTGTTAATCAATGATTTTAATTGATCAGACATCGGGAAATTCAAATTGATATTTTTTGGTGGAATTGGCGTTTGGAACCATTTTTTATACATGTCATTGATTTCACCAGAGCTATAGGTCGCTTTGATTGCATCATCAACCACTTGTTTAAAACCAGTATCGCCTTTACGCAGCATACAACCATAGATTTCATGAATCGGCGCTGTACCCACGATTTCCCATTTATTTGGATCTTTGGCTTTCGATTTTTCACCCGCCAGCAAAATATCATCCATCATAAATGCCGCTGCACGACCATTTTGTAGCATGAGGAAAGACTCAGCATGGTCTTTGGCAGAAATGACTTCACCAATACCTAATTCTTTTTCATGTTGACGAATATAACGCTCAGATGTCGTTCCTGCCGTGGTGACTAACTTTTTGCCTTTTAGGTCAGCAAAGTCTTTAATCCCAGAGTCTTTTGCTGTAAGTAAGCGTGAACCGACCTCAAAGAAACCTGTTGAGAAATCTACTTGTTGTTGGCGTTCTTTATTGTTTGTGGTTGAACCACACTCTAAGTCGACTGTGCCATTAGAAACCAATGGAATACGGTTTTGGCTGGTCACTAAGTTATAACGGACTTTTAAATCGGGAAGATTTAATTGCTTTTTAACCGCCTCAACTACTTTTAATTGAAGATCGTGTGCATAACCTACAGGTTGGTTTGGATTATCTGCAATATATGAAAATGGAATCGATGAATCGCGATAGCCTAATACAATCGTGCCGGATTTTTTGATCTTATCTAAAGTCCCTGAGTCAGAAACAGCAGCTTCACTTCCTGCAGGTTTATCCGTTGTAGGTGCTTTATTGTCACTACATGCGCTAAGACCTAAAGTGAGCGCACTTGCACAGAACAAAGTTGCTAAATGTTTTTTTGACGTCATCGTTAAAACTCCTTTTACCCTGATTTAATATCCACTTTTTATGATCTTGTTTCTCGTTAGATTTTATTGCTTTGTTTTTAAGAATGTTTCAACAATAAAAAAGAGATCATTTTCTACATCTTAGGTGATATATCGAGCAAGGCTCAAGCAAAATTTATTGCCGAATTGTTACTAAGAAATGGGATAAGTTATGAACATTTTTTATAAGAAGGTTTGCTATAAGCCATTAAATATAAAATAATTTAATTTTATTGTGAAATAAATAATTAAAATAAAAGGGCATAAAAAAACCTCCAAATGGAGGTTTTCGGGATTAAACTTTAGTTTAATCTCCGTATTAATGCACAAACATATCCATAAATTCACGAATTTCTTGAATCGCTGTGTCTACGTCAGCAGTCAACCAAGTCGGTTCAAAAAAGCCAGCATAATGCTCCAGTCGATCTTGGGGGACAACTAAGCGAATCGGACATTCTTCTTCGAGCAAGCGCCAAGGAATAATAGGCACTTCATTATCTAAAAAAGCCGCAATATTTCGAATATCAATCACCATCGCATTGATGCATTCAGGGAATGGCATCACTGAAAACTCTTCAGTACGTCGGCGAAAATATTCCAAATCACCCCATTTCAACACATAACTCGGCTTACTAAATTCAATAATGCCAATAAGATGCTGATCACGAGTGTAATGAAGGGAACATTGATGAGTGACGTCAGTGTCAAGATCAAGCGTTACACCTTGTTGATGGTACGCCATAGATTTGATAACAGGTGAAAAATAAGGTGCATGATTATAGCTCATTTCATTCATCAAAAGCAGATAATTCCACCGGGCTCAAAAAAGCATTTATTTTGTAAGAGGTCATACAATAAAAAATGCTTTAGATTTAAATATTGCACTTAAATCTTTGCCCGATATTTGCGCCCTTATATATTGATTTATATTTGAAAATAACTCATCTAGCTCCAAAGGAAAGTATATTTATTAAACTTATCATTCGAGATTTATCATTCAAGTTACACGTTTTCACTGATTGTAATTGTTCTTCACACAATACAGGATATTGTATTGCTAGTATAAAAATTCAACTATGAACAACAAAATAGCGAGGGGAATATGACACACGATTTTAATAAACCACCCCATACCACCAGTACGGAAGAAACAACACAAAAAAAACGTATCCCTGTGTACATACTGATCTTAGTGGGTATCTTTTTAATCGCATTATTATTTTATATGTTTGCAGATATGAAACCTTCTGCTTCGGATGCACCGCCTGATCATCCTGCACCCAATGCACAAACTGCGACAGCCAATGATACGACTAGCGGTACAGCGGGGGATGAAGCTGTTGCTAATGATTCAAATACTGCAACTGCGACAGATCGTTGATAATAATTGATGATAAACATGAGTCAGAGTTACATGAGTGCAAGATCTGAACCTTAAGTATCTCTTCAGAGTGACACAAATAAAGCCTTGGTTGTCCCAAGGCTTTTTTACATTCAATTGTGAGCTTTTGTTGGAGTTATGCATACTTTGGTTGATTAAAAAATACACAAAAACTAAGGTGGAAAAGAAAGCTTAAGTTCAAAGCACTAATGCTGTGTGATACGCGGCATACGTAAAAATGCACATAACAACAGATCATGTATAACAATGAGGGCGAACGTATGAATGATTATCTGGGTGGTCCGCGTGGCCGTTTTGATGCCATGTATTATTGGGAACAGTTTCACCCCATTTTAAGTGCAGTAGCAATTCTCCTGATAGGTTGGGTCATTGCTTTATTGGTTGCTGCTGGCGTCAAAAAAGTTCTGCAAAAATTAGGTACAAATCAAAAACTTTCAAGTGCAACTGGGCACCGTTCCAATGTTGAAAATATAGTCTCCAGAGTTGTGTTCTGGATTATTTTGATCATTGCCGTCATTGGTGCACTCAATGTGCTGAATTTGACCAGTGTCAGCGGCCCATTCAGTAATATGATTCAGCAGTTCTTGTTATTTATTCCACAGCTTTTGGCTGCGGTAGCTGTAGGTTTTATTGGTTGGATCGTGGCAAGTTTGGTCAAAGTCGGTTCAAAGAAACTGCTGGATAAAACCCAACTCGATGAAAAACTCAGTTCTGAGGTTGGCGTCAGCCCAATCAGTCAAAATATCAGTGAAATAGTGTATTGGCTAATCTTGTTACTTTTCCTACCGATTGTTTTATCGATCTTGGGTTTGAACGGTCTCTTGTTCCCAATCCAAAATATGGTTACTGAAGTTGTTTCTTATCTTCCCAATATCTTTATTGCTGGTGTCATCGTCTTTGTGGGTTATATCTTGGCGAAGATTGTACGAGGCATCGTGGAAGGCTTGGTGAACAGTTTAAGTCTGCAGCAGCAAGTCGAAAAAGTGGGCATGTTTAAAAACGCAAAACTTGCTCAAGTTTTGGGTAATTTTGTCTTTGCTATAGTCATTATCACTGCATTAATTGTGGCTTTCGAAGCACTTGGTATCGAGGCGATTTCTCAGCCTGCAACAGCCATGTTACATGAGATCATGTATGCGATACCGAACATCATTGCCGCAGGTTTAATCTTAATCTTGGCCTATGTGGTGTCACGCTTTGTAGCGCGTCTAGTTGTGGATGTGATCTCGGGTACAGGTGTTGATACTGTGCCAGAAAAATTAGACATTCAACGCTTTTTGGGCAAAACCAAAGTGTCGGATGTTGTCGGTTGCCTCATTGTATTTTTCACCATGTTATTTGCGGTATCTGAAGCTGCTAACCGTTTAGGCTTTGAGCAAATCAGTGCCCTTATTGCTATGTTTATCCAGTTCGGTGCAAGTATTTTACTTGGTGCTGTAATCTTGGTGGTGGGTTTCTGGCTTGCCAATATTGTGGCAAATGTGGTGCAACGAGGGGAATATAACAATTCACGTTGGTTAGGTAATTTGGTCCGTGTGCTGATTATGGGCTTGGTTGTAGCCATGGGCTTGCGTGCCATGGGTATTGCTGACTCGATCGTGAATTTGGCCTTTGGTTTAACCCTCGGTGCGGTTGCAGTTGCTTTCGCTTTGGCCTTTGGTTTAGGTGGTCGCAATCCGGCGGAACGATTGTTATCAGATCTTATCGATAAAGCGAAACGCGAAGCCAATGAACCGAATCCAGTACAGGAGCAGGCAAAGGCGAAAACCACCTTTAATACGCCTACATCGTCTGCAGCGAGTCCAACACCATCAACATCTGTGATGACTTCTGAAGTGAAAACAGATGATGGCTATCCAAACATTCAGCAAGCTGCTCCGGGCGTCAGTGAAAAAGAAACTGCTACACCAGATCGGTTGGATGTAAACCCAAGTGATCAACCACAAAATAATCCATTTGGATCGACAGGCGAGGCTGAAAAACAGGTCGATGCACCTTCGGCACCTTTAACCCCGCCAAAACCAGATGATCCAAATTAAACTATTCTGTCTTTAAAAAAATCGGCCACGTTTATGTGGTCGATTTTAATGCTTTATAAGGAATATTTGTATGGCAAAAGCACCGAATAAATTTTTAGCCCCAGTGATTATTGCAGGGATCACAGTTGGTTTTTTGGCGAGTGCACGACGCTTTATTTTTGCAAAATCAAAACGCACTGATTTGGAGCAGAAAGAACAATCACCGCTAAACAGTGAAAATAAAGATACCAATCAGTCCAAAAATAATGATTGAAATTTACCCGAAAATTGGTATTTTAAGTAATAGTGATATATGGAATATTACTTAAAATATAAAAACTTAGGATTCATATTGCTGTCATGAATGACACTTATGATCTGTGCAAAGGAATGGCAAAATGGGGGTAATTTCAATGCTCAATACTTTAGTATCGACACTCAAACAAACCGCAAGCGTGCAACCACAACATATTTCAGTTGCCGTTGAAAAAATGGATCTGACAATTCAACGAACTTCGACGTCGTCAGTATCATTATTTAAAACCGACTATCTTGAATAAGTTAGATCGGGCATAAAAAAGGGCTGAATGAATCAGCCCTTTTTTATGCAGAGTTCATCTGTACGTTATGTTTATTTAATTCTAAGTCGAGATCAGACGTATTCAGAAGCCGCATGTGCAGAAGCCCATGCCCATTGGAAGTTGTATCCACCTAAATGCCCCGTTACATCGAGCACTTCACCAATAAAGTACAAGCCTTTCTGTTTTTTACTTTCCATGGTTTTTGATGAGACTTCAGTGGTATCCACACCACCCAATGTAACTTCAGCAGTACGGTAACCTTCAGTGCCTGATGGTTTTACTTCAAAGCTTTCCAGACGGCTTGCAATGAGTTCTAGTTTTTCATCACTGATATTGCCAATGGCTAATTCAGCTTGTTCAGGCCAAATCAGATTTTGTAATTCTATAACTACACTTTTCGGTAAGTGTTCATTGAACAATGTGCGCAGTAACACTTTTGGTTGACTAGATTTCTTAGATTTGAGGAAATCTAAAACATCTAAAGCTGGAAGGAAATTGATATTAAAACGTTGACCGACATCCCAGTAGTTTGAAAGTTGTAAAGAGCTTGGACCACTTAAACCACGGTGAGTAAAGAGTAAAGCCTCAGTAAAACTATTTAACTCATTCGATAACGTCGCTTCAACAGCATTGCCGCTCAAGCGTGTGGTGACTTCTTTAAAACTATCGGAGAAAGTGAAGGGTACTAAGCCTGCACGAGTGGGGTAGACAGAATGTCCAAATTGTTTAGCAATCTCATAGCCAATTCCTGAACCACCTAACGTTGGAATGGACAGACCACCACTGGCAATAACCACCGATTCTGCTTCAAAAAAGCCTAGATTGGTTGCCACTTGAAAGCCTTGTTCAGGTAAGGCATTGACTGCTTTTACTTCACAGTTGGTTTTAATATCCACCAAGCCCGTTTTGTCACATTCTGCCAATAGCATGGCGAGAATTTCTTTTGCACCATTTTGGGTAAATAATTGCCCATGTTTGCGCTCTTCGTACTCAATGCCATATTCGCAGACCATACCAATGAAGTCCCAGTTGGTATAGCGAGTTAATGCCGAAATAACAAAGTGCGGATTATGTGAAATATAATTTTCTGGTTCGACATACAAATTGGTGAAATTGCATTTACCACCGCCAGACATCAGGATCTTTTTGCCAACTTTATTGGCTTTTTCAGCCACCAAAACTTTGCGTCCACGCTGCGCCGCTTTATATGCCGTCATTAAGCCTGATGCACCAGCACCTAAAACAAGGACATCATATTGATTTTGCGACATGGTAAGTTTCCGCGTGGAAGAAAGGACGCAGGATTATACGCTTTTTAGTGCTTCGGTTGAACCTTTCAAGCGACCTTGTAGGCCACCAGTATGGATCACTAAAACACGCTGATGGTTTTTAATCTGACCCCGCTCAATCATGCTGAAAATACCTCGCAGCATTTTAGCCGTATAAACCTGTTCTAATGGGATCGCATAGCGTTGTTCAAAGTCCTGCATAAACTGTAATAGTTCCGGCGTTATTTTGGCATAGCCGCCACAGCAAAATTCATCACTGATGTTCCAATTGGTTTTCTGTGTCAACTGAGCAACATCGTCGCAAAGAAAATTTCCTTTGAGCGCAGAAAAACCAAGTACATGTTGATGTTCAGCACTGGCTTCAATCAAGCCCGTTATGGTTCCACCTGTACCGACGGCACAGCAGATGAGATCAAAATTTTGTTGATTTTCATGGCTTAAGATTTCCGTACAGCCACGGATAGCCAATGCATTGGTTCCACCTTCAGGAATGACATAATGTTCGGGATATTGCTGTTGTAATTGCGCTAAAGCGTCAACTTGTTTCATTTCCCGATACTGTTGGCGTGTGACAAAACTGAGCTGCATACCAAACTGTTCGGCGGTGGCTAAAGTAGGATTTCGGGATTGATGTTGTAATTCTTCTCCACGAATGATGCCTAGACTACCGAATCCAAATAAATGTGCAGCATATGCTGTGGCTGCAATGTGATTTGAATAAGCACCACCAAAGCTAAGCACCTGTTTAAAGCCTAATTTCTGCGCCTCAATAAAATTATATTTGAGTTTATAAAATTTATTGCCTGATATTTGTGGGTGTACCAAGTCCAAACGCTTAATACACAAATCAACCCCTTGATATTGAATAGTCTGCTCAGGAATGGCGTGGGCGATAGATTCAAACATGTTGGTAATCGTTATCTTGGTGGTTAGAGTTCAAATAGGTAGGCATTGTAAAACGGGAGGTGCAGAAGATAAAATCCTTTGCATCTTGGCCAGTTCAACTCTGCTTATAGCACTTCACTGTCGATATCTGCTAACTAGCAACATCAACGGAGGTGACGACAGACATACCGGGTCTTAAGTTTTCTAAACCTTGTTGATTAGGATCAATCGCAATTTTTACGGCAATGCGTTGCACGACTTTGGTGAAATTTCCTGTGGCATTGTCAGGTTTCAATACACTAAATTCAGAACCAGCCGCAGGGGAGATTTGCTCGACTTTGCCGTAAAATTTTTGATGTTTCATGCCATCGACGCTGAACCACGCTTTTTGACCAATATGCATATCTGCAATTTGCGTTTCTTTAAAGTTGGCAGTCACCCAGCGCTGCTGTGGAATTAAATACATCAGTTGAGAGCCTGCCGCAACATATTGACCAATCCGTGGGCTGACTTCGCCAAGTTGACCATCCATAGGTGCCACAATCGTGCTGTAGTCTTTAGTGGTCACTGCCTGATCAAATTGTGCTTTGGCACTATTCACTTGCGCTTTAAGCCCTGTCGCTGCAACTTGTGCAGTTTTGAATGATTCTTTGGCAACTAGTAAATTGGCTTCTGCTTGATGAAGTTGGGCCAAACTATTTTTAGCGTCTGCAATCGCTTTATCTTGTTCTGATTTCGATGCAGCGCCAGTATTGCCGAGTTGTTGGTAGCGCGTCATTTGTGCAAGAGCTAATTCATAGGCCGCACGTGATTGGTCCACTTTCGCTTCGGCTGCCGTAATATCTGCTCTGCGTTGTTCAATGGCCTGGCTTTGATTGGCAAGTGAGTTCTGTGCTTGTTCCACCCCAGATTCAGCCTGTGTGACTTTTTGATCATAGGTCGTTGCATCGATATGCATAAGCACTTGACCTTTTTTCACATGATCAAAATCCGTCACCAAAACATCTTTCACATAACCATTAATTTGTGATGAAAGCACCGTGGTTTTACCTTTGACATAGCTATTTTCAGTCGACTCGATACTGTCATGAAATGGACCAATCCGCCACGCCCATAAGATCAGCGCAATCCCCAACAAGAGGATGATCAACATAAAAATCAAGGTACGCTGCGGCGTAGAAATAAGCTTGCTCGATGGCGCAGGCATAGCGGTTGCTGTTTGTGGTTGCTGCGGTGCTGCTTGCTCAGTGGGTTTATGGTCTTCAGTCATGTTGTTCTCAATATCAATTAGGTCATTTGGCTGTGGCTTATGTTGTGTAAATCGAAGAAATCTAACTACTATCCGAGCGTTGCTGTTGGCGTAATTGATATTTATTTTTGCCCATCAGCAATAAACCCCAAAGCAACAATAAAACGGCGAATATGCCATTTAAAAAAATCACATCGTTATAGGCTCGAACTTGGGCTTCTCGAGTGATGGTTTGATTAAGGCTACGTATGGCTTGTTGTTGGTCTAAATTTGAGTCTAAAGAATATTGATGCGCACTTTGCGCCAATTGTTGTAGGCGCTGTTCGACTATAGGTGAGGTTTGCGATAAATCATTATAAATCTGTGCCTGATAGGTTTGGGTACGCATTTGCTGATAGGTCGAAAAGAATGATGAGCCGACGAGACCCCCAAAGGTCTGTGTCGCAGAAAACAGCACGATAAACGTCACCATGTGCGATGGGCCTTTTTGCAAAGCACTGACTATGCCTGTAAGCAAAAGAGGGCCAATAAACATGCCACTGGCAAAGCCCACCAAAAACTGACTCCAATAAAAATCATGCGGTCGTACATCACTGGTCAAGTGATAATCCAGCGCACAGGCAAAGAGCACGAGACCTGCTGCACCAAGCAGATGAAGCACAATTTTTTCTTTGGAAAAGGTCAGGGCACTAAACACTGTACCTAAGACAATCCCGATCAGCACGACGGTATAAAAGGAAACAAATTGGTCGGGTCCCATGCCCATGGTTTTCAAAAAATTCACGGCTGCATAGCTTTGTTCTGACATGAGAAAGCGAATGGCAAAGGCACCAATAATAAAACTCACGGTAGACGATGTTCCGAGCCAGCGTGTGACAATCAGTGGATTGACCCGAAAATGTTCATAGGTCAGACCAACAACTAAAAGAATCAAAGCGGCGATGAGTAAATAGGCCAACCATTCAGCCTCAAACCACCAAAGAATCGGGCCTTGAGTTAGCACGATACATAGCAAAGCAAAGCCGGGTGCCAATAATGCAAAGGTGAATAAATCTTGCTTTTCAAACACTTCGATACGTAGGCTTCGTGGCAGTTTTAGAGAGACCACCATCGCCAAACAACATAAGGCTAAACCTAATTCAAAGGTATAGAAAATAGACCAATCATTTACATCGACCAGATAGGGCGACATGATCCATGCCAGCGGTATCCCCAACTGCTGAAAGCCTAAAGCTAGATAAAGCCCACGACCGAAATGAGCACGTTTAAAGGCTTGCATGATGTAATACATCCCAAGCGAACTGAGTGGAGCTGCAAGTAAGCCGCTGATCACCCGTGCAAAAATTGCCATTTCATAGGTATGAACGAATAAATGCAGCACCATCACCGCGATAAATAATACCAAGCCAATTTCTGAAAATAGCCTAAGTCCATATTGTTGGCGGGCTTTAAATAAGATTAGGTTGGAGCTGACATTGGCCATAACAAATGCTGCAGGAATCCATGCCGCTTCTGAAGGCGTTAAGCCATATTCACCTTGTAGAAGGGGAAGATTTGCCGTGATAAATCCATTACTTAAACTCCCCGAGATCGCAACAAATAAACCGATAAAGAAGTATAAAAAACGCTTATAGGTGGGATGTGCAATGGCAGCGGGAGAGCCGGGCAGGGTTGGTTTTTCTTCGGGTGTCCAATCCGGAGCAGGTTCCAATAAACGCGGAGATTTGGACATGACGTATTACCCGCATATACCATGCAGTAAAAACTCCACGGCACGTTTGGCGAGTTTTTCTTGATCTGCTTCGGTATGGCCTTGCAAAGCTGCACGCAAAATGGAGGTGACCATGGCATAGTCCGCCGGTTTAAAGTCTGCTCGGCAGCGACCATTTTGAATGGCCTGATCAATCATCGGTTGCAATATGGCATCACGTCGTTGGTATATTTCAACTATGGCGGGATCATCCCGATCGATCACACGCCAATATTCCATTAAAGCCGTGAGATAGGGAATATTATAAATATGGTCTTGAATGAGGCGAATAAATCCATCATCGAACTGTGCATAATTAAGCGCACGCTGTTCAAGTCGGTTCAAGGCAGCTTGCATTAAGGCGAGTACCAATTCACGACGGTCATTAAAATTACGATAAAACGTCGCACGTCCAACTTGAGCCTGATCCATTATGAGTTGTAGAGGAGCATTGATTCCGTGAATACGGAATACCTCAATCGCAGCTTCTAAAAGCACTTCTCGGTTTTGTGCAGCGAGTTGTTGACGTGTGGACATTATTCTTTTGACATCATTGTAAATTTATCTAGCTATTAAACGGACAAAAGTGTCCGAAGTAAAATCGTATTCGATAGCAGTTTTGTAACTGGTTTACTATGTAGTTTTAATAAAGTTAATAAGTTTATTATTTTAAAAGGAAATATTTTTCTATTGGCATCTATTTTCATCCGCATTCGTAAGACCGTTGAGACATAATTCCTGACAATTGACCCTAAATCGGCAGATAAATAAGGTGAATATCTGCACAAAAATGCTATGCTGATTTTATAAGCAAGATAATTATAAAAATGGAGGGCATCCAATGAGCAAATTAAGTCGGGCTGTGCTGCCTATGCTGTGCCTGTGCAGTTTTTGGATGGTTGGCTGTGATACGACAGACGAATTGCATCGTCCTCAAAATGAACATCGCACCATGATCATTGGCGGTGTCCCTGTGAATGACCATGACTATAAATTACCGCTTGAAGATGTTGCACTCAATGAAGCCGCTGCGGATGACGACTAGCAGATAGATCCGTCAAAAATAGGGTGGACATACTGTCAGTACACGGTAGTGAGACGTGACATGTAAAGAGTCACAGATGCAGTGTGCTACGTCAGATGTGTGAACATTTTGAAGTAGACGTCTTACTTCTGCAGTTTAGTTTGTTGGATTAAAGCCTTACAAACATTTAAAAAGGCTCTGTACTCGCCCAGTATGCCCGAACTGGAATGAACCGTGGTTCAAATGCTTAAATCAGGTCAATCTATCAGGTCTATTTGCCAATTGGATGCCTGAATTTCTAAGTTATTTTGTCTAAGTTGCTGACTAATGCTATCGGCCTGTTTCTGTAAATCTGCCACTGCAATGGTTTTAATCCAACGGATTTCACTCGAGCTATAACGACCATTTTCACGGCGTGAGCTGTCAATCGCTTGTTGCAAGATACGATGCTGCTGGGTCAATAAATCACGTTCATTGAGCACTGAAAGCATGCAGCGTCCTGAACCGGTTTTAGCTTGTGCATTGGTGGCGTGAATCTTTTCAATTAAACCATAAAGTTCTGTATTTACTGCAAATGCTTCTTGAATTAAAGCATTTGGTTCTTCGCTAGGTACATCACCTTCTTGAATGAGCACGTTGTTATTGATTCGTTGTTGCAGCGAGGCCAATTTAGTTTGTAAGTCACTGCGTAAAAGTAGGGCTTCGGCTAATTTCATTGTCTTGATATTAATTTGTACTTTTAGCGATCATGCGATGGATTAATGCAGTATTCAAGTTATTTATAGTGAAAAATTTGGTCAATTAAAATAAACACTGCAAATTATAGGGAGAAATTCAGAGATTCTGTCTGTAAAATTGCCACGAATTTAAGTGAAAACGGTGTGACAGTGGAATCATTTTGGATATTAGGCTCGATTGCGGCAGCACTATTACTTGGTGCAATGAGCCCAGGGCCAACGTCAATTTATGTGGCGAAGAATTCCATTGCGATTTCACGTAAACACGGTTTATTTACCGCACTTGGTACAGGTTTGGGCGCTGCAATATTTGGGCTTTTAGCGGTATTGGGTTTGCAGGCATTTTTATTGGCTGTACCTTCTGCATATTTGGCTTTAAAAATTTGTGGTGGTTTATACCTGCTTTGGATGGCATTTAAAATTATAAAACATGCCAAAGAACCGATTGAAGCTGGTGATGCCAGCAGCTCGCAAATGTCACTCCGTCGTGCATTTACTACTGGTTTAATTACCCAGTTGTCGAATCCGAAAATTGCAATTGTGTTAGCCAGTATTTTTACGGCACTTTTACCGAAAGACATTCCGACTTATTTTTACTTTGTACTGCCAGTTTTGTGTTTCTTTATCGATGCAGGGTGGTGCTCATTGGTCGCTGTGGCTTTGTCAGCAGAAAAACCACGTAAAGTCTATTTGAAGTTTAAAGCGGGTTTTGATCGGGCAGCTGGGGCAGTGATGACAGTGCTGGGTTTAAAGTTGATTTTTGGGATGAAGTAAAAATAATAGATAAAGGGCCTTCATTGATGAAGGCTTTTTTATGTCGATGAGAACGTACTCAAAATTTTAAAGCGAGAATGGTATTTATCACTTAACCACAGGTTTATTAGTTGCCAATACCAAAAGTATGTTGTTAAAGAGTTGCTGTAATGGAAAATTGCCTTTAGAAAAATTGGCAACACATCATTTTAAATTTGCTGAGTTTGAAAAAGCGTATGATGTGTTTAAGCATACGGCTGATGAAAATGATGATTGAAGTGGTTTGATGTTTTAATCAATGCTTTGATTTTGTAATGAAGACTCCCTCTCCCTATGGCAGAGGGTTGGGGTGAGGGTGTTCTGATATTTAGGTACATTTGCTTTACTTTTGTCAGGGCAAAAGTAACAAAACCCCTTTGTTCGTAAGAGGTTACTTCCGTGTGCTCCTAACGAATGGGCGAAATCCATGTCGCAAGGCATTTGATTAAGTATCTTTAAGTTTTTTAAAATAACTTTGGTTCTATAAAAAGGAGTACGTTGATAATAAAAATTTACTAAAATAAGAGTAGTTTTGTTTTTAGTTAATTAAATTGAGTAAGTGAGGCTCAGTTTAGTTATAGAACGACGTATTAAGACGTGTTCTTGCCTAAAGTGCATTCAAATTATTCTTCGTACAATTACAATAAATTAATAAAAATATTAAGGTGTCGAATAATGTTAATTCAGGTGCAACAAAAAATTGAGGGAATATTTCAGCAGTTAAATAGAAGTCAAAAATTCTATTTGATAGGGTGTGTGTTAGCTTTAAATACATTTTTTTGGTATCTGATGCCAACGAATGATTTTTTCAAAATTAGTTTGTTTCTTCTAAGTGTATGTTGGGCTGGAGGTATAACATCTGACTTTTTATACTGTTATCATAAAGCATGGGGAACAATATTAGGTAAAGTTATTCTTGTTGCTATATATGCATTATTAACAAACATTACATATGGTTTTGCAGATCAACTTGTTAATCACATTGTCGGATATGAATCTAATGGATTGAATAGAGTCACGAGTTTTGTGGCTATAATGATAATTCCTATAGTTTTTATTTTAGTTACATTCATCGTATTTCTACTTCTTATATTTCTAAGTCAATTTTATATGATGTACGTAATTTGGGCTAAAGAAAGAGATGATTTAAAAGAAAGCTATTCTGGATGGAGCTGTGCAGCTAGATTTTTAATATATCCTTTTATCTTTATGCTTTTATTTACCTTTGGAGATAAATATAAAGATAAATATTCAAACTTTATTTCTGAAATGGCCCAATCATATATTTATGCTTTTGAAGCAAAGAAGTTTTCAAGATGCATCACTCCAAAAGATAGTAAAGTAATAGCAGTTTCAAGTGATGAAATTATACTTGTGACTAAAAAAGATGATAACTATAGCTTTGTACCTATGCTTTGTGATCCAATCTTGAAGAAATAATATTTATAAAAAAGCCCCTACAACGTAGAGGCTTTTTCTTATCTTAATCTTAAAAGTTAAGACACTTTATCACCAGCTTTAGCACCAGTTTCAGGTGAAATCACCCAAACACCATCGCCATTACCCGCAGCTAAAACCATACCGTTAGAAATACCAAAACGCATCTTACGTGGTGCAAGGTTCGCAACCATTACCACCAATTTGCCTTTAAGGTCTTCAGGTTGGTAGAACTCACGAATACCGCTAAATACGTTACGTGGCTCAGCTTCACCGACATTTAACGTCAATTGAAGTAGTTTATCCGAACCTTCAACGTGAGCAGCTTCTAAAACTTCCGCTACACGTAAGTCAATTTTCATAAAGTCTTCAATGCCGATGATTTCAGCTTCGCCAACTTTAGGTTCAGGTTTCTTCTCTTTGGCTTTCTCTTTTTTCTTTTCCGCTTTTGGTGCTTCCGCAGGGGCAGCTAAAGAGTCTTTAGACGCATCAACCATAGCAGCAACCGCTTTCGGGTCCACACGTTGCATCAATGGTTGGAATTGAGCAATTTCATGATCCACTAAAATCGTTTTGCCTGAAGCAAAGTCGAAAGACTCAAGCTTCAAGAAGTCTTGAACTTGAGCAGCCAAAGTTGGAAGAACTGGAGCAAGGTAAACTGCCAATTGACGGAATAGGTTAATACCTACTGAACACACGTCATGTACTTGTTGTTCTTCACCTTCAATTTTCGCAAGTGCCCAAGGCTTTTTCTCGTCGATATATTGGTTGGCTTTGTCAGCAAGCGCCATGATTTCACGGATTGCAGCAGAGAATTCACGTGCTTCATATTGAGCAGCGATTGAAGCGCCTGCATCAATAAAGCTTTGTACCAATTCAGGTTCAGCACACGTTGCAGAAAGGTTGTTATCAAACTTGGTGTTTATGAACTTGGCACAACGGCTTGCGATATTGACCACTTTACCAACAAGGTCGGAGTTTACTTTCTGAACGAAATCATCAAGATTTAAGTCAGAATCTTCAACTTTGTCAGAAAGCTTCGACGCGAAGTAGTAACGTAAGTATTCAGGGTTTAAATGCTCAAGATACGTTTCCGCTTTAATGAAGGTACCGCGAGATTTAGACATCTTCTGACCGTTTACAGTCAAGAAACCGTTGACGAATAAGCTTGTTGGGGTGCGGTAGTTTGCACCTTCAAGCATTGCAGGCCAGAACAACGCGTGGAAGTAAACGATGTCTTTACCAATGAAGTGATAGACTTCATTTTTCGAATCTTTTTTCCAGTAATCGTCAAAGCTTAAATCTGGACGTTTAGTCTTGATGTAGTTTTCAAAGCTCGACATATAGCCGATTGGCGCATCTACCCAAACGTAGAAATATTTGTTTGGCGCATCTGGAATTTCAAAACCAAAGTAAGGTGCATCACGAGAAATATCCCAATCCGATAAACCTGCTTCAAACCATTCATCAAGTTTATTGGCAATTGACACAGGCAGACGGCCTTCGTCTCTTGTCCATTTTTGCAGGTATTCACCAAAGTTTGGCAGTTTAAAGAAGTAGTGATCTGAAGATTTTTCTACAGGTGTCGCACCGCTCAAAGTCGATTTTGGATTGAGTAACTCAGTTGCGTTGTAGGTTGTACCGCACACTTCACATGAGTCGCCGTATTGGTCTTCCGCTTTACATTTCGGGCATGTACCTTTAATGAAACGGTCAGACAAGAACATTGTTTTTTCAGGGTCAAACAATTGCGTCACAGGGCGTACTGCAATGTTGCCCGCTTCACGGTTTTTGATATAAATCTCAGAAGCACGTGCTTGGTTTTCAGGGCTATTAGTTGAGTCGTAATGGTCAAAGTCAACTCTAAAGCCAGCAAAGTCACGTTCATGTTCTTTTTGCACATTGGCAATTTGCTGTTCAGGCGAAATACCATTGGCTTCCGCACGTAGCATAATCGCTGTGCCGTGAGCATCATCCGCACATACATAAGTCACGTTATGACCCATTGCACGCATGGCACGAACCCAAATATCAGCTTGGATATAACCGAGTAAATGACCCATATGAATTGGGCCATTCGCGTATGGAAGGGCGTTAGTAACTAAAATATTACGCACGGATATGACTCTCTCATTCGTATTTATGCAATGGGCTGTAATTTTACATGAGATAGCCAGTACTTGCACAAGGGAATAGGTGAAATCTTTGCAAAAGTAAAAAAATCTATATTGCTGACACAATTACAGTGATAATAGGGCATATCTGTGATGCCTTTAGAGTGACAAGCCCATGTACGACGACGATTATGATGACGACCAGCCTGTGACCCGTATTCCGCAAAATCAACAGCGTAATAAACAACTCGGTCAGCACATTGTCAAAGAAGCACAACAATACCTTGAGCAGATTTCGGCAGATGAACATGCATTACTGATTCAGACTTTACGTGATTTGGCTACAACTGAACCTTACTTCGATGTATTGGCCGATGAGCTTGATCAACCTGTAGAAATGAAAGTGGCAAATGACGCCTTAAACTTGTTGTACTTTTGGCAATTGCTGCATCAACATGAAGATCAAAAACAGTTTCATTTACTCGATGCGATTAACACCGAGTTTTTTCAGACAGAAATGTTGAAAGCCTTTGATGCCTTAGAGATTGGTGAAAATAAAGCGCAACGTCGTTTGGTTCTACTTGAAGCTTTTAAACTGTATAAGCTGAATTTCCATGCCGGTTGTATCCCTGTCTTGTATGCACAGTTAGAAGGCATTTTAACTGATGTACTGATTCAAACGGGCTTTTTAAAGCAGAGCGGTACCAAGTTTATCGATGTATATAAAATTGTACCCGGTCTAAAAGGCAGTGAAATTAAGAGTCTTTGGCATAAAGCAAAAATTGCCAATGAACTGAATCATTATTTTGCCGAATTGGCAGCCTATCAAATGGATAGCAGCTCTACTGTAGCCATGACCCGCCATAATATTTTGCATGGGACCGACGTCGCGCATTTTAATCAGGGACGGAGTTTCATCCTATTTATTTGGCTGTTTTCCGCAGTAAGCTTTATGAGCACGGTCAGCAAATAATCTTTTTATGTAGCGGTAAAGTGCGTCATTAGGGGCTTTACCGTTATTCCTTTTGCTTAATTTAGATTGATGAATATCAATACAATAAAAATAGCCTTTATATTTTTCAATGATTTAATACATTTAAACTCGGATCAATTTTAACTCCTAACCTTATGCCAAAAAGCATAAATGCAACGTCATGTAGCTCAATTGTTTCTAAATGCATATTTTTAAGGTCATCCCGTCAAAGCACGTTATAACTATTGTTAGACAATAACAGAGAAGAGGCGAGAACGATGACAACTGAAAATAAAATTGATCAATTGAAAGATAAAGCGTCAGAATTGGGTGATGATCTAAAGCTCAAAGCCAAAGAAGCTCAGCTTGAAGGTGAAAAAGCCCTCGATGGTGCAAAGCATAAAGCTGAAGAGTTAAAACTCGAAGGCGAAAAAGCCTTAAATGACGCCAAACATGAACATGCAGAACAGCATGCTGAAACCAAAGACCGTCTAGAGCAGTTAAAAGCAGAAGCGAGTCATAAATTTGATGAAGCCAAAGTCAAAGCTTCCGAACTTAAACATGAGGCTGTCGAAAAATTTGATGAACTCAAAGTGCAGGCGACAGAGAAATTTGACGAGTTAAAAAAGAAAGCCACTGACACACTGAATAAGTTTAAAAAAGATGATCAAGCTTAATTGGGGCTGATCAAAAAGGCCGTTCTATCAAGAGCGGCTTTTTTAGGATTCATTGTTTTAATCCATCTAAATTTTCAGTCTTAATATTTTTGACTTGATCATCGACTACGGTAATCACGTAGCGCATATTAGCAATTTCATAGGTGTAATCTACCGCTAGTTTTGCAGGCAGATTTTTCTCTTGCAGCGGATAAGACAGCATTTTCATCGGAGAAGCTTGCATACGCGAGCGCATGAGATCGATGCTATCACCAATCGCTACAGTTTGTCGGTCAGGTGTTTGAATGGCTTCAGTCGCAATTTCTGCATAGGCTGCTGAAGTCAGGAGCATCAAGGCACATAAAGTCGTTTTATAAATATTCTTCTTATAGATAGTCTTCGGATACATCGTCATCCCCATTTTAAAAACTAAAAAGCACAAAATGTGCCTTTAGATTGCACATCCATCGCTATGATTATTCTGTTGAAACGACTGAAATATAAACTGAAATTACGCTGAAAATGTATGGTTGATATGTAATCAATTCAAATTTAAAGGCTTTGGTTTAGCCGCAAAAATCAGTTGCAGGTGCATTTTTAAGCGTCACACGTTAGAAAAATTGTTTGAAAGCTGACTAAATTACTCAACTTTATAAGTTTATAGGGATAAGTCATTCATCTCCCTCTTACTCTGGGGCAGATGAACAGGTAAACTATCGCTATTATCTTTTGATTTTCCTGTTTGGAGACAACATAATGTCGTGGCTTTCTTCTCTAAAATCTGTGTTTTCACCCTCCCAAGAGGTGAAAGAAGAGGAAATCCAACAGGTTTTACAAAACTATGTACTTCCCAATTCAAATAATGCTTTAAAAGACCGTATTACACAGGTAAATGTGCAAGGTCAGATCTTGCAGATCACGATTAATACCTTTCCTTCAGAAGCCGATGACTTACAAAAAATCCATGATGATTTGGCCGATGCATTGGAAAAATGTGGCATCACAGAATTAAATATGCACGTGATTCAGCAAAAGACTGGACATACATCGGGTGGTTGCGGTCATCACCATGCAGAAGGCGAAAGCTGTTCTAGCCAAGAAAAAGCTGAAAGTTCAGCAGCAAAAAGCCAGTTACCTCCAGTTGTGGATGCGTCTGCGAAAACACCCGAAGCACCTGCCGAAGTTGATCCGAATAACCCACCGATTCAAAAAGCCGCTCCACAACAGCGTGATGTACCGAAACACCCACGCATTCAAAATGTCATTTTGGTGTCATCTGGTAAAGGTGGTGTGGGTAAGTCAACCACGACAGTTAACTTAGCTTTGGCATTACAGAAATTGGGGCTAAAAGTTGGCGTTTTAGATGCGGATATCTATGGTCCAAGTATTCCAACGATGCTCGGTAACGCTGGCCGTACGCCGATGATTGAAGCTGAGCAATTTGTTCCTATCGAAGCATATGGTATGGCTGTACTTTCAATTGGTCACTTAACTGGAGATAACAATACGCCAGTGGCTTGGCGTGGGCCGAAAGCGACAGGGGCGTTAATGCAGCTCTTTAACCAAACGTTGTGGCCTGATCTGGATGTATTGGTCATTGATATGCCGCCAGGCACAGGTGATATTCAGTTGACGCTTGCACAGCGTATACCAGTGACAGGTGCTGTGATTGTGACGACACCACAGAACGTTGCATTAATGGATGCGACCAAAGGCATTGAGTTGTTTAACCGTGTACACATCCCAGTGATGGGTGTGGTTGAAAATATGTCGACCCATATTTGTTCGAACTGTGGGCATGAAGAGCAAATCTTTGGTACAGGTGGTGGCGACCAACTTTCAGCCCAATACGACATTCCGCTCTTAGGTCGTTTACCGCTGAATGTACAAATTCGTGAAAATGCCGATGCAGGGAAACCATCTGTGATAGCAGGTGATGATGCTGCTGAAAGCTACATGGCGATTGCACAAAAAGTTGCAGATGCATTACCTCAGGCTGAAAAAGATAAAAACCGTATTTTCTAAGGGTGAACTGAAATTTAAGTTGATCGTATTAAAATCTGGCCTCGTGCCAGATTTTTTATAACGTGGTATTGGGAGTGTTTGAAAATTATGAGTACTGAACTTTAGACATTCAACGATGTCTATGAATTACACATCTAAAAAACGATTTGCACAATTTCTTATTTTTCCTGCGATTATAAGCCGTATGCCAAGGATAAAATTCTTGAGGCATATCAAAGGATGTCGCGTTTGTACTTAGTTTTTACAAAATAGCTTTCACGATATTTCTATTATTTTGGCTAGGATCAATTCTTTGAACGGCAGTAACTGTACAAACGCATTGTGTCTTAGATTTTTTGCCAAATGTCCTCTGTTACAAAGGGCTTAGCATTGAAAAAATATAGAGGAACAAATAATTTTAAATATTATTTGAAGTCATTAAAACCCACCCATCAAATGAGGGTACGCCTTAGTCTAAGAAATTAAAAAGCCCGGTAATTACCGGGCTTTTTAATTGGTTTTTTAGGAGGAAAGAGACGGGTTTGCTTTACGTTTAGCAGTGATAATATTCACCGTAATTGCGATGATGACCATGATAATGCCTACAATATCTGTAATGGTTTCTGGAATAATCATACACAGCGCACCCACACCTAAAAAAATACGCCAGAACCAGTTGAGATAAGTCTTGAAATAACCTTCAACTGCGGAGCCTAAAGCGAGAATTCCTATCACTGAAGTGACAGTAATACTCACTATAGTTGTCCATGCAGGAAAGGCAAATTCTCGAGCATTGACTGCAACATTGGTGGTATCAATCATCAGTATGGCAGGGTTATAAACGAATAAAAATGGAACAATAAAACCAGCAAGAGATAGTTTTAAGGCCTGAAACCCAGTGCGCATTGGATCACCGCCTGCAATTCCTGCGCCCGCAAAGGCGGCAAGGGCAACTGGTGGGGTGATGTTTGCAAATAAACCAAAATAGAACACAAACATATGCGCGACTAATACAGGGATATCAAAGTTTGCGAGTGCTGGTGCTGCCATGGTGGCAGTAATGATATAGGCCGGAATAGATGGAAGCCCCATGCCTAAAATCATCGATGCAATCATGGTTAAAAATAAAGTGAGAAAGAGACTACCTGCACCTAAACTCATAATTGAAGAAGTCATTA
Organism: Acinetobacter sp. YH12126; assembly: GCF_013418745.1. NCBI lineage: Bacteria > Pseudomonadati > Pseudomonadota > Gammaproteobacteria > Moraxellales > Moraxellaceae > Acinetobacter > Acinetobacter sp. YH12126. The sequence goes on along the minus strand of NZ_VPBM01000004.1, from coordinate 165,116 downwards.
CTGAACCAAAACTTGTCAGACTTACTACGCCGATAATAATACCAACGACAGCACAAGCAGCCATCACAGATAATGATTGTTTGGCTCCATCAACGAGCGCATCTAAAATATCTTTTACACCCATTCGTGTTGATTTTCTTAAAGCTGCTACAAAGATGGTCAGGACGATGGTGTAGACAGCAGCATAGCTCACAGGAATATTTTGAAATAAGAAAAAGACCAGTGCCAAAATTGGAATAAGTAAATGTCCACGCTCTTTTAGAACTTCTTTTACTTTTGGTAAATCAGCTTTAGGTACGCCTTTCAGATCATCTTTACCCGCACGGAAATGAACTTGAGCCATGACGCCAAGGTAATACAATAAAGCAGGTAATAAGGCGGCTAGTGCAATTGTGCCATAACTCACGCCAGTTGTTTCGGCCATAATGAAGGCACTCGCACCCATGACTGGTGGCAAAATTTGTCCACCAACGGATGCACTGGCTTCAACGGCACCAGCAAAATTCTTGTGATAACCAATCTTTTTCATCAATGGAATAGTAAATGAGCCTGTACCAACAACATTGGCAACAGCAGTGCCATTAATACTGCCCATAAATCCACTTGAAATTACAGCAACTTTGGCAGGCCCACCTTGTTTATGTCCAGCCAGCGCCATGGCAAGATCATTGAATAATTTCCCCATACCTGATTTTGCAAGAAAAGCACCAAAAAGGATAAATAAGAAAATAAAGGTGACGGATGCACCAATTGCCGAAGAATATAAGCCTTCGGTTTTTAAATACATATGTCCGAAAATGTCGCTGATTGTATAAGGGCGAGTAAGTAATCGATCTGGCATCCAATCAAAGTGACTGATAAATGTATAGGTCAGGAAAATTAAACTTAAAATGGGCAACATCCACCCCATGACCCGGCGAGTTGCTTCTATGACTAATACCACACTCATAATTGCAAACGCGATATCTAAGGTATTTGGAATACCACCTCGAGTGGTCATAATAGATTGATATTCTTTCCATAAATATAAAAAACTGAAGATGGAAAGCAAAGCCAAGAACCAATCGAGAAGTGAAATATGCTGTCGGGAGCTTGTTTGACGAGCTGGATAGAGTAAAAAAATGAGTGCTAGGCCAATAGCGACATGGGCTGCACGCTGTATTAACTCAGGTAAAGGATTAAACGTAATAAATAAATGAAATAATGAATAAAAGATCGCTACAAATGCAACAAAGTAGGTAACAGATTTGCTCATATTGATTCGAGTAACAGATTCCCGATCAAATTTTTCTAATATGGCTTGTTGTTGTTTCTCATCGAGTTGTTCTAATACAACTTTATCTTCTTTGGAATTCATAGGCATTCTCCAATCCACCAAGACTTCCATTTGGGTTGATATTGAACCGAGATGTTGACCAAACTATAGTCTGGGTAACTTTGAAAAATAGACCAAATTTTTTGGTCAGCGAGGATCGTGCCTTGCATATTTCTAGAAATCACCCAGTTGATTTCATCTATATTTTGATTGACCCGCATTCTAATCACACCATTTTTTTGAAACTCAATGGGATAATTTGAGGGTGTACCTGCACCAAATGAAATCAAATCGGTGTGGTGCAGTAAAAACTTATTCTTTTGACGCTGATATTGTTCAGACCAAGCCGTCTTTTCTACTGAATGCTTCCACTGTAAATCAAATTGATCAGTTGAAATTTTGCATATATCAGTTTCAACTCTAACCTGCGTATACAGTGTTGGATAGCTAGCATAGATTAAGAAGAACAATATAAAAAATGCAGTATAAACTGCATTTTTTTGAAGCTTATTATTTTTTAGCCACTTCATCATAGTAGCGTTTCGCGCCTGGATGTAGAGGCGCTACAAGGCCTTGTTGAGCACCTTCAAGCGTGATTTCTGTTGCTGCTTGGTGTGAAGTTGCCAATTGAGGCAAACTGTCAAAGAAAGTTTTTGTTAGTTTGTAGACATCATCATCCGATATATCTGTGCGAACAACTAATGCATTTTTAATTGCGGCAGTTTGAATGTCCGCAGTATTGCCATATGTGCCTTTTGGAATAATCATCGGTAAGAAATAACTTTGATCTTTAGCTATTTCTTTGACTTTATCTGCATTGATTGAAACTAACTGTAGATCAAAGCTTTGTTGAAGTTCCATGAGTGATGAATTTGGAATGCCACTAGTCAGGAATGCTGCATCAAGCTTGCCACCTTTTAAAGCATCAGCGGCTTCAGCATAGCCTAAATAATCAACTTTAATATCTTTATAGGTGATTCCAAAACCATTCAACAGTGTACGTGCATTTACTTCTACACCTGAATTTTGTGCACCTACAGCGATACGTTTACCTTTCAAATCTTCGATATTTTTGATCCCTGATTTTTTAGAGGTTACGATTTGTACGTAGTTGGGATAAAGCGCTGCGACTTGGCTGACATTCTCAACTTTACCATTTGCGAAACTTCCTGTTCCGTTCAGTGCTTCTGTTAAGCTGTCACTCATAACAAATGCCATTTCAACTTTATTCTGTTTCAGAAGGTTTAAGTTTTCGACGGATGCACCTGTAGTTTGAGTCTTAGAATTTACACCAAAGGTTTTGTTATAAATTTCTGCAAGACTTGTCCCAATCACATTGTAAGGTCCTGATGCCCCACCAGTTGCAATGGTTACGAACTTGGTTTGAAGTTTGTCAGATGTAGCAGTTTCTGCGCTTTTTCCTTCCGTGGTATTTTTTGAAGTAGATTGATCATTTGAGCAAGCAGTAATACATGCCAAAGTAACCGAGAGTAACGTGAGTTTTGTCCATTGGTTCATAGAAACGTCCTTTTACACATAAATTTTGAATATTGATTTGATGAGCTTTAATTTTAATTTCCACTACTCAATTGAACATAACTTAATCAATTATTTTTGAAAAGTATTTTTTTTTGATTTTTTAGTCTCCAATAAATAATGGTTATGCGTAAGAATGGCATGGAGCTATATCGTTTATTTTAATAATATTTTTTTACGTGTAAAAACTGTAGGGTATACATGGAATCATGTGAAATTTCTATTAATAAATATAAGTTCAAGATATTTCTTTGAATTGTAAGGTGCTCTGAATGACTGTTCAGCTAAGGTTTTGTTTTTCTATTTAAGTTACTGAATTTATAATTAAATAAGGAGTTTTTTATAAGCGTTTCTATTTTTTATTTTGCTAATACGAAACAACTGAATTAATCTTCGCGGATTAAGTTTGAGGTCAAAGTATGATTTCATGGTTTTTTATTGGTCTAGTTATCAGTATTTTGTTAACGCCAGGACCAACCAATACCTTACTCGCATCTTCGGGTATTCAAGTTGGGCTACGTAAATCATTCCGACTCATTCCAGCGGAAGCCTTTGGTTATCTTATTTCGATTAGCCTATGGGGTTTTCTCATTGGTAAAATTTCCGTACATCTGCCTTTACTACCGACCATTTTAAAACTGTTTAGTGCTGGTTATATTCTATTTTTGGCTATGCGATTATGGCGTACAGCAACTGTTGCTGAAAATTTTAATCAAAAGGGCATTCGTGCACGCGAACTCTTTGTTGCGACTTTATTAAACCCCAAAGCATTATTATTTGCATCTGCGATTTTCCCTGCGTTGGCTTGGCAAAATGCGCAGTATTATGTAGCTCACATGCTGATCTTTCTGTTGTTGATTGTTCCTATTGCATTCTTTTGGACCTTTCTTGGTTCCGTTTTGGCATCGAATAAAATTAGTTGGCTCAATCAAGCCAATCTACAACGAACAGCATCGCTAGTCTTGGTCAGTTTTTCGATTCCACTGAGTTATTCTGCGATTTTAAAACTCTAAATTGATTTGAAAATGACTAAATCCGCTTAGTTCGGTAAAGCTTATTTTCATTAAGTCGGATTTCAGTTAAAGTACCACGCAATAATTGATTTAAGTTTTTGGATAGAGATAAATGGCTATTAAGTCTGATCGTTGGATTCGCGAAATGAGCGAAAAACACGGCATGATTGAACCGTATGCAGAAAACCAAGTCCGTTATGATGAAAATGGCGAAAAGCTTATTTCGTATGGCGTGTCTAGCTATGGTTATGACGTGCGTTGTGCTCGTGAATTTAAAGTCTTTACCAATGTTCATTCAGCAATTGTTGACCCTAAAAACTTTGACGATAAAAGCTTTATTGATATCGAATCAGACGTTTGTATCATTCCGCCGAACTCGTTTGCACTAGCACGGACAGTCGAATATTTCCGTATTCCACGTAATGTGTTAACCGTTTGTTTAGGTAAATCAACCTATGCGCGCTGCGGTATTATTGTCAATGTGACGCCTCTTGAACCAGAGTGGGAAGGTCACGTGACTTTAGAATTTTCGAATACAACCAACTTACCTGCACGTATTTACGCGGGTGAAGGTGTCGCACAAATGTTGTTTTTCGAATCAGACGAAGTGTGTGAAACCTCTTATAAAGACCGTGGCGGTAAATACCAAGGTCAAACTGGTGTGACATTACCGAAAGCTTAATCCTTCGGATTTAGTTAAATAAAGCGGGCGAATTAGCCCGCTTTTTTGTTGGGTCATTCATCGGAAAATAGACCATTCGGTGGGGAAGTTTTTGCAATTGAGTAATTATTCAGCATAATAAAAAGTTAAGTGACTGGTCTATCACAAGTCTTCATTTAAGGAATAAATGGACAATAACATCAAAGCCAGTTCTCAGGAATAAATATAAGAGAGATGCAGAGCATCTGATAAAAGGAAGGTCGAGATGACTCAATTCACCCAGGCTAAGTTATTCCGCCAGAGTTGCTTAGCAGCCGCAGTCAGCATTTTTGCTGCACCATCTGTTTATGCGCTTCAAGATTTATCAGATGAAGCACTTTCAGCCACAACGGGTGAAGGTGTTGCACTCACTTTAGAGAATTTCAAAATGGTCTTTCAAGGGCCAAATGACCGTTCTACGGCTTCTAGTTATGCGTCTGGTATGGTTGATCCTGGGAAAAACGATACAGGTTTTATTCGGATTATTCCTACAGGTGAAAACTATGAACAATTAGGGCAGCGTGCTTACGATAAAATCTACAAAGCAGCTTATGTTGATGCTTATCAGCAAGGCCGAGTTACGGGCTATAACGGTGTTTATGACTCAACTTTTATAAGTTCTAAAAGCACTTATGAGACCAATAATGCTACACGAGTAACCAATGAAACCATCGCAACATATTCAACAGAATATCGTGGCCGATTAGTACAGTCTTATCTTGAATCACCAACGATGAAGGCATATTACGATCAGCGTTATGCAGATTATTATAATGGTTCATCGGCTGGCTTACCTTTTGAAAACGATGGCACAACGAAAGAATCAATTACTCCAGGACTAAAAGAAAAGTCACAAACTGCTGCTTTAAAAAATACCTATGAAATGATTGAGTTACTATACGGTAACAATAGTACGGGTAATTTGCCGACCACTTCGACTTTTTATAAAAATTATGTCTCAGGAAAAATTACACGTTCAAATATTATAGATACAACAAAAAATGCTCAGTTGAATGCCAAAGCTGCAGAAACCCTCAATCAGTTGGCAACGGACTATGCCAAGCTTGAAGCTCAAAAGGCAAGCGATGCAGCATTAGCAACCGTGAAGAAAAATGCTGAAATTACAGCAAAACAAATTGCTTCGACTGCGACCGTATCGAGTCTCAGATCGAAAGCAGATGTCTTTATATATGGTTTAGCCTTATCAAACAGTAAAGATAAAAATGGCAAAAGTTCATTAGCAACACGCTATACCGATCAAGGGTTTAATTGGGGGACCGCTGAAAATCCGTGGCTTTTCCATGCGGGAAATCAAGATGTTGAACAATTTGCGAAAGATAATAAGGGGAATGTTGGTTACTTAGCGATTGAGGCACCATTAAAGAAAATTGCGGCAGATGATGCATCTAACAACATCAAGCTTGGTTTGTGGATGGATGTATTTTCACGGTCTTTGAATTCAAGCAATGTCGTCGATCCGATTACCGGTGCGCCGACCAGTGGCTTAGATAAAGATTATCGATTACGGACTCAAATTGTTGCGAATGGTTTGAGTTTTAATGGTTCACAAGTTCGCATTTTTCAAACACTAAAATCAACAAATACCAACTATAACCAAACTTTAGGTTTAGCCAGTTTAATTCGTATTAATACCAATGATCGTGCTGAGTCACTGAGTATCAATGATGGTGATTTGGATGCTCGCGGTATGCGTATCAGTACAGCTGCACGCTCCGAACTGGATGATGGTACTGCAGCGACACCAGCGATGGATCGATCTGCAGCTCCAATCTTTCATGAAACTGAAGGTCTATATTTATATAGCCCAAATATCAATTTAGTTTTAGGAAATATGTATCAGCCCTTTATTGTGGGTTCAGAAGGTCGAAATATTATACTGGAAGTAACTCGTATTCCAAATGTACCTTCTATTTACAGTAAAATTTATACCTACTATACGGATATCCCGGGTAATACCACGGGTACATCGGGTTTAACCGCTGCTGACTTTAAAGGTTCAACCTGTAACGTCTATAGTTGTGGTACGGAGTTAAAAGCAAACTCTTCAGATGCGACAGCACTATATCAAGGGCGTAATGCAACACACAGTAGTATTGCAATCGGTACAGTAGAGCGCTTGCCTGGTAATCTGCTGAATGCAAAAAGTACGGATGCTGCGACAGGTGTGGTCTTTAAAGGTGTCAATGGACAAAGCACGAATTTAGGATCTGTTGCCATAGATGGCGTATTGATTCAGCACTTAAAAATAAGAACAACAGGGCTGTAGGAGAAATTAAATGTATAAAATTTTATGCGCTGTTGTTTGTGCTGCACTGACACAAACTCATGCAGGCTTAGTGTCTATGGATAATACCGAACTCACTGCTGCAACCGGTCAAGGCGGTGCTGATCTCAGTTGGACACTTTCATTAAACCATCAATACGCCAATGATATGTCGAAAAACAACATTTCTATCATGGATGCGAATGGAAAAACGACTCAAGCTTTTTATGGATATCAATGTTCATCCAATGAGTTTTGTCGCTTAGCACTTGCACCCAATAATCATGTGGATGCAAATGGTAATAAGAAATGGTTGGTGTTTAAACAGTTTCAAGGAACGTTACAGATCGATCAATTTTCACTAGATGGTGTGACGATTATCAATCGTGAAGGTAATCCACAAACGGCTATGCAGTTGACATTTTATGATGACAAGCCATTAAAAATCAGGAATTTAGGATTTGCTACGTTGGCGGTGGAAACAGGGACGACAGGTAAGGAAGGTTATGAAAATACCAGTACTTATACAACCTATACCGAAAAGAAAGCTGATGGAACAACTTCAACTTTAGCAGTGCCTGATTTTGATCGTGGTTCAGAACAAGGATTTATGGGTGTTAATGTGCATGGCAACATGCACATGAGTGGAAAGTTAAACATCTTCAGTTTTAACTGCACTGGAAATGGTGCAGGTCGCTGTTAATCAGCTGTGACTGAATATAAGGATATAGTGATGAAAAAAATAACAACTTTAACGGCACTCGCAACCAGTATTTTACTTGCTCAATACGCCTATGCTTTTGAAGCGATGACCGATGAAAGCTTGGGTGCAGTTACTGGCCAAGATGGTATTTCGATTACCCATGAAGTTTCTAGAGTCAAAGTTGATCAGTTAAATTGGGTTGACCCAACTGACCAAAATAAGATGAAAATGGGTTTGCACAATGTACAAATAGATGGCGTTGGGCAAAGCACCATTACATCAAAATTAGATTTTGATGTTGGGACTACGGATGCTGGTGTAGGCATGCGTATTGCCGCAAGTGTCAGCCCATTTACTGCTGTTGCGCAAAATATTATGCTGCTGTGTCAAGGCGCAACGTGCCAAACGCCTACGCAAAATTTAGGTTCACTTGCGATTGCAACATCTTCACCTTTAAAAGTATTACTTGAAACCAGCAATGGTCTATTTAACCGTAATGATACGGCGTATATGGAATTTCAATTGCAAAATGCCAGTATTAGTCATGGTATGAATGGACATAGCGTAACCTTAAAGGACTTTAACTTTAACTTTGCTGGTTCAGGTTATATGTATGTCGCAGCTGATGAAGGCATTGTTCTCACCACAAAATCCACAGGAAGCAAAGACCATACGGTCAATTTAGGGCGGGTAAAGGACATTTCAGATGTGCATAGTTCACGTAGCGATGCCACAAACCCCGGCGTTAATATCGATTTACGATACGGCACCGATGGTGGTGCGCAGCGCAATTTAATTCGTATGGGAGCATCGGGTGCTGTCACTAATGCACGAGTTGCCTTAAATGCCAATCAAGACGGAATCAAAGATTTTGGTCTAGCAACGAAGGCTTCTGGATATGAGTCCGTTGGTTCAGGTGGTTTACATTTAGGTGTGCGCGCGGATTTCACTTCAAAGGATGATCCTAGCCTTGTTGCAGGTCAAGCACCGACAACCTTAGAAATTGGCCATACGGGTATTGGTAGTTATGCCATTGAATTTTCTAATTTAACGTCTTTAGTTGCTGATAAAAATGCCTATATTGATTTTGGCGATATTTATATCAATACCATTCAAGCAAAAAGCCTTGATTTTCTGGTAAATGATAAATTAAAAGCAACATTAGGTTTAACCAATAATGTTTTAACCCAGAATCTGTCAAATCAAACGGCGGGCGGAAATTTTGCACTAGTGGCGATTCGTGGTATGGATTTTCAGTCCATCGCGCGTACCGCACGATTTATTTCGGATAACTCAATTGCTGCAATTGCAAGTAATGACAACAGTTGGGGGATTGGTATCCCGATTTATAATATGAATGCCAACGTTGCATTATCAGAGAAAAAATACAGTTATAAAAATGCGGCTGAAAAATCAGGTATTGGCTATAACCTTGTAATGAGCACAGATGGTTATGGTGTTGATAAAAAAACAGGAACACCAAGTACAACTTCTATTATTTTGATTGATGGTAAAAAAGGTATTAATGGTCAAGAAGTCAATTATTATGCTGGCTTAAGAAACATCAATGCACTTATTCAATCTGATGGTGTGATTGGCTATGAAAATGATGGCATCTATGTACGTGCAGATAATTTATTGATTGCAGCTAATGCCGAGTTAGCGATTGGTCAACTTCCGGGTTCAACCTATAACTGTGCGACTACAGCTTCTGCCAAATGTGGGACTACAGTACCTTTAGATAATTTCTCTAAACGTGATGATGTGTTGACGAATATTGCGTTTAAACTTGATGGTAAAGGTGAGCTATTTATAGTACCGGGCCTAAATGACAGTGCAGAAAATAATTATTTATCTTTTCGTGGCAGCTTTGAATTTAAAGCATTAACAGATGCTGAAAAGAAAGATCAAAAAGTTATGGGAAGCTATTTAAGTTTGATGAATGAAGATGTAAATGCCAGCGGTGTCGTTTCAGCTTCAAGTATCAATATTAATAAAATGCAGGGCGATCTAGGTTTTGATGCTCGAATTAAAATGAAACAAGATTCGGTAGAGTTTGATAATCAGGTGAAATTTAATCCAACCAATAATATGTCTAAAGCGTTTCGTGCAGAAGTATCGATGTTAACAAATGGCAATATGCAAAAGATGGCGGATATAGCCCTAACCGGTGGAACAATGCGAAGCACCATGGGGATTACTCCACGCTAATAATATTAAATCAATAACAAATAAATAAAATAACGAACAGGGAATTTGTTATGAAAAAGAAGTTAATCAGAGGTTTGATCTTCTCGACATTTGCGATGAGTAGCTTATCTCATGCAATGATGGCTTTAGATGATGAAAGCTTATCAAAAGTTGATGGTCAAGCATTACTCTCCATGGAATATACGCAGGGGTATAATTCTGTGGATGAGAGTGGACAAGCCGTAGACCAATCCAATGTCGGCTTTTATAAGCTTGGTTTAGAAGCTGAAATGGAGCTCAATGCCAATATTAAAAAGCTCCAATTGGGTTGTGGTGGTGCAAATGGCTCAGGTGCTTGTGATATTGATATCGATCATATTTCATTGAGTGGATTGCCTGTAAATAGCAATTATACGTCTGATGAACGTGCGGCAACTTCTGCTTTGTTGACCAATCCTTTTATCGAAATTGCAATTAAAGATCCCAAATCAGCTGCAACTCGTGAAGTGATGGGCTTTCGTCTGAGCGCTGAAAAAATTTCTGGGTTAATGACATTAGGTACAGAAAATAGTAATACACCCAATGGTATCAACACCTTTAGTGGGTATATGAAAACCAAAGCGTCTGCGGGTGTTGCAACAACTGCCGAGCGTGTGATGGACTATGCTTCTACGCAGCAATACATTGAAGGGGCAGTTAAGGGGACATTATTTGGTGCTGAAGTTGATCTACCGCTTCACTACAAATCAGATAATTATTCTTTTAATTTAAAATCAACCACAGCACCTTTTACAATTCCAGCCACTGTCGTGAGCGGGAATAGAATTAAGGATAATATTGCGGTATTAAAAGGCACAGGTACAGTTGATCGTCTAGATTTTAGTGGTCCATTAGAAGCTCAGATCTCTCTACTTGGGTTAAATATTAATTTGAATAAAGACGTAACAGGCTATCTTACTGGACTACAAACCGATATTACGGTAAATCAAAGTTTAGGTTTGATCCATGCACTTTATCTAAATAACCCTGCTTCGTTATCCTTACAAGCTCAAAAAATACTCTGGCCTGGTGCTGCAGTTGCAGCAGAAAGAGGTTGGTGGTTGGCGATGGAAGATGAGGTCGATTTGGGGAGTATTACACCTTCAGATAAAGTGGCGATTACGGATGAAGTGTTGAAACAAACGATCGCTGGAATTAACCATGACTTAAGTACCAATGTTCGTAATTGTGGAGATTTAATCTTTGGTTGTGTTGCAGGTTCGGCTTTAGATGTTAAAGAAATTAAAAACCCGTCATTAATTGATTTCCCATTAAACAATTTAAAACTTTCTGGACAGGAGTTTCGTTCTAACTGCTTCGGCGGGCTGAAATTCTGTTAAGGCTTAAAGTATTTAATATAAAAAAATCCCGCACTTAGCGGGATTTTTTTATATTTAGCGCAAATTATTTTGCAATTTTCGCTAAAAGGTCTTCTTTACTGAGGTTGCTTGATTCTTCATCACGGCGACCTTTGTACTCAAATGTACCAGCATCCAAACCTTTCTCACCAATAACGATACGGTGTGGAATACCTGTTAACTCGATATCAGAGAATTTAACACCAGGACGCTCATTACGATCATCAAGAAGAACATCATAACCAGCAGCAGTTAATTCTGCATACAGTGCTTCAGCTGCTTCCATTGTACGTGGTGACTTATGTGCATTCATTGGCACGATAGCAACTTCGAAAGGAGCAATTGCAGACGGCCAAATAATACCTTTGTCATCGAAGTTTTGTTCAATCGCAGAAGCAACAACACGAGTTACACCAATACCGTAGCAACCCATAGTCACAACGAGAGGTTTGCCATCTTCACCTAAAACTTTGCAGCCAAGCGCTTCAGAGTATTTTTGACCCAACTGGAAGATATGACCAACTTCGATACCACGTTTAATCAAGATTGTACCTCGACCATCTGGAGAAGGGTCACCTTCAACAACATTACGCAGGTCATAAACTTCGGTGTATTGTGCATCACGTTCCCAGTTTACACCTACAGCATGTTTATCAACTTGGTTTGCACCAGCAACAAAGTCTGAAAGTACAGACGCTGCACGGTCAACAATAACGGTAATGCCTTTTTGGGTTAAGCCTTGAGGGCCACAGAAACCAGCAGTTAAGCCTAAGTCAGCTAATTGTGCTTCAGTTGCAAAAGTTAATGGAGCAGCAATTAATGGGTGTTTTTCTGCTTTAATTTCATTCAGTTCATGGTCGCCACGTAGGAATAAGGCAACCACTGGCGCAGCTTTACCTTCTTCAGCAACACCTTGAACCAACAATGCTTTTACAGATTGAGCAGGTTTTGATTTAAGGAATTCAGAAACATCAGCTATGGTTTTTTGATTTGGTGTATCAATAATTTCAAGTGCTTTAGTCGGAGCAGCACGTTCACCAACTAGTACGGCTTCAGCCATTTCTACGTTAGCAGCATAATCTGACTCTGTAGAGAATGCGATGTCATCTTCACCGCTAGAAGCAAGTACGTGGAATTCATGAGAACCCGAACCACCAATTGAACCTGTATCCGCTTGAACTGGACGGAAATTTAAACCTAAACGCGTGAAAATCTTGCAGTAAGCTGCATACATGTTGTCATAGGTTTCTTGTAAAGAGGCTTGGTCAACATGGAAAGAATAGGCATCTTTCATGATGAATTCACGTGAACGCATCACACCGAAACGAGGGCGGATTTCGTCACGGAATTTGGTTTGTACTTGGTAGAAGTTTGCAGGCAATTGCTTATAGCTTTTCAACTCATTGCGAGCAAGATCTGTAATCACTTCTTCATGTGTAGGGCCAAGTACAAAGTCATTGTTATGACGGTCTTTAAAACGTAAAAGTTCTGGACCATATTGTACGAAACGACCTGATTCTTCCCATAAAGATGCAGGTTGAGTGACAGGCATCAGGACTTGAAGTGAACCAGCACGATCCATCTCTTCGCGGATAATCGCTTCAACTTTATTTAATACGCGAACGCCCATCGGCAGCCAAGTGTATAAACCTGAAGCCAATTTACGAATCATCCCGGCACGAAGCATAAGCTGATGTGAAATAACTTCAGCATCGTTTGGGGTTTCTCTTAACGTTGCAAATAAAAAGCGACTCGCGCGCATGGAAACTGTCCTAAAAAATTAAGCGTTAAAGTGGAGAGTATACAATAAAAAATGAGGTGAACATTTTCCAAAGTCACCTCATTTTAGATTTTGTCATTATGACATGATTTTTTTGGCCTGACGTGCAAGGAAGTTTCGGAAATCATCCAAATAGGTAAAAATCACTGGAACAACCACGAGTGTCAGTAAGGTAGAGGTAATCACACCACCAATCACGGCATGTGCCATTGGCGCGCTTTGTTCACCGCCTTCACCCAGACCAAGTGCAAGCGGAACCATACCCATCACCATTGCGCTGGTGGTCATTAAAATGGGGCGTAAACGGGTTTTACCTGCTTCAATAATTGCGTCATAACGATCTACACCATGATCCATGGCTTTTTTAATAAAGTCGATGAGTAGAATTGCGTTCTTTGTCACCAAGCCCATGAGCATAATAATCCCGATAATGGAAAAGAGGTTCATGGTTGAATTAAATAAGAATAGGGCCAAGAACACCCCAATCAATGATAAGGGCAATGACGCCATAATGGCTGCAGGGTGAATGAAGCTATTAAATTGTGAACCCAAAACAATATAAATAAACACAATAGAGAGCGTAATCGCTGTCATTGCATAACCCGCTGATTCAGCCATATCTTTATTGGCACCTTGCGTGACAAAACTATAACCCGGTGGCAAGTCGAAGTTTTTCTCTATCTCATTGATTTCGGCACCAATATCACCCGCAGGACGTCCTGCTGTGTTGGCTTCAACCATTACTTCACGTGCCAGATCACGACGGTTAATTTGTGAAGCACCGAGTGTTTCTTCAAAGCTAGCCACACTTGCCAATGGAACCAAGATAGGTAAGCCTGTGGCATCGGTTTTTTGCGATGTGATGTACATGCTTTGAATGTCTGTTGGTAGTCGACGCTGATCTTCAGTGAGACGTAAATTTACATCATAGGTTTCGCCTTTATCATCCTTCCACGTTGTTACATTATCCCCCGCAAGAAGAGGGCGTAACACATTGGCGATCTGATTGACGGATAAACCTAAATCACTGGCTAAAACGCGATTGATATGTACACCTAGCGTCGGTTTAGGTTCTTTAAGCGAGCTTTCTAAGTCGACAATACCTTCGACTTTGGCAACTTCAACCAAGAATCGATCTGAAATGCGTTGTAACTCATCCAAGTCGGGGCCTTTAATCGAGATCATGACCGGCTTTTGACCGCCCGAAACTGTTTCATCAGCTGAGGCAATCGAGGTAATAGTAATTCCTGCCACATGTTTTAAACGTGTACGGAATTCATTGTTGAGATCCGTTAAGGTTTGACTACGCTCCGTACGTGGTGAAACGGTGACACGAATGCTGGCATGGTTTTTGCCGCGGTCAGTAGCACTATTAATGGCACCATAAGTGGCTTTGACTTCTGGATGCTGGCGAATGATACGATCTACTTGCTTAAGCTTCGCCTGTGAATATTCAAGGGTTGCATCAACGGGTGTTTCAAATTTGATCCGAATTTCACCTTTGTCTGGTACCGGTACAAATTCGGTTCCGATCAGTTTGGATAAACCCAATGCACCAAATAATGATGCAACGGCGATTAAAAGGGTAATGAGCCTAAATTTTAAAGCAAGCTTGAGTAATTTTTCATAATGATGGCTTAGGTTGTCGAGCTTGCCCGAAATCCAGTTAAAAAAACGTTTAATTTTACCCGGCTTTTTATTTGGATCGTGGCGCTCTGCCCAGTGAGCAGACAACATCGGGTCAAGGGTGAAACTCACAAACATTGAAATCAGTACAGCGGTACTGACGGTTACACCAAATTGATAGAAGAAACGCCCAATAATACCGCCCATAAATGCCACAGGTAAAAATACCGCGACAATGGTCAATGTTGTGGCCAATACGGCTAAACCAATTTCTTTCGTGCCGTCGAGTGCAGCGGTGACATGGTCTTTGCCCATATCAGCATGGCGGACAATATTTTCGCGTACTACAATGGCATCATCAATCAGGAGACCGATACTCAGTGAGAGAGCTAGTAGGGTCATCATATTGATGGTAAAACCAAAAATCCAAACAAAAGTGAGGGTACCTAGTAGTGAAATCGGTAGAGTTAAACCTGTAATGGCTGTCGAACGAAATGAGCCGAGAAATAACAATACAATGAGTACCGCAAGTACTGCACCTTCAATAATCGTACGTGCCACGTCTTTAATGCTGCCACGAATACCTTTTGAAGAATCAACCACAATTTCTGCGGTCGTGCCTTTCGGCAATTGCTTTTGGATTTTACTTAAGGTTTTACGGGTATTATCAACCACCTCAATCACATTAGAGTCCGAACTTCTCAGAATGTCGACAGCGACGGCTGTTTTACCATTCAGATAAGCACTCGACTCCATTTCAGCTTGGCTATCTTCTATTTCGGCAATTTGTTTGAGATAAATCGGCGCGCCATTTTTATTGGCAACCACTAAATCACCGAATGAGTTTGGGTGAATAACCCGAGATTTAATTTCGACCACCAATTCTGAGTTCTTTTGTTTTAAAGTCCCCCCCGGAACTTCAATATTTTCAGATTTTAGGGTGTTTATAACTTGGTCTATCCCAATCCCGAAACTTTGTAATTTTTGCGGATTTACTTGAATACGAATTTGACGCTGTGCATCACCCAATAAATTGACCGTACCGACACCGGGAACTGTTCTGAGTTGTGGCACAATCCGTTGATTGAGATAGGAACTCAAATCACGTAAAGACATGTCCTTCGATTCAAAAACAATCGACATAATCGCACTGGCAGTAGGGTCGTAGCGCTCTACAATCGGGTCATCAATTTCATCACGAAATTGTGCAGTTACTGGTGCAATTTTATCTCGAATATCTTGTGCAGCTACAGAGGACGAGACATCTAGATTAAATTCGACAATGACCGTGGATAAACCTTCACTGGACTGTGAAATGACTTGCTTAAGGCCTGAAATGGTATTGATCTGATCTTCAAGTTTCTTGGTGATTTCAGATTCGACAGACTCAGGAGAAGCACCCGGATAGTTGGTGTAGACAACAACAAAAGGGAAGTCGACATCAGGAAACTCTTCAACACCCATACGTTGCCAAGAAGCGAGTCCTAGCACCATCAGACAGAACATCATCATGATGGTGAAAACAGGATATTTCACACTAATTCGGGTTAACCACATAACAACTGTCCTGCCTTATTCTTTTAATTTTGGCTGATACTTACATCTTGTTTGATATCTGAATCATTAAATTTAATTCGGCTGATCAGATCGCTATTTTGTAAGCCCTGAACAATCGCGGTGTTATTGCTATAACTCTGATTCAAAATTTGTACTGGTACTTTGGTAATTTTATTTTGACGAATGACCCAGACATAAGGTTGGTCTTTTAGACTTTGGATGGTATCGAGTGGAATTTTTTGGCCTGAAATATTATCCGTGCCTAAGATGTGACCTTCGACAAAAGCACCAATACTTAATGAAGTAATAGTTTCATTTGGGGCTGCAAAAAATTCAATTTGACGACTGGCTTGATCGGCAATCGGTGAAATCCGGCTGATTTGTGCTGTGAGTAAATTGCTATTACCTTGGATGCTATATTCAATCTTTTGTCCAATTTTCAGTGCAGCTTGCTGATCACTTGGTAATTTGGCTTGAATTTCTAATTGGTCTGGATTGACAATTTCAAAAAGGGTTTGTCCGGCAGCAACCGTTTGTCCCGGTTCAACATCACGTTTGGTTATCACGCCTTGGATAGGGCTATAAATGGTACCATCTTGATTGGCTTTTCGCGCAATATCGACATTAGCTTGTTGGGCACGAACATTTTCCATTTGAGCTTGGTAATCGACACGACTTTGTTCAAACTCTACTTTGGAAATAAAGCCTTGATTCAGCAAACGCTGTTTACGTTCCATCATCAGTTTGGCTTGATTGGCTTGAGCTTGCGTTGATGCAAGGTTTGCTTGAGATTGAGCAAGACGTGCGGCATTGTCTTGATTATTTAAACGCACCAACACTTGGCCTTTGCTGACACGTTGTCCGACTTCTGCATTAACATTGGTTGCAGTCGCAGTGACTTGGGCTTGAATACTGCTCTGATTGACCGCCCGAATGGTACCTGTAAATGCTGTTTTTGAAATGGCGTTGCCTTGTTCGATCGTGACCAGATCTTGTTGAATCAATTCAATCTTATTTTCTGGTTTAACACTTTGCTGCGGATCTTCTTTTTGACATGCAGCCAAAGTCAGGCTTATGCAAAGCAGGCTAAGCTTTAAAAATGGGGATGATTGCTGTGCAGAGTGCATAATGGTCCTTATATCAGCGGTCTACAAAAGCAATTGAATAACAAGTTTATTCCATCGCTTTTAAACGCGTAATAATTCTGTCGTATTCAGCTTCTGTATTTCGATAGCGAGTTTGTAACGATTGAATGTATTCTTTTTTCGCTACCATATTTTTTTGATTATTATCCAACATTGTTTTTAATTTTGCCGGAACGGTTTCACCTTTTCGAAAATGTTCACGTTCTTGGCGAACAAATAATACACGATCATTTTGTAATTGTTTTAATTGTTCTTGTTCAAACACGATCTGTTTACGTATACCAGTCAGTGCATCACGCTTTTTAATGGCTGCAGTTCGGCTATTGGTATAGGCTTTTTTAAGTTTGATATCTGACGCTTGCTGACGTGCTTGGGCAGCACGCTGAGGAGCTTGTCTAATGTCAGCTTCAGCATTGTAGGGGCGGTTACGTTTAATCACTTGCATATTTTGATCAAGTGCTTCATAACCATAGCGGATGTGATTTGGTGTCACATTGGTACTGATGTTTGCTACGCCTTTACTGTCATAGTAGCGATACCAAGTCGCCTTTTGGGGTTGCTGTGTATTGGTTGGTGCAGCAAATAAAAGCGGGGTATAAGCTAGTAAACAAGTCGTCAGGATGACTTTTTTTGAGAAATGTTTAAGGCTAATCAAGTGAATTTTTTTTGTAAGCGGACTCAACCTTGTACTCCCCAGTTTAAAGTTGACTAAATTACTTATTTTAAAGTAATAATCTTGCTATAATATGCTTAATTAAGACAATTAAATACTATTCCAAGTTAAAAAAAAATCGTTGGTCATCGGAAAGTGTGAAGCAGTTAATAAAAACAAGAAATCTTGTGTGTTTGCGCAGAAAATGTTCATTGAAAACGCAAGTAAAGATATGTTAAAAATGTTCACAACTTGTAAATAATAATGCTGCTAACTTAATTGTTTGTACATCCTCAATGGGTAGGGTCAATAAATGGACGATAAATTCCAAAATCTAAAAGTCATGGTAATTGATGATTCAAAAACCATTCGTCGTACGGCCGAAACGCTGCTTCAGCGTGAAGGATGTGAAGTAGTCACTGCTGTAGATGGTTTTGAAGCACTTTCAAAAATTGCAGATGCGAATCCAGATATCGTATTTGTCGATATTATGATGCCACGTCTTGATGGCTATCAAACTTGTGCCCTGATTAAAAACTCTCAAAATTATCAAAATATTCCTGTGATTATGCTTTCAAGTAAAGATGGTTTATTTGATCAGGCGAAGGGTCGTGTTGTAGGTTCTGATGAATACTTGACTAAGCCATTCAGTAAAGATGAATTGCTGAATGCAATCCGTAATCACGTTACAGCATAATTAGATTTTTTATTTTTTGGGGAAAAAGTATGGCACGTATCCTAATCGTTGATGATTCACCAACAGAAACATTCCGTTTTAAAGAAATTTTAAGTAAACACGGTTTTGAAGTGATTGAAGCTTCAAATGGGGCAGATGGGGTGACAATGGCTCAAGCTGAGTTACCTGATTTGGTCTTAATGGATGTGGTAATGCCGGGTGTGAATGGATTCCAAGCAACACGTCAAATTGCACGTGGTGCGACCACCAAACATATCCCGATTGTCATTGTAAGTACCAAAGATCAGGCAACTGACCGTGTTTGGGGTAAACGCCAAGGTGCTTCTGATTATCTGACTAAACCTGTAGACGAAAAACAATTAATTGATGTGATTAAGCAACACCTCAATGCAGGATAAAGCTCTATGGCAGCAAATGGATTTATCGAATTACTTCGAATAGCAAAACGAGGAAACAAAAACTACGTTTCCACTGAAAATGAAGTAAACCGATGGTCAGGCATTGCTTTTGAGATGATGGGGCAATATTACGTTGCTCCTTTAGGTGAAGTAGCTGAAGTGATCTACCCACCAAAATATACGCCAGTTCCCAATACCCAACCTTGGGTGATGGGATTAGCCAATATTCGGGGACGCTTACTTTCTTTGTCTGACCTAGCACAATATATAACCGGTCATCGAAGTAGTTTTTCACCCACTCAAAAAGTTTTATGTATTAGTCATAATGACCATTATGTCGGTTTGGTAGTCGATCAAGTTTTGGGTATTCAACACTTTAATAAGAAAAGTTATTTTTCTAAAGATAATGAGTTGGATCGAAATTTGCAGGAATATTGTCAGGGGTATTTCCACCAGCATAACGAGCAGTGGAATGTATTTCTCTTCAGTCGTTTACTGCAAAATCCAAAATACATGAACGCATCTATAAAATTTATAAATTAATTGTCGCGCACGAACGAAAGAAGGCGTAATCGGGGAGAAGCTGAATGGGCTTTAAACTTAAAAAGAAAAATACGGGTGAAAGCACCAGTGGTCGTAAAGGCGGTAATGCTTTTCTGGCAAAACTGCAATCACAGACAGATCAATTATCTCGAGTTTTTGGTGATAGTGAAAAATCCAAACCATTTATTTATGGTGCGATTGGTTCATTAGTACTGGCAACGATTATTTTATTATACCTATTCTATAGCGTTCCTCGCGGTAACCAATTAACGCAAAGTTTGGGTGAACTCCGTCTTCTTTCGCAAACAATTTCGCGTCAAGCAACTGAGGCAACTGCATCAGGTACTGAAGATGCAATGAAAAAATTAATTGCCTCTCAAGATTCGTTCAAAGAAAACTTAGAAACTGTAAAAGACATTCATGCAAATACAGATGCGCTGAAATCTGTAGATACGCAGTGGGCTGAAGTTTCAAAAAGTATTGACTTGATTACTTCGCAACAAAAAATCATTAATAAATTATATGACACGAACATCGCGATTGGTGAAACCATTCCGGGGATTCAGGCGGAATATAACTTGATGGTCGACCAAATGGCACGTCAAGACATGCCTTCGAACCAGGTGGTGATTGCGAAAAACCAAGTATTCATTGCAGAACGTATTTTACGTTCGATCAGTTCGGTGCTTTCCGGTTCTGATAGTTCACGTGAGTCTGCAGATGACTTCAGTGCCGATACTGAAACCTTTGGTTTGTACTTAAATGCCCAATTGGATGGTAGTACAGAGCTTGGTGTACAACGTATTGAAAGCCCTGAATTACGTGAGTCACTTGAAGGCATTAAAGCTGAATATGACGATGTATTAAAATCAGCGGCTGCGACAATTTTGAAAAACTCAACGCAAATTGTGAACGTACGTAAAGCATCTTCACAAATTTTTGCTGAGTCAGACAAATTGTTGGACAACTTAAATCAATTGTCTTCTAGCACAGGCTTGAAAACCATTTTACCTGCGGTACTGTTGATTCTTGCTTTAACAGCCTTCTTGATCTGTGTGTTCAAACTTCTTTCTTTACGTGGTCAATCGGATAAATTCCGTGTAACCCGTCTTCAAGAAGAATATGACCGTAACCAGAACGCGATTTTACGTTTACTCGATGAAATTGCCGATCTTGCAGACGGTGACTTACGTTCGTATGCGACGGTATCTGAAGACTTTACGGGTGCGATTGCCGACTCGATTAACTTCGCAATCGACCAATTACGTGACCTTGTATCGCGTATTACAGAAACTTCTCAAGAAGTTGCGCAATATACGGCGAATACGCAGGGTATTACCAACCAGCTTGCAGAAGCATCTGAACATCAGGCGCAAGAAATTGCTGGTGCATCAGCCGCAATTAACGAAATGGCAATGTCGATTGACCAAGTATCTTCGAACGCTGAAGAATCAGCTGTTGTAGCAGAACGTTCTGTACAAATTGCTGCAAACGGTGCAGATGTCGTAAACCGTTCAATTGAAGGTATGGACACGATTCGTGAACAGATTCAGGAAACTTCAAAACGTATTAAACGTTTGGGTGAGTCTTCTCAAGAGATTGGTAACATTGTCGCACTGATTAACGATATTGCCGACCAAACAAACATCTTGGCATTAAACGCAGCAATTCAGGCGTCGATGGCGGGTGAAGCAGGTCGTGGTTTCGCCGTGGTAGCGGATGAGGTACAGCGTCTTGCGGAACGTTCAGCGTCTGCAACCAAACAGATTGAAGGCTTGGTAAAAACCATTCAAACGGATACCAACGAAGCCGTAATTTCAATGGAACAAACGACTTCGGAAGTTGTACGTGGTGCGAACTTGTCTAAGGATGCCGGCGTAGCACTGGATGAAATTCAGTCTGTATCGGGTAACTTGGCGAAACTGATTGCAAACATTTCGGATGCTGCAAAACTTCAGTCTGCTTCAGCAGGTCATATTGCGACAACGATGAACGTTGTACAAGAAATTACCTCGCAAACCACCAGTGCAACATTTGATACTGCACGTTCGGTATCTGAATTGGCGAACATGGCTGAATCATTACGTGAATCTGTATCTGACTTTAAACTCCCAGAGTAAGTCAGGCGCAAACCTGGAGTACCTTAGCTGCGGCTAGGGTACTCCACCGATTACAGATAACACATCGATAAGGTGAACTTAACGTCACAGTTAAGTCTTAGGTGATGGTTACAATTAAGTTTGAGCAACCTTCTTGGTGGCAAAACATAAGAAGCCTTAGCTATGAAAGAAATATTAAAAAATTTAGTTGAAACAACTACGCTTCCTGAAGATAGTTATCTTGATCAAGATGCAGAAATTTTAGAGATTTTTGTTGAAGAAATAGAAGAAATCTTTGAAGAACTGGCGGGTTTATTTACAACTTGGTTGGAAAATCCACAAGATAAAGACACTTTAACGACGATTCGTCGTCATTTCCATACTCTGAAAGGTTCAGGTCGTATGGTCGGGGCAAAATCGGCGGGTGAAACTGCATGGGCAGTTGAAGATACACTGAATCGTGTCATTGCGGGTTCAGTACAGTTAACGCCGACAGTTCAAAAGTTTACACAAACAGTTTTAAATGTTTATCAATATAAGCTCTATCCACGGTTTAAAAATGTTGCCGAATTGGATGTAGACTTACGACCATTGGTTTTAATGGGGCAACAATTACAACAAAATATCAGCCTTGAGCCTGCACTCGAAGAATTATTAAAACTGGCAGATCAATTAAAATCTGAAGATGGTGTCACTGGTTTAGAACTGACTGATGTTGAAGCTACAGCACCTGTAGAAGTGCTTGAAAACACGATTGATGCGGTTGTTGAATCAGAACCTGCTCCTGAACAAGTGGATGCAGATGCATCACTAGTCGAAGAGACAGTGAGCATTTTTATTGAAGAAGCTGAAGAACATCTACAAACGATTGATCAGTTCCTTCAATCTGATGACAGTAAATCACAAGATTATAATGGTTTGATTCGCGCGCTACACACCTTGCGTGGTAGTTCGTCGATGGCGCAAATCGAAGAGATTTTTGAAGCCAGTTCAAAAGTTGAAAATTTATTCAAAACCTTATTGCAAGACGAAATCGTATCGAGCTCGAAAGAAACTGCTTTATTGATTCAATATGCTGAATTTGTTCGTGATTATTTACACTTGCTGCGTTCAGGAGATAAGGCAAATCTTGCATCTATTTATGAAACCTTCAAAGCTGCTTGGGATGATTATGGTTTTGCTAGCCAAGATCAATTGGCGCCTGAAGATAATCCACAAGGTTTGGTTTCTAAACTAATCGAATTAAATATTGATCAGTTATTGGATGCTGAATTTGAGTTTGATAAACGTGCCCTTGCTGAATTCCCAGACTATATTCAACAGCTCAGTCAACAAGCTTTAGAGTTGATCGAACATACGGATAATCGTGCGTCTGTTGGAATCCATGATTTCACAACTCAACTGCGTGCAGCGTATCAGTCTTTAGTTGAAAAGCCTAAATTACTCCATGCTGATTATGGCTATGAGTTATTTGCGCAAGCACATCAAGAGTTCATTCACTTATTTGACACTTTAGCTGCGGGTCAGCGTGTAGTGTTAAGTGAAGAGGTTCAGCGTTTCTTAAATGAGCTGACTGCATTTGTACAACAAGACATTGAAGCAGTTGCAGCGACGACAACACCAGAAGCCCATGTAGTTGCTGAACCTGTTGCCACAGTAGAAGATAAAGCCGCTGTTGCAAATACAACAGCAGTAGACTTTGCTCAATTAAGTCAGCGTATTCAACTTGATCATCAACAGATGCAAGCGGCGGATGCGAATAATGACTTTGATGAAGATCTTTTAGGGATCTTTATTGAAGAGGCTGAAGAATTATTGGTGGGGATTGACCAAGACCTTAGTACTTGGACGCACGATCAAACCAATACTTCAGCTTTGAATAATTTAATGCGCTATTTGCATACCCTAAAAGGTGGTGCAAATATGATTGCCGCGTCTCATGTGGGTTTAATTTCGCATGAATTGGAATCGATTTATGAGCGCATTATTCGTCAGCAAATTTCGATTACGCCTGCGTTAATTCAAATTATTCGTTTAGTGCAAGATGATATTTCAGATCGTATTCAAACCATTCGTGACCAAGGGATCGACTACCCTGCGAATAATGTGATCGATATTCTAAGGAATATTCAGTCAATTGTGGCAGGAGAGCGTTCAGAACCTGTTGCATTGGCTTCGGCTCCTATTTCAGCTGAAACTCTACAAGCTACAGTAGAGCCAGATGTGTCGGTGTCAGAGCCGATGGACGCTGCTGAAGACACTGCAGAAGCAGTGGTTGAAGCTCAAACGACTGCTCACACTGAGTCCGCTGTTGAACATCTTGAACATGCGGTTGCTGAACATGTTGAGCATCCAGATGATGATCTACGTTCGGTCATGGAAGAAACCTTCCTTGAAGAGTCTGAGGAAATTCTTGAACAAGCCGTTCAATTATTAAATCAATGGACTGAACAACGTAGTGACCGTAACGTATTGCTTCAATTACAACGTGCTGCCCACAGTATTAAGGGTGGTGCGCGTATGGTTGAAAATGAACCTGTTGCCGCAATTGCGTATCAACTTGAGACGACGTTTGAGCATTTTGCGGTTCATCATTTCAACTCAAATGCATATGACGGCTTACTCAAAACGACGTTGGCATGGTTAAAAAAAGCAATCTTCAACCATGACTATAGTAATTTTGACAGCATCAAATTGAGCTTAGAATCCATTCAGTATGTGGATGTTACGGTTCAATTGCCAAACCGTGTTGCAGAATTAGAACAAGGTATTGTCAGTAAAGGCTTTGAATTTATTCAAGGTGATGGTGTTGAACCGCCATCGATGTTGGGTGAGTGGACTGAAGCCAATTCTTCTGATAACAGTAATGAGATGATTCGTATCTCGGCTGATCTCGTCGAGAAGATGATTGACTTATCAGGCGAGAACTCGATTAACCGTTCACGTATTGAAATGGACTTAGGTCAGCTAGGCAATACCTTGAATGAAATGGAGTTAGCAATTAAGCGACTTGCTGACCAGTTACGTCGAATGGATGGTGAGCTTGAGTCACAAATTATTGCCAAACATGGTTCTGAAAATTCACGCTATTCGGATTTTGACCCATTGGAGATGGACCAATATTCATCGATTAACCAATTGTCAAAATCTCTAGCCGAATCTGCGTCGGATTTGGTTGACTTCAAGAGTACTTTGGCAGAAAAAATCCGTGATGCGGAAGGTCTGTTATTACAACAATCACGTATTCAGTCAGAAATTCAAGAGAGTCTAATGCGTACCCGTTTGGTACCATTTGATCGTTTATTACCACGTTTACAACGTATTGTGCGTCAAACTTCTTCGACTTTGAACCGTCCTGCGGAATTGATTGTTCAAAATACTGAAGGTGAATTAGACCGCACGATCTTAGAGCGTTTGGTGACACCATTTGAACATATGCTGCGTAATGCGGTCGACCATGGTTTAGAAGATACTGCTGACCGTTTGGCTTTGAAAAAGCCAGAAGTAGGTAGCATCGTCTTGAACATTAGTCGTCAGGGTACTGATGTACTGGTGTCTTTCAGTGATGATGGTAAAGGGATTGATGAAACCAAAATTAAAGACAAAGCCTTAAAACTTGGTTTAATCAAAGCGGATCAGTTCCTCGATAAACAAGAAATCTTGCAATTGATCTTCCATCCAGGTTTCTCAACGGCACAAGCGGTAACGCAAATTTCGGGTCGTGGTGTTGGTCTGGATGTGGTGCAAAGTGAAATTAAAGCTTTGGGGGGTCATGTTTCCGTTGAGTCTGAGTTAGGTAAAGGGACGACCTTTACCATTCGTGTACCAACCACAGTAGCGGTCAGCGATGCCTTGATGGTGAAAGCGGGCGATCAGCAATATGCGATTTCATTAGCGCAAATTGAACGTATTGTCCGTATTGCACCTACGGCACTCGAAACTTACTTCAATAGTAAGGATGACGTGTTTAAAATTGACAACACCAATTACAAACTACGTTATCTATCAGAGTTTGTGGGTAATCAGCCAATTCCACGTTTAAATAATGTCGGCCATTCATTGCCTGTACTACTAATTAAAGGCAACAGTGGTCAAACCATTGCTTTATTGGTCGATCAGCTGGTGGGTTCACGTTCTCAAATCGTGGTGAAACCAATTGGTCAACAATTTACCAGTGTGGCCGCGATTGCAGGTGCCACAATTCTTGGTGATGGTCATGTATGTTTGATTTTGGATGGACAAAATATTGCACGTCAGATTCAAACTACGCAGCGTGTTAAACATTCAGCTGAACAGCGTGATTTGGGCCGTCAAGCCAATGCGCGTCGTTTAGTGATGATTGTCGATGACTCGGTAACTGTACGTAAAGTGACTTCACGCTTACTTGAACGTCAGGGTTATGACATCGTGACTGCAAAAGATGGTGTAGATGCAATTGAACAGCTTGAAAATGTCCGTCCAGACCTGATGCTACTTGATATTGAGATGCCACGTATGGATGGTTTCGAAGTGACAAACTTAGTTCGTCACCATGACATTCACCGTGACCTGCCAATCATTATGATTACATCACGTACAGGTGAAAAACATCGTGAGCGTGCATTTAGCTTAGGTGTGACTCACTATATGGGTAAACCATTCCAAGAAGCTGAATTGCTTGCCAATATTGAAGCTTTAATTGCAGAAAAGCAGGGGTAATCTATGAGCCAAAATACTGTTTCTCAAGTTGTCAGCGATAAAATTGATCAACAGGAACTGCAACATCTCATTACGGTTTCTACCGGTTTTATAGATGCGTATATCATTGATTGTCATGGTAAAGAGCCAATGTTGTTGCCACAAAATATTGTGCTTTCAGCGCTCGATAGTGCAACCAAGGTTCCTTTTGTTGAATGGCATGAATTGAAATTGCCTGTTTTCTCGGTCAATGATCCTGCAAAAAATCAGGGCGTGGCTTTGGTGATTGAAGGCGATGATGTTGGACAGCGTTTTGCACTGATGTGTAATGAAATGCCGAAAACCATTCGTCTGCGTATTTCTGAAGTGGTTGATGAAGAAAAAGCTGTGAAAGACGCCAATATTTTCCAATATGTACGCATGGCCGATCAGGTATTTCATATTCCAAATTTAGCCAATATTCAAAACAGCATTGGGCTTCAAGCGGCTTAATATTTGCAAAACGCGATATAAAAAAAGGAACTCAATGGAGTTCCTTTTTTGACTATGCAGGGAATATTTAAGCCAACAGGTTTTCTAAAATCTTTTCGTAAATTTCAGAAAGTGGCTCCAATTCTTCCACATTGACATGTTCATTGATTTGGTGAATCGTGGCATTTAAAACACCCAGTTCAAGCACCTGCGCACCTGTAGGCGCAATGAATCGACCATCAGAAGTACCACCACTGGTCGAAAGTTCAGTTTCAGTCCCAGTAACTTCTCGAATGGCATCACGTGCGGCATTCACTAACTCACCTACAGGGGTTAGGAATGGCAAACCAGATAACGTCCATGAGATGTCATATTCAACGCCATGACGATCTAAAATCTCCAAGGTACGTGCTTTGAGTTCATCTGCCGTTACTTCAGTTGAATAACGGAAGTTAAACAGTAGATTCATCGTGCCCGGAACAACGTTGGTTGCACCTGTACCGGCATTGATATTGGAAATTTGGAACGACGTTGCAGGGAAGTATTCGTTGCCATTGTCCCACACGGTATCGCAAAGCTCGGCCAATGCTTTTGAAGCAGTATGGATTGGATTGATTGCTAGATGTGGGTAAGCAACGTGCCCTTGTTTACCCTTAACTGTTAAATTGGCATTTAGCGAACCACGACGACCATTTTTAACAATATCACCGAGTGTGTTGGTGCTAGATGGTTCACCTACCAAACACCACGTCATTTTTTCATTACGCGCTTCTAAAGTTTCAACAACTTTGACTGTCCCGTTGATCGAAGGACCTTCTTCGTCAGAGGTAATGAGAAATGCAATAGAACCTTTATGATTTGGATGCTTCGCAACAAAACGTTCTGAAGCCACAACCATAGCTGCCAACGCAGTTTTCATATCTGCGCTGCCACGACCATACAGTTTACCGTCGCGAATTTCAGGAAGAAATGGGTCAGAACCCCATGCATCCAAGTTACCTGTAGGTACTACATCAGTATGACCTGCAAAGCAAAATACTGGTGCTTCAGTCCCTTTACGTGCCCAAAGATTATCTACATCATCAAAACGCATATTTTCAATGTTAAAGCCAATCTTGGCTAAACGTTCCGCCATAATGTTCTGGCAGGTATGGTCAATCGGTGTCACCGACGGTTGGCGAAGTAGTTCTAGGCTGAGATCAAGAGTTGCTGTTGAGGTCATGCTAAATACAGAAGTCAAAAATGTCGCAATATAATAGGCGAATCGACAAGCGAAGGGAAATTTAGACGTGAAAAAACCCTATTTAAAAAATAGGGCTCTTTTATAAATTCTTGGGAAAGAAATTAATTGCGGCGAATTTCTTCCGAAGTTTTCTCAGCAGTATTGGTTACAGCATCTCCAGCTTTAGATACGTCTTTACCAACACCTTTTACTGTATTACAACCTGTCAGTACGAAAGCAACCATAAGTGATGCAGCTAAAATTTTTTTCATTGAATGTAATCTCCATTATGAAAGAATAATTTTTAGAAGACTAAATTATTCTGTTGTGAGATTTAGATTAAAAAATAGCCGTATCAAACAGTAGGTGGTTTTTACGGTGGTTGAGTAAATAAATGTAAATTTCTACTAAATGGTGCATTGGGGCTTAAATCGTTTGCGGCAAGATCAAGCGTGGCTGTCTATACATATAATAGCTTTCATCACTGTCTTTTTTATATAAACCATCTGTCCACCAATGTGCAGTTTTATTTGTCGGTTGCTGCTGCACGCAAATCCATTCATGTCGTTGTAGGCGATAGTAACCTTGACTTTTTGAGGGAATGACATGTCCCCATTGACCTATTCTACGCGCAGGATTGACCCAGTTTGGCAATGTGCTGGTACGCTGAATAGGTAAATATAATTGGCCCTTTAAAACGCAATAGCGTTGTTGAATCTGCTGCCCAAGTGCTTCATCAAATTGGAATTGTTTTTGGGTAAAATGATTAAGCTTTCGAGCCAAAGTATCACTACGATTTAAGCCATACCAATAGGGTAATTGAAAATCGCGCTCTGCTAGATAGTATTTTAAAGCCACTTCCCAATGTTCAACTTCACCACTTTCAGTATTTTTTAAAACAAAGTCGAGTTCACCTACTGTACGAGGGCCGTCAATTTTTTGAATGCTATGTCCGAGTAACTGGTAGGGATGGTATGGGTGATCGAGAAGCCAAAACCATATAAACATTTCGAAACGTAAACCAAGGCGAGTACTTTTTAATTTTTGTAAAAATTCTACTAATGCACTTGGGTGTTGTTCGAGTTGTTTTAAACGGGGAAGGTAGGCTTCAAAATATTTATGCCAAAGCTCGTTTGGATGAAAATGAAAGGGATAACGGATTTCGAGTTCATTGGGAATTTGCTGCAGAATATTTGGGCTAGCAATACAGAAAGCCAATTGGCGAACTAAGGGCTGTTTAAATTGCAACCATGGCTCAAAATAAGACGACGTTGTCGGGGTTACAGCCATATTGAAACCTTTCGAATAATGCAGAATAACAACGGATAATTGTTAAAAACATCTTATACTACCTGAATTGAAAGTTCAGGGTAGCGGTATGAAGACGTTGTTTTGGCGAAGCTTAGTGGTTGTCTTTGTCATTTTAGGCTTTATAGGGGCTTTATTGCCGGGAATGCCCACGACAGTCTTCTTAATATTAGCGGCATGGGCAGCTTCAAAAGGCTGGCCACAAATGGATGCTTGGTTATTGAATCATCCTAAATATGGGCCAACCTTACGCGCTTGGCGCGAAAATGGCACAGTCCCACGCAAAGCAAAATGGTTTGCATCGATCATGATGTTTGTGAGTGGTCTGATTATGCTTTTTACTTCTGCACCGATTGCCGTCAAGATTTTCACTGACTTAACCATGTTGATTGTTGGCATTTGGTTATGGACACGACCAGAGCCAAATAAGATTAGGACTATTGAAACATCGCCGCAGACTAAACAAGAAGATAAAGATAAGCAGAAAGAGCAAAAGCATGTCTAAATATACCCAAGATCAAGCAGATATCCTGATTAACTTGAAAGATCAAACATTAACTTTGCCGAAGCTAAATAAGTTTTACCCCATTTCATCGGGTAAAAATGGCATTGGTGAACAGGAAAATAGTGGTAAGACCCCACGAGGTTGGCATCAAGTCGCTGAAAAGTTTGGTGGACAACAACCTCAAAATGCAGTTTTTAAAGCACGTCAGTGGACCGGAGAGGTTTACGACGAGCAACTTGCTGCATCACACCCTGATCGGGATTGGATTTTATCTCGAATATTATGGCTCAGTGGTTTAGAACCCGGCTTTAATGCAGGTGAGGGCTGTGATACTTATCAACGTTATATTTATATTCATGGCACACCAGATCGCGAGCCTATGGGGATACCGATGTCACATGGTTGTATTCGCATGCGAAACAGCGATGTTGTAGAACTTTATCAATTGATTCCATTAAATGCGCTGGTTTACATCACTGAACATTGAACACGTCGTTAAAAGTACAAGCCATGAAAACCGAAGTTCATGGCATCAAAACAAAGATTTGAAAAATTAAAGTGAGTTTGAAAGGCGTTTTTTTGTCAGGACTAATGCTCGCAAACTAACAGAAAATCGTGTTTGAATGTATTTTGTACACTGTGGTGTTTTAGAATGTAGTGTATGTGATGAATTAATCGTCGGTTCGCTGAATGATTAGTTATGAGTCCACGCGAAAAACTGTTTTTTATGTGAATGATGCAGAATATAAGTCATATTTTTAGTAATAAATTTACAGGTTTATAGCTAAAAAATGTTCAAAAATACTGATTTTTCCGCAATATAACTTATTTTTTAATCACTCAAACAGAAAAAGTGGAAAAGAGTTAGAAAAGCGTTTGACAGACCGTGAGGATTCTCTATAATGCACCTCATCAAACGATGAACATGTTTTGAAAAGGGCGCTTAGCTCAGTTGGTAGAGCGTCTGCCTTACAAGCAGAATGTCGGCGGTTCGATCCCGTCAGCGCCCACCAAACCTTTTCAGTGTTAAGATATTTAGAGTGCAGCGGTAGTTCAGTTGGTTAGAATACCGGCCTGTCACGCCGGGGGTCGCGGGTTCGAGTCCCGTCCGCTGCGCCACTTTAAATCTTAATTCGTTTGAACCACAATAGCGACATTGTGTAAGTGCAGCGGTAGTTCAGTTGGTTAGAATACCGGCCTGTCACGCCGGGGGTCGCGGGTTCGAGTCCCGTCCGCTGCGCCATTTACATGATAGACCTTTTGAGGGCGCTTAGCTCAGTTGGTAGAGCGTCTGCCTTACAAGCAGAATGTCGGCGGTTCGATCCCGTCAGCGCCCACCATATTTTTTGCGATGCAGCGGTAGTTCAGTTGGTTAGAATACCGGCCTGTCACGCCGGGGGTCGCGGGTTCGAGTCCCGTCCGCTGCGCCATTACAAAGAATATAATTGTTGTACCCTTTAAGGGCGCTTAGCTCAGTTGGTAGAGCGTCTGCCTTACAAGCAGAATGTCGGCGGTTCGATCCCGTCAGCGCCCACCATATCTTTTAAGATATAGGTTGTGTTTCGAAAGAAACTACGTGATGCAGCGGTAGTTCAGTTGGTTAGAATACCGGCCTGTCACGCCGGGGGTCGCGGGTTCGAGTCCCGTCCGCTGCGCCATTTATCTTAAAAATCTCTGTTCAAGAGAATGCCTTTAGAAAAATCTTTGATTTTTCTCTTGCGCTCAGACAAAGCTTCGCTTTGTTACTCTTCGCTCAGGGCGCTTAGCTCAGTTGGTAGAGCGTCTGCCTTACAAGCAGAATGTCGGCGGTTCGATCCCGTCAGCGCCCACCATATTCTTTTATAGAATCTTCTTTCCCCAAAAGCTTGCCTAAATTTTCTGATTTACATAGAATCCGCTCTATAATAATTTTAATATTGTATGTGATCTATGAGAAATCCATATCAGCGCAAGGCAGCGTCTAAAACTCAAACTACAAATTACAATCCTCAAGAAACCTATAAACAATTTATTGAAAATATGGTCGCTCAAGGTGGCGTGATTGCGTTATATCAAGATGGTTGGGCACTTTGTGCGACACCTACAGGTCAGCGTTCCTTCGCCATTTGGCAAAATCGTGGTTTGGCACGTTTATTAATTAAAGACAATTGGTCCAATTATGAAATTCAGGAAATTTCATTAAAAGACTTTATCGAAAAAGTCATTCCGTTTTTACGCAGCGAGAGCACTACGGTATCTTTAGATTTGACCCCAGAAGGGCAAAATATTTTGGTTGCGCCTGAAAAGATGCTGTTAGATATTAAAAATTATTTATATCAAGTCTATCAACAGCGCCCAGAAATCTTTGAAAACCTTAAAATTCCTTTGCCACGTAACATTCGTTTAAATTAATGGTTTATTCACAGCATAAAAAGCCCTTGTTTACTGATCAAACAAGGGCTTTTTTAATATTCATTGAGTACAAAACCGCTCAAAAAGGCAAAATATTCACGTAACCAAGAGTTGTAGCGGATGTACAGCGGTGTAGGCGCTGCAATGGTATACACCTGTGTATAGCCTAACTTTTGTGCAATTGCTTTTGCACGTGGAAGGTGAAAGTCACTACTGGCAATTGCAATGGGGGCATCAAGCGAAATTTGATGTTGTTTTAAAATCATTTTACTGTTGATCAGGTTGAGCTCTGTACTGGTACTTTTGCTTTCTTCATATAGACGTGCCGCTGAAATGTCATAGTGTTGAAGTAAATAGCGCTTCATGACAGAGGATTCGGTCATTTTTTCATTAAAGCCTAAACCACCCGTCATGATCATAATAGTATTGGGTTGTTGCAAGGCATACGGTGCTGCGGCATCGAGACGCGCCTTTAAGGTCGGAGAGGGTTGACCATTTTCAATACCACTACCCAAAACGATGATGGCTTGGACGGAAGTAAATGGCTTGGATTGCTGGCTATTGAAGTGTAAATACGCAAAAAACAGTAAAAGGCTCAATAGCCAAAGCCAAAACAACCACCATGTAGCACGCCAGAGCCTTTTGAGTTTAGGGTATTGATCTAAAATATTGTGGATTTGCGTCGAAAATAGTCCGGATAAAAGAAAAATACACCCAATGACTAAGGGTAAAAGGATGCCTAAATGAATTTTATCTAATGTAAGCAACCAAATGGCATCTACACAGAGCAGCAAACCTACACAAAGCAGTAGTATTCTTTTCATGCAAAAAATTAAAGCAGTATCCGTATTTGGCCCAAGTATAGCGTGAAAAAAACCAGACACGAGGTCTGGTTTTGAGTTCGGACTATTTATTGGAAAACATCTTACTTAGTAAACATCACGACGGTAACGCCCAGCTTGACGCAGTTCAGCAACAACATCTTCACCTAGTATATCAATCAATGCGTGGTCAACGTCCGTTGCCATACCATTGATACTACCGCAGACGTAAATCACGGCACCTTGTTCTACCCATGATTTTAATAAGGTCGATTGGTCACGTAGCTCATGATGCACATAGCGTTTCTCCATTTGATCACGAGAGAAGGTGAGGTCTATGCGTTGTACTAAGCCTGTGTTTTGCCATGCTTCAATGATGTCTTGATAAAAGAAATCATGTGCGCGTTGGCGCTCACCAAAAATCAGCCAGTTTTGCGTATAGTCTTGACGAACTCGTGTATGTAACAGGCTGAGTAAACCAGCAATACCTGTACCGTTACCAATACAAATCACAGGACGATTATCTGCAATCAGATGGAATGATTCATTGGTACGAATACGCAGTTGTAGTGTGCTATTGATCGCAGCATGTTGTGTTAACCAACCAGAGCCTAAACCAAGCTCACCATCCGCATTGGATTGCTGACGCACCACTAAGCGTAATACTTGCTGACTTGGAATACTGGCAATCGAGTATTCACGAGTTGGAAGCGGTGGAAGCTGTTCAAGCAAATGATCAAGGTTGGCAAATGGTTCGACATCCGTATTTAGGTTACGATCCCATAATGCATCTTCAATGCGTTGCTGAGTAGAATCAACCACTTGCTGACTCTGAATCTGGTACTTTTGCATGAAGTTTGCAATACGTTCAGCACTATTACCCGGCTGAATCTCTGCAATATCACCCGCTTGCCAGTTGGCTTCATGTTGCGGTTTTAACTCAATATTAAATGCAGGTGCACCTAAACTGTTCGGGTTGAGTAGATCACGTTTGGTCAATGTCCATGCATCAAAAGTTTTTTCAATTTGCATGTGCTGAAGTTCAAGTTTAGTCGCTTTGGCTAAAGCACTATTCCATGCTTGAATGGCTTGGGTGTCGCCATTATTGACTTCAATCGTGTTAAACAGGGGCTTCGCAGCATTACTCTGCATCCAACGATGAATCGCATGACCAAAGCTACAGAAAGTATCAGGATATTCTTTAGAACCTAAAGCTAATACGGCAAACTGAACATGACTCAAATCGAGGCCTTGTGCCATCAGTTTACGTTCAAAGCTTGAAGCAAGGTCAGGTGCTTCCCCAGTGCCATAGGTACTTGCAACAAATAAAACCTGAGCGGCTTGCGTTAAGTCATCTGCTGAAAGTTGCTGAACAGCTTTCACTGTGACAGGCTGACGAGCCTCTTGTAAGCTTGTTGCTGTACGCCATGCCAATTGTTCAGACTGACCTGTTTGTGATGCATAGCAAATTAACCAAGGCTGTGCATTTGGGTCGATGGTAACTGGTGCTAAGCTTTGACGGGCTTGCTGTGTCAGTTTTTTCTGTTTACGACGTTTGAGATAGAGCATCCATCCTGTGACAAAGAACAGCGGCATCATGAGGGATGCAATAACCACAAAGAACTGATAAATCGGTCCGAAGAAACTACCGCGATGTACAGGCAACATGCTGGTCATGATTTTTTCATTTAGCTTTTTATCTTCGTATAACTCGATATTGGTGAGAGCAGACGTTTTGTAGTTATAAGTCGCTTTGTTGCGAGCACGTTCATGTTGAGGGACGGCATCCACAAAGTTAATTTCTAATTCACCATTGGCTTTTTTCGGAATATTAAAAGTGACACTTGAGTATTCACGACCAATATTTTGATTAAAGCCATTCCAACTTTGCGTAAGGGTAATATTCACTTGTTCTGGTTTTAGACCACGTTTTTCTCCGCGACCTTCAGCACCATGTTTATTTTCTTGAGCGCCGTGTTCAGAGGGACTCGACGTTGTAGGGTTTCTTTCAGAACGTGCTTGGTGTTCGCCATGAGTTTGTTTTGCCTCAGTGGCTTGTTTTTCACCACCTTGCTTTGCACCCGCCTGTTCAGCAGGTTGTCCATTCGGTTTTGGACCTTCTTGTAACTGGGGCTGTGGACGTTCAACGCCCATGACTTTAAACATGCCATTACGCCACCAGTCATAAGACCAGTACAGGCCTGTACATGCCAACATGAGATAGAAAATAATCACCCATGTGCCGACGACAGCATGTAGATCCCATAGGAAATTACGACCTTTAAGCTTTGGTTTTACTGCAAGCCATTGTTTAACAGAATGTCTTTTGGGCCAACGCAGATATAAACCACTCAATACAAAATAAATCAGCATGAGTGTACATGCGCCGGTAATTTGTTTACCAACAGGGCCAACAGTTAAATTACGGTGTAGCTGCTGTACAAACTGGAAGAATTTTTGACCTTTGATTTCAGGTAAAACTTCGGCTGTATAGGGGTTAACCATCATGTTATAGCCACGACGAGCACCTTCTTTGACAATATTCACGGTACTTGAGGCGGTAGCATCTGAGGCAATAGAGATGCTGTTAATTTTCATGTCAGGATCAGACTGACTAAAGTGCTGATAAAGCTCAGCAGGGGTTAGTTTAGGTTGCTGTTGAGCCTGAACCACATAACTGTCCTGATTGATTGCTTTAAGTATTTGCTGTTCATAGGAATAAATGGCACCTGTAACCCCCATGAGCGAGAGTATTAAGCCGGCACTAATCCCCAAGAACCAGTGAATCTGGAAAAGGGTTTTCTTAAACATGATGGATTTAATATTGATAAAAGGTTGCTGAATTGCGACGAATTATAAACGATGATGTAGTAGAGAATGTGGAAAAAGTAAGTAATATTCATTCTCATTATTGTAATTATCAATAATTATTCAAAAATTAAACAGATAAAAAAACCTCCAAAAAGCGGAGGTTTTTTTATACATAAATGTCTGTTTAGCTTAAATTGCTTTAGCAGGGCCTACAGTTTCATTTAAATGTTTACGAATGGTCGAAAATGGAAACTTCTTGCTATCCATACGTTTAGGCAAGATGTATGCGCCGTCTTGACCCTTTACTTTAAAGTTCAAAAGGATGAAGTCTTTGGTGTCATACCATTCATGAATGTCTTTCCAACCGACAGTCATCGTCCCCATGTTTGCACCCATACGTTGCTGCATAGAGATCCCATGCGGCTGAACACCCATACGGATGCCTTTAATTTCTTGTACAGGGACTTCGTTCAGTTTGCGTTTCGCATACCATTCGATACCGAATTTACGCACAAGGAAGTAAATCACGACACAGACAATAGCTACCCAGCAAAATACTGTTGAATAGTTCTTAATAAAGATGAGGCCCAAGAGTGCCAGTGCAAGAATTGCACCCATAATTAGCCATGCTTTTTTGCCAATTTTGAAGTTACTGCGAGACAGAACAAGTTGAGCATAACGTTGTTCTTCTTCAGAAATTTCATAAGCCACTGGCTCTAGCGTGTAGGCGTATAAATTTTTTGCGGTCATAGTGAAAGTAACAGATTTAAAACTGTAAAAAGTTTAGCATTATTTATACCAATTCAGTGAGTATATTGTTCCAAAATCATCCAAATTATAGCGAAGCCAGTTCAGTCGATGCCTGATCATGCTCATGACTGAGATTTTGTTTCAATTGGCTAAATTGGTTCAACACGTTAAACATCAAAGAAAGCTGTTGTAGCACAATTAAGGCTTTCTGATCTTCCTCACTGTTTTGTGACAAACGCTGACGGATTTCTTGCAACATATTTTGCGCAGATAAGTCTGGAACTTCGTCACGTAGCAATGCACCTTGAATGTCATCCGCAGCTTTATCCAATAAGGCTAAGACCTGTTGGTCTTGAATTTTTTCACGATGCGCACCTAAGGCCGCGATATAACTAATAAAGGTATGATTGAGGCACAAAAACTCAAAGGCTAAAGCTTTTTGAGTCGGATCGGTATCGGGTTCGGTGGCTAAGGTGGAAATCAGTGAAGCTACTTCTGCATCGGTATTATGGGCTGCACGACGGACCACACGATAATTCAACCCGTTATTACGACCAGATTTGTATTGTTCAACCACTTCGGCCAAATAATCACACTGCGCTTGAATAGAACGGCTGATGGTCCGAGGCAGGCGACGGAATTTCCAATCTGGGAAAATGAAACTCACACCAAACCATGCCAAGGCACAACCAATGAGCGTATCAATCATACGCGGCATAGCTGCAGCAAAACCCATGCCATCTAAGTTAAAGTTGATCAGCGCCAAAATGGTAATAAATGCAGTGGCTTGTGCATATTGCTTACTACGTAATTCAAAAAACAGCACGCCACTTAAAATGAGTAGCAGTAACTGACCTTCGACAGAAGGAACAAAATATAAAATCGCATAACCTAAAATAATTCCGACCAAGGTGCCAATGATACGTAAATAGAGGCGGCGCTTGGTGGCGTTAAAGTTTGGCTGGCTGACAAACAGGGCAGTCAATAAAATCCAATAGCCATAACTGATATTGGTCACTTGGACAAAAATATAACCAATAAATAAGACAGTCGATAAACGCACAGCATGACGGAACAGCACCGATTCAGGGCTCAAATGTTGTTTGAATCGAATGACGATGTCGTCCCAACCTTTTAAATCATCATCTTTTAAACGATTTTCAATCAGGGCTTGTCGGTCAATATAACGCTCGGTTTCGACATTACGTAATTGCGCATCGATGCCTTTTAGGTTTTGGTATAAAGCAAATAAAGAGTTGATCCAGACCTCATCGTATTTTTGCTCTTCACGCAGCTTTTCGAGTGACAGTTTTAGATTGTGGAACGCATGTTTAAAACGTTGATTATGATGATAGGGTTTTCGCTGTAAGATGCTGATACTTAAATCTTTACAGGCTTTGCCTTGAATCGAAAGCACACGTTGAAAGCGAAATAAAATATCACTATGTTCAAAAATACGGGTCAATTTTTGATAATCAATATGCGCGGAATCGGCACGTTCATGAATGTCTTGCGCGACAAAATAATATTGCAGGCTACGACGCGTATCTTTTTGTCCACGGTCGCCTTTTAAACGCGTTAATAAGGCCGTTTTCATATCGTTGAAAATGCCAATTAATTTGCCATTTTCTAGCGATAGCTCAATCAAACTTTGCTGATAACTTTCTGGTGTCATATCGACATCAAACAAGTTAGATTTTGCAAATAAGAAGTCACCTAGAGACGAATAGCTTTGGGCCAATTTGTCCTGAACTTGACGCACAGGAAACAGCAGAAAGCTCAAAGTCGAAAGCAGTCCGTACCACATCGCACCGATGACCAATAAACCTGCTTGTGTATACCAATTTTCAAAAAGTTCAACCCCAAGCATGGAATACACGGAGATCACCAAACAGCCATAAGAAATGGTGGCGTAGCGACGACCCAATGAACCCAAAAGAATCCAACCGATACAAGACACAATCAGGCCCAATGCAAATAAGATCGGATGCGGGAACAACAGATAAATGGATACCGCAGTAACAAAGAACCCGATATAGGTATAAATTTGATTGAGCACACGGACTGAAAAGCGGTCATCGATATCACTCAGACCTGCGGCCACCACACCCAAAGTGAGGGGAATGGTCATTAATTGCTGATCTAAAAAATATGGGACAAAGGCTGTTCCTGCGAAGGCAATGACCATGCGCAAGTTATACATAAAGGTCGTGTTATAGGTTGCTTGTTTCAGTCGTGCGAGCCAGGCGTTCAAAATTTTTCCTTTGCTAAAGCGATGGGGCAGTAAGCAATGTGTATCGTGTGAATTTTCACATTGAAGCCAAGAAATAATACTATGTGCAGTGTAAACTTGTCTGCAAAACTTGCTTGCGATAAATGAATTATTCTTATGAAAAGCGTCGAATCACAAAAGGAATTTTCTCAACGCTGGATCGTCTTGTTGGCATTGCTGACTGCTTTAGGGCCACTTTCAATCGATATGTATTTGCCGGCTTTACCTCAAATGGCCGACGATTTTGGTGTCACAACCCAACAAGTGGCCAATAGTCTTCCAGCGTATTTCTTGGGTTTGGCGATTGGGCAGTTAATTTATGGGCCAGTCAGCGACCGTATTGGGCGTAAAACACCGCTATATTTCGGTTTGGTTTTATATATTTGTGCCGGTTTTCTGTGTGTCTTTGCCAATAGTGAATGGAGTTTGATCGCTGCTCGTGTTTTGCAAGCGTTGGGTGGCTGTGTCGGTGTAGTGATTGCCCGTGCTGCAATTCGTGATCGCTTAAGTATGCAAGCTTCTGCTCAAGCCTTTGCCAGCATGATGATCGTGACAACAATTGCACCAATCATTGCACCTACTTTAGGCGCGTGGGTGTTACAGGTGTTTGAATGGCAATACATCTTTGCGGTATTAGTGCTTGTCGGTATTTTTTGTCTTTTCTGCGTACATTTTTTCTTTCAAGAAACCCTACCTGTTGAGCGGCGCTTAAAATTAAGTTTGAAACAAGTCTTAGGCTTATATAGTGCCATTTTGCAGGATGCAAGTTTCCGCAAACCGATGCTCACAGGCTGTTTTTCTGGCGCGATTTTATTTTGTTATATCAGTGGCTCATCTGCCATTTTAATGGATGGTTATGGTCTGAGCCAACAGCAATTTGCTTATGTATTTGGTGCGAATGCTTTAGGGATTATGGTGTTTTCGACCCTCAATAAGAAACTTGCAAATCGACTGGATGTTCGCCATCGATTGCACTTGGGTAATGCACTTCAATTGTGTGGTGTGCTGATCTTATTGGCGGCAGGATTATTTAATCTTCCCTCTATCATTGTTGTAATGTTGGGCATGTTCTTATGTGTTGCATCAATTGGCTTCACTGGGCCAAATGCCATGGCTTTGGCGATGTCTGAACAAGGCTCACGAGCTGGCACAGCCAGTGCAATCATGGGAAGTATGCAATTTGCCTGTGGTCTATTGGCTGGAGTGTTTTTGAACTTTTTAGTATGGTCAGCGCTGATCAATATGGCCCTGATTATGTTGCTGTTTGTGGTTATTGCAATGTTCACCATGCGTAGTTTAAAAGCTTCAGCCATGGGGTGAACTGAATGAGGGTGATGACGTTTAGCTGCTTTTGTTTATACGTCAGTCATCAATGTACGTGTATTATTGATCAAATATTCACGTCATTCATTATAAATGTTCATCATCCATAACTATGAATGATTGTGCTATTTTCCCATTGTGAGGTCAGTTTCTATTTTCTCGAAACTTATATCTAAGAAATCATCCACTTGAAAATAATTAATGAAACTGCGCATCATTGTTGTCCTAATCTAACGAAATAGAATAATTGTTAAATAAGTATTATTTGCATTAAATACATTACATTATGCTGGATAAATACATTGTGAATGTCTCTATCGGTAATATGTCGGATTTTATCATTTTTATTGCATATCTACAGGGTATGGATTTTTACCTTTAAGGTATGAATATTGAGATTTTTTGCCATCTGAATCGGCTAAGTCCGAATTTTAACTAAATATTTCAGTCTATTTTCAGTGATGGATTCAGCGGTTTTGCTTTTTGCTTTCAAGTATTTCGTTATTGGGGGCTGCAAGTTGGGGCTTTAATGCGACTAAAGCACGGATATGCAGCTTTAAATTTGTCCGCTCAAATAGCTGAATAACAAAGCACCCGGATTTAGGGTATACAACAATGACAGGACAATAGAGAGCTTAGGATGAAAACTCAAACTGTATTCCACCCAATGAAAACCCTTGTTGTTGCCATGAGTTTGGCAACGGTCTCAATGACTCATGCAGGCAGCAATACTTCTGAAATTGAACAATTACGTGCAGAAGTTGCAGAACTGAAAAGTTTGATTAAAGCGCAGCAGCAAGTTCAACAACAGCAACAAACAGAGATTCAGCAAGTTAAAGCGCGTCCTGTTGCACCGCCACCAGCTACCCCAGCTGCAAGCTTAAAATCTAAAACAGGTGCAGATGTAAGTCTTTACGGTTTTGTTCGTGGTGATGCGAACTATATTATTGAAGGTGCGGATAACGACTTTAACAACGTACATACGTCTAAAGAAGAAGCACGAGATAAACTTCGCGCAACTGCAAAAACCACACGTTTTGGTTTAGATTTTACAGCACCCGTCGGTGGTGATGATAAAGTGGGCGGTAAAATCGAGGTCGATTTCAATGGAAGTGGCGAAACTATTCGTCTACGTCATGGTTATTTAACCTTTAACAACTGGTTATTTGGTCAGACCACATCAAACTTCTTGTCTAGCCATGCACCAGAAATGATTGATTTTGCTACTAACGTGGGCGGTGGTACAACTCGTTTGCCACAAGTGCGTTACAACGTAAAACTTGCACCGCAAACACAATTATTTGTAGCTGCTGAAGAAGGTGATAGTAAGGCAACAGCTGCGGGTGATCTTTCTTACCGCGTACCAAATATCACTGCAAAATTGACCCAGGGCTTTGCTGATGGCAAAGGTACAGCATCTGCACGTGCATTAGTCGAAAATTATAAATCGAAAGCTGCAGATGATACTGAAACAGGTTTTGGTATTGCAGCTGGCGCAAGCTATGCAGTAACTGATCAGTTGAAATTGAACGGTGACGTTTCATATGCTGAAGGTAACAGCAACTACTTATATGGCGCAAACAGTGCTTATTCTGTAGTTGACGGCAATATTGAACAAAATAAGTTTACTGCGGTGCAAGTAGGCGCCACTTATAAGTTCAATGAAAAACTACGTTCAACTTTAGCGTACGGCGCATTGTTTGCTGATGATGGCAGTGCATATGCAAATGATGAGGATAACGAGAACGCAAACGAAGAAGTTCAACAAGCGTGGATTAACTTTATCTATGCACC
Organism: Acinetobacter sp. YH12126; assembly: GCF_013418745.1. Lineage (NCBI taxonomy): Bacteria > Pseudomonadati > Pseudomonadota > Gammaproteobacteria > Moraxellales > Moraxellaceae > Acinetobacter > Acinetobacter sp. YH12126. Next base: position 123,136 of record NZ_VPBM01000004.1, on the reverse strand, counting down.
AGTTAAGCCAGTTGAATTAGGTGTTGAATATATCAACGGTAAGCGTAAAGCATTTGATGGTAACTCGTACAATGATAACCGTGTAGGCTTAATGGCTAAATATAGCTTCTAAGCTCAAACTACTGATCTAATCAATCAAAAAAGCCTGACTCAGTTCAGGCTTTTTTGTTGAAACAGGAGATTTTTCAACGCAAATTAACCCATAGCACTAAGCAGATGGAATCACTAAATCGCCTGAGTCATGATGTCGTACTGGTTAAAGCATTCATTTAATCACGTCCTACATGGCATCATGTTCAAATCTTTAATATTTTATATAGATAAAAAATGCGAATACATTTTAGTAAAAACAAACAGATATAACTTTAAATTATAGCAAATAAAACTTTTTGTAATTAAAATTAATGAAATTTCTCTGTTCTCCACGCATAATGTGCGACTTTTCTAATCAGCATTTGATTTTATGTATTTCATCTATGATGTGAATATTGTAGTAAGTGTTGGTTTAGTAAGCATGAACTGCTTTTATGGATTTGTTTTGTCGAATTGAGTTTTCACTTCTTTTAACTCAGGCATACATATTTGAATCAGATGATGAATATTTATGATTGGCAATGAATAGCTGGTAGCCTGATTTATTAGTTAAATTTACAAATTGGAATTGTATTTTAATTAATAAACGCTACTAATTTCTATTAATTGGACTAATAAATATTCTAACCATTTTGGACAAATTATTATGGAATTTAGCTTTAACGCATTTTATACCTTAATTGCGGCGGTGTTCGTTCTTTTATTAGGACGTTTTCTGGTAAATAAAATCAGTTTTTTGAGGCGTTACAATATTCCTGAGCCCGTAGCTGGTGGTTTGGTTGCTGCAATAATTTCATTGGTTGTACATAGCATTTGGGGTTATAGCATTACTACGAGTAGTGAATTACAAACCAGTTTTATGCTGATTTTCTTCGCATCCATTGGTTTAAGCGCAAACTTTGCCAAATTGAAAGAAGGAGGAATTGGTCTTGTTATTTTTCTGGTAGCCGTTGCTTCTTTCATTGTTGTGCAGGATGTCGTTGGTATCAGTCTTGCCACTTTATTGGGTATTGATCCACTGATTGGTTTGATTGCAGGTTCAATTACGTTGACAGGTGGTCATGGTACAGCTGGTGCATGGGGTGAAATTCTTGAAGTTGAACACGGTATACAAGGTGCATTAGCTTTAGGTATGGCAAGTGCAACTTTTGGTTTAATCATTGGTGGTATTATTGGTGGCCCATTAGCTAAGTTGCTAATTAATCGTTATCGCCTAGCAACTCCGCGCACGAATGAGCAAATTGAGCGTAGTGATAACACACCACTAGCTGATATTAATTCAACAGAATATGTACCTTTTGAATATCCACATCGTGTTCGTTTAATTACCGCAGATAATGCAATTACGACTTTGGGCTTATTTGCTGGCTGTTTAGCATTTGCTGATTTTATGACGGCTTTCAGTAAAGGTACGATGTTTGAATTACCGACATTTGTATGGGCTTTAGCTGGTGGTGTCATTTTACGTAATGTATTAGAAGGTATTTTCCGCGTACAAATATTTGATCGTGCAATTGATGTATTTGGTAATGCTTCATTATCACTGTACTTAGCAATGGCACTATTATCGTTGAAACTATGGCAGCTATCAGATCTTGCAGGACCATTAGTTGTGATTTTGGGAGCCCAAACATTAACAATGGCACTATATGCTGCGTTTATCACTTTCCGTGTAATGGGCAAAAATTATGATGCTGCGGTTTTAGCGGCGGGTCATTGTGGTTTTGGTATGGGGGCAACACCTACCGCAGTTGCAAATATGCAAGCCATTACCAATATGTATGGTCCATCTCATAAGGCTTTCCTAATCGTTCCTTTATGTGGCGCATTTTTTGTTGATTTGATTAACGCAACAGTTATTCAATTAATTCTTAAATTCTTTGCTTAATTTAGAAAGGCTCTTCAGAAAAGAGCTTTTCATACTTTTGACCATTTAAAACTAGGGTTGAATATGAATGAACAATTAAATGAAACCCTGTTGGGGTGGATTAAAGTTTTTAATGACCCACTTTGGGATTTCCTTGTTGTCTTCTTGGTTGCTGTTGGTATTTTTTATACTGTAGTAACAGGTGCAGTCCAGATTCGCCTATTCATTCACAGTATGAAAGTGATGAAATCTAGCCGAAAGGAAGGTGATGATGATCATGGTATTACACCATTTCAGGCTTTTGTAACTGGTCTAGCAAGTCGTGTCGGTGTGGGTAATGTGGCCGGTGTTGCAATTGCAATCGCTATTGGTGGGCCTGGTGCAGTCTTTTGGATGTGGATGACGGCATTTTTAGGGATGAGTTCTGCATTTGTTGAATCTTCTTTGGCTCAACTTTTTAAAGTACGGGATACGCAAAATCAGCAATTCCGCGGTGGACCAGCTTATTACATTACCCAAGGCTTAAACCAAAAATGGTTGGGTGTAGTATTTGCGATTGCGCTGATTTCAACCTATGGCTTTGTGTTTAATGCAGTACAAGCCAATGCCATTACGGGTGCAACTTCACATGCTTGGGGTTGGGATAAAGCCAATCTAGTATTGAGTTTGGGCAGTTTTAGTTTTGAAATTTCATGGGTAGGGTTATTCCTTGTCTTTATAACAGCGCTGATTATTTTTGGTGGTATTAAGCGTATTGCAAAAGTGGCAGAACGTTTTGTTCCATTTATGGCATTACTTTATTTGGCAGTCGCGCTCTATATCGCTTTTGCTAACTTTGCGATCTTGCCTGATATCTTCCAGTTAATATTCAGCAAAGCATTTGAGTTTGATGCTGCGGCTGGTGGTTTCTTCGGTGCTATGGTTTCTATGGCGATGATGCAAGGCATTAAGCGTGGATTATTCTCAAACGAAGCGGGTATGGGTTCTGCTCCGAATGCTGCGGCAGCATCAGATGTTAAACACCCGGTCAATCAAGGCCTAGTTCAGATGCTCGGTGTCTTTGTCGATACATTTGTAGTGTGTACCTGTACGGCGATCATTATTTTGGCATCTGGCTTGTATGAAAATGCAGGCTTTGAGGGTGTTGCTTTGACGCAAATGGCGCTTGAAAGCCAGATTGGCGCATGGGGAGATGACTTCCTTGCCATAATCTTGTTCTTATTCGCTTATTCTTCAGTAATCGGTAACTATGCTTATGCTGAAGGTAATGTGCAGTTTATCAATAACAATCCTAAGGTCATGTTTATATTCCGCGTAGTCGTCCTCATGATGGTGTACTTTGGCTCAATCATGAGTGTGCCACTGATTTGGAACTTAGCGGATCTCTTCATGGGCGTGATGGCGAGTATTAACCTCTTTGCGATTTTATTGCTGACGCCATTCTTATTGATGCTGATGAAAGACTACACCTCACAGTTAAAACGGGGTGTAAAAGAGCCAGTATTTAAAATGGATGAACATCCAAAATATAAGGATCGCGTTAATTCCGATATTTGGTAAAGTCAAAAATTAACTTTAAAAAGCTCCGTTATCGGGGCTTTTTTTGCTAGATAAGGGCTTGAATCCTGATGTGGAAATTCTGCTAAACATTGAAACTTTGACAGCCAATGACTTTCTAGGTTGTATGTCAATATAATGTGCATCGGTCAGAGGCATTAACGAATAATAACAGTGACGTGAATGTGGACTGATTAGACTACTTTTTCTCTTCAAATCTCGAGTTGCATTTGGAATATCTCTCAATGAAAAGCATAACTGTTTTGATGACTGCATTCGCAATCAGCCTTGTGGGTTGTCAAAGTGTAGGCTCAAAAAAGGTCAGCGCTGAAATATCCACACAAATTCGAACTTATACAGCAGCACCTGCTCAAGTGGCGAATAACCGCATTGACTTTAAAAAAGTGAAAAAGCAGGAAAAGCGTCCGATTGTTGCGTTGGTTTTAGGGAGTGGTGGGGCACGTGGTTATGCACACATAGGCGCCATTCAGATACTTGAACAGCAGGGAATACACCCAGATTTTATTGTTGGAACCAGTGCGGGTAGCATTGTGGGTTCAATCTATGCTTCAGGTAAAAGTGCCAATGAGTTAAGAGATATCGCCTTAAATATGAAAGCCAATGATGTTCGAGAAATACGTTTGGACAAAAAAGGGTTTTTTGACGGTAAAAAAGTTGAAGATTATATTAATGAGCAAGTTGATGACGTGCCTTTAGAGTTGCTAAAAACCCCAATGTATGTGGTGGCAACCGAGTTAAAGGATGGCAAAAAAGTCGTGTTCAACTATGGTAATACGGGACAGGCCGTTCGTGCTTCGGTGTCGATTCCGAGCATGTTTATTCCAACGATTATTGAAGACACTGAATATGTCGATGGTGGCTTGGTCAGTCCAGTTCCTGTGGACGTTGCACGCGATTTAGGGGCAGATATTATTATTGCGGTGGATATTTTGGCACGACCAATTCATACCGAAACGTCGAATGTTTGGGGCTTGTTTAACCAAAATATCAATATTATGCAAAATCGTTTAGCTCAAGAAGAGCTCAAGCGAGCAGACATTGTGATTCAACCTGATTTACGTGAAAAAGCACATATATTTGATGTGAAAGGGCGTGAAGCGACGATGCTTGCAGGTGAAGAGGCGACCTTAGAAAAACTTGGAGAGATTTCTCGGGTTTATGCTGAACATCAATATAGCAAGGGACATCATATTCCTTATTTAGCAGCCAAAGACTAGGCTGATACGATTCGCAAATTTAAACGCATCCTGTTCACCTCTCAGGGTGCATTTTTATTTCAGCAAAGCATTTTAATTTTTGCTCTCAGCTTTTCCCATGCTCAATAGTATCTAGTAATCATTAATATCTTGGATGTTGATTGGTTTTAGGTCTTAATCAAAAGATTTGCCAAATATAAAAATCGTAATAATAAGAAAATATACAGTTAATTATTTGAAATTAATTAAGAAAATCATATTAATTGGTTTTACGTAGATTTTAAGAGTATATACCTATATTAGCGTTTTTATTCATGTGCTTACGTTTACCAATACTGTTGAAGTGTTTAGAATATCATCAGGTTATTAATACTTAAAACCAATAAATATTTTAAAGGTGGCTGTAGATGAAAACGCTTGATGTAGGACAAAAAGTAAAGCTTGCGATGATGGAAGATAACGTATTTATTGTCACTCATGTACATGTAGATAATTCTTACACGCTAGAAAGTACCAATGATGGTGGACAAAAAACCAGCTATGACAACGTATCTTTCGAGATGTTAAAAGTCTTAGAAGATTAAGTTTAATGCCGTGCTATGTTGAATCGATGAACAACGCGTTTTAATGTATATGTTTTAAATATAAAACACAGCATAGCTTGGATTAAAAAAAACTGATAGATAGCGCGATAAATACTTGTTTATCGGGTGTATATCGTTATCGATATATATTTTACTGAATGATGGTATGATCACTATAAATAATAATGATGGTTTTTTTGCCGATTTGAACATTTAATTTTGATTAAAATCTATATAATAATCACATTAATCATTGTTATATCACGAGTCTAGAGAAACAAGATGTCCCCATTAGATCAAATTGCGAATGCACTAGACGACCAGTCAGAATTATCGATGTCAGTTTTAATGACTCCTGACATGGCGAATTTTTCGGGTAATGTGCATGGTGGAACGATTCTAAAATTGTTAGACCAAGTCGCGTATGCTTGTGCAAGTCGCTATTCTGGTAGCTACGTGGTGACACTATCAGTCGATAAAGTAAATTTTAAAGAACCAATTCACGTGGGTGAGTTAGTGACTTTCCTTGCAAGTGTGAACCATGTTGGTCGTACTTCAATGGAAATTGGTATTCGTGTTGAAGCGCAGAACATTCAAAAACGTACAGTACGTCATACCAATAGTTGCTATTTCACAATGGTCGCTGTTGATGATCAAGGTAAGCCGAAACAAATTCCAGCATTGAATCTAGATAATGACTGGAAACGTTGTCGTTTCGAAGCTGCGGAACAACGTAAAGTGGCACGTTTACAGGAAAATCATCATCCTTCTTGCAGTATTTATAAAAAGTCGACACAAAGCTAATCACTTTGGTGGCTGAATATTTGAAAAGATCGCTTAGGCGATCTTTTTTATTCTGAAATTCTTTTGGATAGTGCAATAGGGATTTGAATTCCGAGTGTGCGACTAAAGTTTATCCTTCAAAGCTCAGTTAAAGATAGTCATTCAGTCCAATACTGTTTAATATAAAACGATACGTAGCGTTTCGTTTTTAAATTATGAGTGAAACTGAAAAAACTTCTCGGCGTAAGCAATGTATCTTACAAGCGGTCACAGATGCTTTAGCGGAAAGTGATTATCGAAGCATGACCATTGAAGATATTGCGGCTCGTGCAGGCGTGGGAAAATCGACGATTTACCGTTGGTGGAAGCATAAGTCCGATCTGGTTTTCGATGCTTTTAAAGCGCACACCGCGTCGGTGTTTGAACTCGATTTATCACAAAGTTTAGAGTTCAATCTAAATCAACAATTGCTCAAACTATCACGGGCTTTAAATCAGCACGTGGGTCGAGCATTGCTGGTTGTATTGGCGGAGCATCGTGAAGCAGCGGGTGAGTTTTTTAAACAGTATTTGTTACCTCGACGAGAAGCGACACGTGAGCTGATCCAATTGGCCATTCAACGAGGCGAAATTCGCGCGGATTATCCTTTCGAACTCATATTGGACATGTTGTATGGCCCGATTCATTATCAGATCATTTTCTTTAATACCCAGCCAGATGAAGACTATATCAAGCGACTGGTGCAGTTGGCGCTAAACCCGATTTTTACGCAGTCCCAAGCCACGCGTAGCAGCGAGACAATGACCTCATGACTACTCAACATCAGGCATCGCTATGGAACAAGTCTTTCGTTTTTTGTCTGTGTAATAACTTGTTTTTATTTAGCTATTACTTTGCGCTGCTGACCATATTGCCCATTTATATTATGAAAGAATTGGGTGGTTCGATTCAGCAAGCGGGTATGGCTTTAACGCTGTTTTTGGTGTCATCCATTGCGATTCGTCCCTTTTCCGGCATGATCATTGAGCGTTTTGGTAAAGCCAATTCTGTACGTATTTCAGGCTTTATCTTTGTCGTTTTTGCGCTGAGTTATTTGTGGATTGACAGCATGTGGTCGTTGTTGGTCATTCGTTTTTTACATGGTTTTTGGTTCAGTATATTAACCACGGTCAATGTTCCCATCGTAAATGATTACATCCCAGATCATCGAAAGGGCGAAGGCATGGGCTACTTTGTCATGTCGACCAACTTAGGCGTGGTGATCGGGCCATTTTTAGCGCTGAGTATGATTCAATTCAGCAGTTTTAGTACCTTATTTGCTGTATTAGCCTTATTGGTTGCAGTGGGCTATATTTTTACGTGGTTGGTTCAAATACAAGAACACGTACAGCATAAATCAAGTGATCAAGCGAGCCAATCCGCAGCCATCCAATGGCGTGATGTGATAGAAACACGGGTACTTGCCATCAGTTTTGTGGCATTGCTGACCGCATTTGCATATTCGAGTGTGATGAGTTTTATCACCGCTTATGCAGAGTTGAAGCATTTACTCGCTTATACCAGTATCTTTTTTATTGTCTTTGCCGTATCGATGTTGATCGTCCGTCCTTGGGTTGGCAAAGTTTATGATCGCAAAGGCCCGAGCGCAGTCATCTATCCATCCTTTATTTGCTTTGCCATTGGTTTGATGGTTGTGAGTTTTCTCACGAATCAATGGGTGCTTTGGATATCGGCAGTTTTTATGGGCATCGGCTACGGTTCAGTGTTCCCATGCCTGCAAACGGTCGCGATTCAAACGGTAGAAAAAGCCCGAATAGGACATGCAATATCCACCTTTTTTGCCTTGTTTGATATTGGCCTTGCTGTCGGTTCGGTCATTATGGGTGTGCTGATTGCATACTTTGGATTTCAGGCAACCTATTTATTTTGTGCGGTGATGGTGCTGTTCACTTTGTGGATGTATCGTCTATTCGTGGCAAACCAATTTAAACGCAGTGCTTTAGGAGCTGAATAATGGAATTACGACATCTACGATATTTTGTTGCGGTTGCCGAAGAGCTAAATTTTACCAAGGCTGCGCAGCGAATGTGTACTGTGCAACCTTCTTTAAGTCAGCAAATTAAAGACCTAGAACAGGAAGTTGGGGTGCAATTATTGATGCGAACCAACCGAAAAGTTGAGCTGACTGCAGAAGGTCAGGCCTTTTTAAAAGAAGCGCGTTTGAGTTTAGAGCATGCTGAAAAAGCCATGATAGATGCGCGTCAAATCGCGCAGCTCAGTAAAGAACAACTGAATATCGGCTTTGTTCCTGTGGCTGAAATGAAGGTCTTTCCTTATATCATGCCAAATATTCGAGCTCAGTTTCCTGAGTTAAAAATTCATTTTCATAGTTTAATGGATGTCGATCAGATCAGTGCAGTGCGTAAGGGAGAGATTGATATTGCCTTTACCCGTTATGTCGAAGAAAGCCCTGATATAGAATTTGTTCAGATTTTTACTGAGCCTTTGGCGCTGATTGTACCGAAAAATTCGCCTGTTGCAGAACAGCGGCATATCAGCATTAAAAACATGAATAATCAGGATTTTATTATTAGCGATGAACACTCATCACCTGAGCTATACCGAATTATTCAAGATTTCTTTAAGCAAAATAAACTGAATGTGAACTTGGTACAGCATTCGACGAATATTTTGTTAAATGTCAATTTGGTCGGTATGGGCGTGGGATGGAGTTTGGTGCCGTCTTATGTCATTCCATTGCTCGGTGATAAAATATTGGTTAAAAGTACAGTTGAACCCTTGCCGACCATTGGTCTGTATGCGAGCTATCGAAAAGATCGTAAAAATGATGCGATCGAGTTGATTTTAAAAGTATTAAAAGAGCAGTTCTATATGGGCTTTTTCTAAGCCTTTAAATATTGCCCTAAGATTTAAATGAAAAAATCCCGAATTAAGCGCTTCGGGATTTTTTTATTTATCGTATTTTTAATCATAGATTAAATGAAGAATGGAGCTTGTTCAGCTCATTCATTTAAACCATTTTTGTAAATAGGGTTTCATCACACGGTAGGCAATCAAACCGATAAAAATAATCAGATAGAGTGGCCAAATCGTAATGAGAATAACCAGTAGGCTCAACACAAATTGCCAACCTTTTTGAATACCATACCACGCTCTTTGCCAGAAACTATCGCCATTTAACTGCGCAACAGCATCAAGGTTAATATCGATATGTTCACGGACAGTGGCAGGTTGAGTAAAGCCAATCACAATCGTGCTATAGCGGACACGATCTTGAACTTCTAAGCGAGTCAGGCGTGAGATCTCATTGACTTGCGCTGCTGCTACATGGTCTGGCACGACCGTTGTTTGCGACATTTTTTCTTCGAGTAGTTTTAGCTCATAGCGTTTTGCCGAATATTGCTGACGGTTCAAAAAATGCATAAGGGGCAACAGTTGATTAACGAAATGTGCAGCTTTTTCACTTGGCACACGAATGATCATTTCCGCTTGCGGATTTACTTTTTCAAAGATTTTAATTTTGCCGTCAGCAATCGGGTAGGATCGACTCTCTTGCACCACAAAGTCGATATTTTTCTGTTCAATAAAGCCGCCTAAACTTAGCATCAGTTTTTCAATTTCTAAGGCCGTTTTAACGACATCTTTCGACTCAAAACTGACATTGGCTTCTCGTACCATTTTACGAGAGGCTTCGGCTGGGTTGACCTGCTCATTTAAAATAGTTTCAGGTTTTTGTGTTGTTGCAGGCGTGGTAGACGGCTCATTGGATGTGCTTTCCGCTGCTTGATCTTGCTGTGTACTGACTTGAGCAGGTTGTGCATCTGCGCTGGCTTCAGTTGCCATTTCTTCGGTTTTCTTGGAACAGCCTGAAATTAAAATCACCGTAAACATGGCAATTAAATATTTATTTTTCATCGATGTAGAGCTCAATTGTTTGATTATCAGAAAGTCGGAGTAAATACTTTTTGCTTTAAATATCAATTCAAATTTAGCGTAATTATTAGTCGGGCGTATTGTATCGGAAAGTGTTTAAAGCAGGGATGAACGCAACATAATTCTACATAAAGCCGCGTATAGTAATAGACAGAACAACAAGGATGAAAATAAGGATATCTACAATGAACCCAGCAATGAAACTCTACAGCAATCCACGCTCACGCAGTAATACTATTCTGCCTTTATTGAAAGAATTAGACATCGAGTCAGAAGTTGAGATTATTGAAGTGCCATATGAAGAGATGCACCAAGCGGCATATCTCAAGATTAATCCCATGGGCAAAGTTCCCTGCTTGGTCGATGGTATTGCCGTGATTAGTGAGACCGCCGCCATCTTTAGTTATTTAGCTGATACATTCAGTGACAAAGGTTTGGCACCCGCCTTGGATGATCCCAAACGTGGTGAATATTTGAAATGGATGTTTTTCTGTCATGGTCCGCTGACTGAATATATGGACATGAAAAATGTCGGCATTAGCACAGAGTTGATGGATGAGAAACGTGGCAGTTTGAGTTTTGGTAATGAAAAAATACTTTTAGATTTTATTAAAACAGGGCTTGCACAGGCTCAACCATATCTGTTGGGGGATAAAATTAGCGCAGCAGATTTGTATTTAGCTTATTGGATGGTGTATGCAATTTCATTCAAAATATTGCCATATTTAGATGAATTTAAACCTTTTATTCAGCAGATTCAGCAACGTGAATCGGTAAAAGATGTGCATTGGTTTCAGTCGGTTTAACTTGGAAGCTTATTTGATTGTTGGCTGAACGTGGTATTGCTATATGTCTATTCATATAACTCTTTCTTTGAGAACTAAAAAGAAAGAGTTTTAAATATCAATCACTAAGATGATAAAGCGATTTTAATTATTGCCATAAATAATGTATGGCATATATTGCGCTAAATTAAATAGACTCAATCGTTGTTGGTTCTATTTAAAAAATCATGGGCTTAATCATCAGATAGAGGTGGGCCTAAATCTCTTTCAAGTTTGGCATATATTTCGAGTAGTCTTTTTTGTTGTGGATCCATATCTAAGGCACGATGCTGCTGATATGTTAATTGATCATTAATCCAATAATAATGCTGAACCGCAGCCCCTGCGAAACTGGTTTTCAAATGGAGTTTGTAATAACCAGAAAATTTATGTTTCTTGGTATCTAGACAGAGATACGCGAAGGTAGACCAACCACTTTCGGGAAATTTAAGGCGAGCTCGGCAGGGCTTCTTTTCTAGTGTAAATGTAGGTGAATAGACTTGGCCTTTTAGAATGATATTTTTATCTTGACCAAAATATTGAGTTTGTAATGCAAATAAAGCAAGAATCACTGTGGTGAGAAAAAAGCTGGCAATGACTGCATAAAAAAATGAAATGTATAAATGGAAGGACAAAAAATTAGATTCTTCGTTTTTGTTCACATCTTTTTCTAAGCGTAATAAATAGCAATTCAAAGAAATAAGAAAACAGAGGCAAAAAACGAAAATAGGTAACCAACTATTGGCATGAAAATGATGTATCTCTACGAAAATGAGTGAACAGATAAAAATAAAACCTAACAAACTATAAATGAATAATTTCTGAAATCTTTTTTGCATTTTGCGAAGCTTATAATTATGTATTGAACGATTATAGCATCTGATGTTTATAGTGATTGTAGAAAAAAATCACCATGCTTTATGCAGGTGATTTTTTAATTCTTGCAGATCTATTTGGATTATTAAGCATGCAATTTTGCAAACAATTGTTGGCTCACGCTGTCTAAAGTTTGTGGAATTGCAATCGCTGCAACAAAACGGTCTGGGCGAAGAATCGTAACAGATTCAGTGGTTTTACCAAACCAACCACGAATATCGGTACCAATATCACCAATCGTAATCACATTGTCGTACTTGGTGCGATTTTCATTGCTAAGCTGAACAGCAGGCAATACTTGGATAAATTTAACGCCCAATTTTTGCCATTTTTTCATGGTCGCATCTGACAGACCCCATTTTGGATCGACGCCCCAAGCAATGATTGCAAAGTCGTTACCGATGACTTCATCAAGTAGGACTTTTTCACCAGATTCAAGTTGAACATATGGTTGAATGAACATTTTACCCACAGGTGAATCTTTAACACCGTTATTGATCAATGCACCATCGTTGTACTTCGGCATTGGCTTGAAGCGCATTTCCAATAGATATTGTTTGATCGGTTTGATGTAATTGAGCGCATACGCGATACCATCACGCACGAAACCTTGCCATTTTTTTGGTGGCGCAAGGACATGACCCGCCATTACAGAAAGATCAATCATCGCTTTGGCATGATCTTTACGTTCAACTTGGTATGTATCTAAAAGCGCTGGGCCAGCTTTGCCTTGTACAACCATAGCAACTTTCCACGCAAGGTTGAATGCATCACGCATACCACTGTTATAGCCTTGACCTTGCCATACTGGCATGATGTGCGCAGCATCGCCTGCAAGTAAAATACGGTCTACACGGAATTTATCTGCAATACGGGCATTGTGGGTATAAACACGCTGACGAATCACTTCAATACCATCGGTCGTTGGAAGTACTTTCGACAATAATTTGGCAATGTTTTCAGGTTTGCTTAATTCTTCTTGAGTTTCACCAGGCATCACCATAAATTCGAAACGACGAATACCGTGTGGAAGTGCAGCAGATACATAAGGACGCACAGGGTCACAGCATAGGTAAATGTGTGGCGTTGCAAGTGGGTCATTATTGATGTCGATCACGATCCATTGGTTCGGTGCAGTTTTACCATCGAAGCCGATGTTGAGGGTACGACGTACCACAGAGTTACCACCATCACAAGCAATCAAATACTGCGTTTGAATTATTTCAGCTTCACCGTCTTTATTTTGAATATTGAGCGTTACACCCTTGGCATCTTGGCTAAAATCAGACAATTGACGAGAGAATAAAACATTTGTGGTTTCGTACTGTTTTAAACCTTGTAGCAGTACATTATCGACTTGTGGTTGAATAAAGGCATTACGACGTGAGAAACCAAATTCACGAGTGAGCGGTTGAATGTCTGCGAAACAACGGCCTTTAGGGGTTAAGAAACGCATCGCGTGGTTCGGTGTCGTATGCGGTAACACTTGGTCCACTAAACCTAATGATTGGATGGTACGTAATGATTCATCATCAATACCAATCGCACGTGGGTAGTCAATCAGGCTGTCTAGTTGTTCAATCACAGTGACTTTGACACCTTGCTTACTTAAGTAGTTTGCAATGGTTAAGCCGACAGGACCTGCGCCCAGAATGGCAACTTCCGTTGTGTAATTTGCTTTATTGCTCATGCGTAAACATCCAATCACTTCACATATGCCACTATTAAGTTCTAAAGCTAGGCTTTCAACAAGCTAGGCATAAGTCGAAACGATGAATCGAATTATCGTGTTTTTTGCAGGGTTTTATTTTAAGTGAATGATATATATTTATTTATATGAAAATCATCAATCATTTTGAATGATTTATCGATCATTAAAATCTATCAATCAGTAGCTTTGAGCATAAAAAAGCCGAACCATTTTTCAATGATCCGGCGACTTTAATTCATTTAGCACAACATTCTATTAGTGAGGGATAAATGTTGAGCAGCAGACTAAATGAATTTAGCGTGTGGAGTACGCTATTCGTCTATTACTGAGCAGGTTGAGCTGGTGCAGAACCTTCAGCATTTGCTTCTGAAGCAGGTTGAGCAGCAGTACCTTCAGCAGCAGTTGTTTCAGTCGCTGGCTGTTCTTGAGTGCTAACCACTACTTTTTCTTGTTCAGGCGCTTCTTGTTTATCTTTGCTCGCAGCAAAACTTGTTGCAGCTGCAGCAGCTAGAGTAGAAGCAAGTAAAATTTGAGTTAATTTCATTTTGAGCATCCTTATATATTTTAGTAAGTCCTGAAAAGATCATCACGTCCATCAGGAGAGAACTCATGCTAAATCGAGAAAACCGAGTGATCAATGCGAGCAACAAAGTGAAACAGACTGGTTAACTGGATGAATACATAACCGTCCATCCTGTGTTTCAAATGTAAAAAAATATCGGAATCTTCATTTAACTTTGCAAGAAAAAATGACCAAATCGGCTTCATGATTCATTCATTGTTTACATGATGATTACATCGATGTCGTAAATAAGCAGAATCCAGAAATTTCACTAAAATCCAAATGTAAGGATTCTTTTCGAGATAACCATTTTTTAAAATATAAGAGTTAACTTTGCCAATAAAGTGTGACCAGATATGTCATGCATTCATGCAAATGGAATAAACAGGCTCTTAATAGCCAGATGATTATACAATTCGTTGGAATACGAGACTGATCTATGCTTTAGGAAAATGAAGACAGAGAAATGAAGACTGGGCTTGCAGCATTTTTTTGAAATCATTATGGTAAAGGCCATCAATCATTGGCTATTTATTTGAGTGAATCACTTTTGAAATTAGTTTCTACCCACGGTGCGATTCCTGTTCATATTATTTCTGGCTTTTTAGGTGCGGGTAAAACCACAGTTTTACAGCAGTTATTGAAGCAAAAGCCAGCGGGTGAAACTTGGGCCGTACTGATGAACGAGTTTGGACAAATCGGGGTCGATCAACAGATGTTGTCGCAAGATCAAGGTTTTGCGGTGAAGGAATTATTGGGTGGTTGTTTATGTTGTAGCAGCCAACTGCCGATGCAAATTGCGTTATCACGGTTATTGTCAGAGGTGAAACCCGACCGACTGTTTATCGAGCCAACAGGTTTGGGGCATCCTGGACAACTTTTGGAGCAATTGACTGAGCCACATTGGCATCCGCATTTAGCCATGCGGGCATTGGTGACCGTGGTCGATGGCTCACGCTTACATGATCAAGATTGGACTTCGCAAAACCTGTATGCCGATCAACTCAAAGTAGCGCAAATCGTGGTAGTGTCTCATGTCGATTGTATGAGTGATGCCGATCAAGCTGGTTTGGAACGACTCAAACAAACGTATTTACCGTATCAGCAGCAATGGATCAATGTCGTCAAAGGTGATTTAAAACTGACAAATATTGATCTCGCCTATGTGGGAAGTCCGCGTAAAATTCAGCCTTTATTGGCCATACAAAAGCAAACGTTGGTCGATGTACCCACAGAAATTAAACAGTTGCCTTATCATTATGTTGAATCCGCTCAGGGCTATAGTGTCGCAGGTTGGAAACTCCCAAAACGATGGACCTTTGATTTTTTTGAGTTGTTAGATTTACTCTGTGAGCAGCAAGATTGGCTACGGATCAAAGGTATTTTTCAGACCGACCAAGGGTGGAAAACCTTTAACTTTAATCCCGATCAGTTTAATTATCAGTCGAGCGAGGAAAGTATCGATAATCGTGTCGAAATTATTTACCAGACTGAACGTGAATGGCTCGAATTTGAAGATCGTTTAATGCAGTGCCGTATCGATGCCGATAAAGCTGAGAAATAAGTAAATCAACGCAGCAAAAGCTTGCTAAATCTTATATGCTAGGCGCCAAATTTGAGGACTTTACCATGGCGCTAAAAGCTACAATTTATAAAGCAGATTTGAACATTGCCAATATGGATGTACACCAATATGGTGATTATCAATTGACGATGGCTTTGCATCCTTCTGAAACGATTGAACGTTTGATGGTGCGTGTCTTGGCATATGCACGCTATGCAGATGAAGCATTAGAATTTACCAAAGATCTTTTCGAAACAGACGAACCAGCGCTGTGGGAAAAAGATTTAACAGGGCAATTGGTGAAATGGATTGAAGTCGGTTGCCCTGACGAAGACAAAGTCAAAAAAGCCAGTGCTCGTTGCCCACAAGTTGCTGTGATTACCTATGGTTCTTCAGTAGACGAATGGTATAAACGCAACAGCAAACTGAAAACCCTGAAGAATGTTGAGATTTGGCAATTATCTGAAGCGAGTACAGCCGCCATTCAAGAGTTATGCGAACGGACCATGTCTTTACAATTAAATGTGATGGACGGCGAATGGACTTTGATTGGTGATAAAGCTCAAGCGGTGATTGAATGGACACAATTGCAATAAGCTCATGATTTGATTTAACTTTTTATGATGGATGCGGGTTTAGGCTTGCATCCTTGTCGCTATAACTATTTTTTCAGCTAATACGATTCTGTTAATTTAACTGTCGATTTAAAACTCAGTTGACCTAAAACCATCATAAAAATCTAATTTGGGGAAAATTTCCAGGCCTCAATTTATGTAATGCTCATGGATGAATCCTCTTTATTATCATTGTAAATAGCGTTGTTCTTACCGCATAAACGTCTTCATTCAATGAACGTTCAAACTTTTAGAGCGCTTTAAATTTTTTATTCGTTTCTTCCCAATGCATCTTAGTGATAACGGAATACTCCTAAATGTTTCAAGACATGTGAGCTTTACTAGTAAATGTTTATTTGCATGCTGATCTAAATCATTGTGTTCTCAACTTTGAGTCGGTAAGTTCTAACGCATTCAAGGGCATCATGTTCAGACTGATTCTGTTTATAATAGTGCTTTATTTAGATTGCGGCATTTGAGGTTGAGAGCATGAGCACGGAATTAGAAATTATTGACTTAGTGGTAGGTGAAGGTAAAGAAGCGGTTAAAGGCGCTTTGATTACAACGCACTATACAGGCTGGTTAGAAGACGGTACAAAATTTGATTCATCACTGGATCGTGGTAATTATTTTGAAACAGTGATTGGTACTGGCCGTGTGATTAAAGGTTGGGATCAGGGCATCATGGGGATGAAAGTCGGTGGTAAACGTAAGTTAATCGTGCCATCACATTTGGCTTATGGTGAACGTAAAATGGGTAATGTAATTCCTGCCAATTCAAATCTTATTTTTGAGATTGAATTGTATGATGTAAAAACTCGCGATTAATACAGCGACTGTTTTAGATCGATGACATGGAAGTTATTGATCAATTTGATAAAATAGTAGTTGTTATTTTTGTCTTTTACCGTAGATTAGAATAATTGCTCGAGTATAAACGCAGGAATCAAAGCCGTTGTCTTTACAGTTGCCTTGCACCAGATTGTTCTGGGTTCTTACCTTTATTATTTTTACATTGGCATTCACTGTATCGACTGCTCAAGCACAGTATGAAACTGCTCCTAAATCGTTTTATTTAAAACATCAAAACGAAGTTAACCAAATCTACTTCACGGAAGACACCAGTAGCCTCTTACAAGGCAAATGGTTGTTTTATCCAAATCAATTTTTAACGTCTCCGAGTTCGGTTCTAGTCGGTCAAACGGTCTATCTGCCTGCATCATTTAAAGACATCACAGGGGACAGTAAAGGTTTTGGGACATACACTGGGCATTTCCAAATTCCCAAACAATTTATTGGCCGACGTATCGCGGTATTGATTCCAAATCAGTACGGTGCATATCGGGTATTTTTAAATGGTGATGTGATCGTTCGTTTGGGAGAAGTTGGGCGTACTGAAGCAGAACAAAAAACGGAGAATGCGCCGCGAATTGCCTATTTTGTGGCACAAGATGAATATTTCACTTTAACCATTCAGGCTTCAAGTTTTAACAGTATGCATGGCGGGTTTGAAAACCCCATGCGTATTGGTATCGCCAAGACAGTAAACCGCCAATTCCAACAACAAATGATGAGTATTGGGATGGTGTCTGGCGCCGTCTTGGGTGTGGGATTATTTACGATCCTATTTTCAGTCTTTCGAGGTTTACGCGGTCGCAATAGCCGAAGTAATTTGGTGTTTGGCTTATTTATTGTCTTTTTAGCACTCCATAATTTATTTTCAGCACCTTATGCCTATACAACTTTTACCGATATTAATTGGTTGTGGGGCACGCGATTAGAATACTTATTTACCTATTTGGCATCGATTTTCTTTTTAAGTTATATCCACTTGCTCAGTCGTCGCTATTTATTTACCTTAAATTATCAGATCGCGATGTTGCTGTTGTCTTTGAATATTTCAGTGACTTTTGTTTCGACGCCTGAAATTTTTCAACCTTTGGCAACTTACAGTTTTGCCTATGTGATCGTTGTTCTAAGTAATTTTGCTTATGGTTTTTACCTAACACTGAAAAAGAAAGAACCGTATTCAAAATTAAATTTAATCGCGGTTATTTTCCTATGCATTACTTTTTTAAACGACTTTTTGCTGATGATGAATTTGATTGATTCCGTCAATTTATCGTTCATTTCAACCAGTTTGTATGCCTTGTTGATCATGTTTCAGCAATCGCATCATTATGCACAGCAGTCGATGCATACCGAGCAGTTAAATAATAGTCTGCTTGAGCTAAACAGTTCACTCGATCAGAAAGTCAAAGAGCGCACCTTACAGCTCCATGAGCTGAATAAAAAATTAGAGCTACAAATTCGTATTGATGCCTTAACGGGGGCATTCAATCGTCGTGCTTTGAATGCAGAAATTCAACGTTTATATTCAGAAGTCCGTTTTCATAGTCATCGAACATTGGTCTTTGCCATGTTAGATGTCGATTATTTTAAAAATTATAATGACCACTATGGACATCTCAAAGGCGATGAGGTGTTACAGCAGATCGTGAAAACCATGCAAAATACCCTGCCAAGTTCAGCCTATGTGGCTCGCTACGGTGGAGAGGAGTTTGCCATATTGATGCATGATGTTCCGTATGCGATTGCCCAAGAACAATTGCAATTGGTACTCGAAGCCATGCGTAATGAACAACTTGAACATGTTAATCGGGGGGATGACAAAAATTACGTCACACTGAGTTTGGGCATGGCATGGATGGATAAACAGAATGACTTCAACAGTATCGAAGCCTTAATGAAGCATGCAGACCATTATTTATATATGGCTAAACAGGCAGGACGCGATCAACTTAAGCCTTGATACACAGTTGTAAACGGTTAAAACTTTGCGGTGCTATTGTTAGTAACATTACCAATACTCATTTAAATTCATCTCTCAAATTCATGCTGTTTGAAAATTTATCCCTCTATAAACGTTATTATCTCTCTACTAACAGAGCTGTTTAACCAATTTGAGCGGAACATCAGCAGGTTCAAAATCCTGATGTGCGACAAAGCCATATTTTTGGTAAAAGGCGAGTGCTGTATGGGTACTTTCTAGACTGATCTCGGTAATATTCTTTTTCCTGACACAGTGAATCGTGTTTAACAATAATGCCTTACCAATGCCTTGGTACTGACGTTCAGGGCAGATATAGTTCAGTAAAATTTGTCCTTGATCACTGACTAAAATAAAGCCGACCACTCGATTATCACTGACGTAGACCCAACTGTCGTTGTAAAGCATCCACATTAAGATATTTGATTGATTTGCCTCCTCAAGCCAAGTTTGAATCACACTTTCATTACGTTGATGGTCCTGGATACATGAACGAATGCTGTTGTGAATCACGTGAATAATTTCGGGTATATCCTGAATTTGTGCTTCGCGTATCATAATTTTTTCTTTTTATAGAAAACTCCAACAGCCTGTCATTTCAGAAGATATCGCCTTGTGCTTAAAGAGGCTTCTTGTTGCGTTTTATGTTTTTTTGCAGCCATTGCGCCGTTGGGTTGGGTTTTTATTTCAAAATTGTTGCAAAATTTACAAATGTATATTTATAAATTAATCGTTAAATACGGATAAATAACCACATAAATGCATCTAACTATACTGTTTTTAAAGTAATAATAGATTTTTTAGAAATGTATACATACTCAATGATTTCAACAGGTGTAATAGTTTGAAATAAATTAGCAAAGAAAATTGGCAAGATTTCAGCTTTAAAATAATTTTGTATGAATTTTAAACGTTATTGTGCGTTATATTAGTCCATAAAAATATTCGATGATTCAAGATGTGCATGCGCGTCATCGGCAGTAGGTTGTTATTATGGTTAATTTTCTCATTGTGATGTGTATTCTGATTGCGTTGTCTGCAGCAGGAATCGTGGTCAAAAAAATAATAAAAACAGAAAAATATCGTCAAAAATATACGCGTTACCAAGCACCAAAAAAATCGAACAGTATCTCTTTAGCATCGAATGATGATGCTATTCGTGACGTCGATCAAGTCATTGAAGTAGATGAATATGAACAGCAACTTTTTGATGATATTGCGGAAATTTTCTTTCAACAACAATACAAACTAGATTCGCTACAGGCAGCCGAACAGTTACAAGAAGTTTTTTTACGTCGCATGCCAGTCAATTGTAAAACTCAAATTCGCCAATTAGATCTGAATGAATGGTCGATTTATTGGAGTTTTTACAATCAATCGCTCGAGTATTATTTAGGTCGATACGGTGAGTTTTATACACATGTCGACCGTTTTGGCGAAGAACATAAAATTGAATATCGCTATCAAGACTCCGCAAGTTGAAGCAAAATGCGATCTTGGACTAAATCGAGATAACTCAAATCATCGGTTATTCGGGCCATTAAAATCGCGCCTTCATAATCCGCCAAGCTGACTTTGGCAAGTTGAGCGGCATGTTCGATGCTCATGCATCGCTGAAAAAACACTTCAAAGGCCAGTTGCCACTCCTGAAAGATGGACTGTAATTTTGCAAAAATCTCGGTAGGCAAATGTTGCCGTTCCATACTTAAAATCCCGACCAAACAACCTAATCCACCTTGGCTAAAAAACTGGATGGCCTGTTGATGGATGTGCGAGAAAGCCTGTTGAGGGGATTTAGTAGTTTGCTGTAATTGCTGAAAAATACTGTGTTGTAACTTTATATGCGTCAGGTTTAAAATTTCCATCAGTAAAGCGTCTTTATTCGGATAGTCATAATAAAACGCAGCTTTTGAGAGTCCACAGGCTCCAGCCAATTTCCCCATGCTGCAGCCCATATAGCCATAGCGTTTAAAGGCGTGTGCTGACTGTAGCAATAGATGTTCAGAGGTGTTTTTCCGTGGACGCATGTAACTCTCTATCCGAATAATTCAATATGATGTGTATGAAGTAAATTGGTCTAGGCAACTAACAGTTCGTCAAACCGTCCGATCACTTCCTGCCATAAGGGTTCAGCACCTTTGCGGAAATATCCCATATGACCAATATGTTTTAGACCATAATCTTGCGCTTCAATATTGATATAGTGCATTGACGCTTGTGCATAATGCTGCATAAAAGCATGTCTTGAATTGGGTAATGCCCAGTCATCATCGAGTGCAGCGACCGCATAGATCGGCGTTTGAACTGCAGCATATTGTTGAGACAGCTCACTCAGCTCAGGGTCGGCAAAGAAATAGGTTGGGTTTTTACACCAACGGCGCCATTGTTTATAGACATCGACAGGAAGGTCAGCGCCCATATTGAGTTTGCTCCAAGGCAAATACCCTTTGATGGCAACCATCGGCGGAAAAACGATATTCCACATTACATGAACCTTCATTTTTTCTTTAAAGGGCATATAGCCATGCCAACCTGCGCCAGTGCCAAAACAATACATGGCACGTATCTGATCGTGATTTGAGGTAAGTCCTAGTGCTTGGCCGCCATAGGAGTGTCCCACTAGAAAAGTTTCCTGACCGTGTTGTTGCATATAAGCTATGGCACCAGAAAGGTCATAACGTCCCCAGTCGAGGTAGGACATCTTAAAGCCTTTAAGTTTTGACGGTGCAGAACGTCCTATACCACGATAATCAAAAGTCAGTACTTGATAACCGAGTCCTGCGGCATACTCGGCAAAACGACGGTAAAATTGTTGAGGTACACCTGTCGCACTTGAAATAATAATATTGGCCTTAGCGGCAGTATTAGGCCGATATTCAACGCCTGAAAGCGTATAACCATCGGTTGCAGGGAAACTCACGGGTGTACTATGTATTTCTTGCGCTGCCGGTTCTAAATCCGTTGACATAATTTTTCTCTTGATAGGCAGGACGGAAAGGGTTTACTCAGTTTAAATAAAGGGTTATTTGCCCTGAAAATTGGCTGCGCGACGTTGTAGCATGGCCATCACACCTTCTTGTACATCTTGTGTTTTTAGTAGTGGTTGTAAATGCTGATCCAATTGAGCAAAGGCAGCATCGGCTCCCAAATGCACACCTTGCTGTGCTGCAGCGAGTGTTGCCTGAACCGCCAGTGGTGCAGCCTGTGCAATTTGTTCTGCAAGTTCAATGGCACGAGATAAGGGTGCTTGGTCAGTGATTTCAGTCACCAAGTTCATGTCATATGCCATTTGCGCATTGAAACGTTCACCCGTGAGTAAATAGCGCATGGCTTTATTCCAACCTGCTGCTTGCACAAAGCGAACTGTTGCACCACCAAAAGGAAGAATGCCACGTTGCACTTCCATTTGAGCGAACTCGGTCTGACGCTGTGCGATCACTACATCGGCATTCAGCATGAGTTCAATACCCGCTGTAAAACAGAATCCTTGTACCGCGACCACAACTGGTTTTTTTCGTTGTCGTGAGTTGGTTCCCCACGGATTAATTTGCTGATCAGGAAAATTAAACAGCCCGCTGCCAAGTTTGGGTTGTAGTTCGACCAGATCTAGACCCGCAGTAAAATGATCGCCATGAGCAAAAATTACCGCACAGCGTAAATTTGGATCATCTTCATATTCAGTGAGCGCCAGTGAAAGGTCATGAATTAAATGACTGTCAAACGCATTTCGTTTATCTGCACGGTCCAAACCGATTAAATAAAGATGACCACGGATTTCTCGACTTACACGACCTTGTTGTTCTGACATTTTAATGATTCCTTCTGATTATTCTTTAGGCATAGATAGGTTTTTAAACGATTGTTAGAAAACTGTCAAAACTGATGCGTTCAAAACATCAAAATCATCGTCTGGTGGATGAGTGGTTTGATTTAAAATTTACAGAGTTGATATGAAATAGTGTGGGATATAGCTTGCCTTTGGGCTGATTTTTTCCATAATAGCTGCAGCTTTTTTAAGGCCCAATCAACCATGTCGAACTTAGAAATATTTGCAGTCATTATTAGCTTAATCGGGGTGACTTTAACCATAAAGCGAAATATGTGGTGTTGGTGGTTTAACTTTGCAGCTTTTTTGCTGTATGCCTACTTGTTTTATACCTACAAACTTTATGGCGAAACCATTTTGCAGTTTTTCTTTGTGGTGGTGAACTTCTACGGTTTTTATCACTGGTTGAAGGGCAAACAACAAGATCATGACATCCGTATTGAACCGATTGCGACCAAAATTGTGATCTTTCAAATGCTCTTAGCTGCGGTGGGCGGTTTGATTTTTGGTTTAAGCCTGCACTATTTTACCGATGCAGCCGTACCAATTTTGGATGCACAATTGGCCGCGTTTAGCTTACTCGCAACGTATTGGACCAGCCGGAAACATATTGCTACTTGGGTGCTTTGGGTATTTGTCGATATTATCTATGTGGGTATGTTTATATACAAAGACCTGTATCTCACTGCGGCGTTGTATGCAGGTTTTGTGGGCTTGGCGGCATTTGGTTGGTGGCAATGGACACAAGTCAAAAATAAACAGCAGCAACAGGCGATGAAAGCTTTATCCATTTAGCCCACAGATGTTTTTTTCATTCCCAATTTGACAATTTATAAAAATATATTTACTTTGTAACTATAAAGGGCATTTCATAATCGGGCTTCACCCCGATGAGAAGTGCCTTTTTTATGCCTTAAGAAATGTGGCTGTGTTCATTTGAGTCTAAGACATGTCATAAAATCCTCTGTGAATTTATAAGCAAAATTGGGTGTCTGCGAAGCTTGATTTTAATAGCCGATGATCCGATCCCGATGAATAAGTAAAGAGCGTGCAGAGTCATGATTATCGACTTTCAACTTGAGCAGCAACTGCGTTTTGACCGACAAGCTACGGTTCTACTGCAGCAAAAGGCGAGCTTTTTTCAGTTTGAGCAAATAGCAGATGTGTATAACGCTGAATGGCTCAAGGCTTTTCCACAAGGGACGCAATGTAGCATCAGCGGTTTGGATGATGGTGCAGATGAATACGGCATCCAAATCAGTTATAAACACCAAAGCATCTTGATCGATTATTCACAACCGATCAAATTGGTACACCGTGATCGGGATGGTGTAGTGCATAGCATGCTGTTAAATTAACAACTTAAATTAAACTGAGATTTATAAAAGCAGTACCACAAAGATTTGTTATAGAAATATAAAAATAAGCGCAAGAAGAAATGAAAAGATATGGGAAGTTATTAAAGCAATGATGCAACTTGACCCAAAAGATTCAACATTTAAAATTTTTAATCAGCTATGTTTCGAACTTTTTCATGATTATGGCTCGCACTGCACGTCTTTTGAACCCAGCGCTTTGATACATGCAAAACCAATGCAACAGCTCCCTGAACAAGCCCGCTTTGATATTGTAAGACTAGACTTTGGTCATTGGTACGCAAAGTTGTCCTATGCAGGGATGTATTTAAAAATTGATGCGGGCTGGGAATTTCAGCTCGAGTTTAAAGATCAGTATGGGCAAATCTATCAAAAAGTCCTTTAAGGCAGAGTCCAATGAGTTGCAGTATGGCAATTCTGTTTTTTCAGTTTGGTTTCAGGTCAATGACAGCCATAACGCTTTTCGATTTAATTCAAAGCACAGTTTTAGCAACTGTAAACTGGGCGAAATAAAACAATAAAACCAATATTGACCTTAAGGATTACGAGAATGGCACATCAATTTACCGTCAATGCCACAATTCATGGCGTTTCACTTGAAGATTTTAAACGACTAGCCGCAGATATCAGCTTGCATGAAGCGGTGTGCAAACGCATACCGGGTGAAAATCTAGAAATTTTAGAATCAAAAAAAACAGGTGATATGTATACCTTAAAACGTGCCTATAACTTGGATGTAAATATTCCAGATATTGCCAAGAAGTTTTTAAAAGATGCGTTTCGTCTGAAACGTACGGATATTAGTAATTTGGCGGCATTAACCTCTGACGTCAAACTAGATCCGAACCTACCGCTCGAAGCCAGTTGTAAACGAAGTGTCAGTGGTGATGCAACACAAGTGAGTTTCAATTTGGACTGGACGGTGAAAGTCAAAGTTCCACTGATTGGTGGATTACTTGAAAAACATGCAGAAGGTGAAATTCGTCGTTTTAGTCAGCTTGAGATTGAAATTGTAGAAGATGAATTGCGTAAAAATTTAAAAGCCTGAATTGATTTGAAAGTGATTTAAAAAAACCGGTCATTGACCGCTTTTTTTAGGGACTGATGTTACGCACGTAAAAGTAATTTCACAATTTTTAAATGATATTTAAGTCTATTCGACGGGGTCTTACATCTATGGATTGAATAAAGGGATTAGCCTTCGGCTGGAGGTACTCTTACGAAACAATGTTTCTCATTAGGCAAAATGAGAAGCGAAGCTTCGCAAGGAAACCATCTTGCGGAGCAATGCTCCTCACCGCAAAACTCGTTCACTAGCGTCAAATTTTTCAAAGTATTGCAAAAAACAATTTTGATTAAAAGTAGTCCTGTCTCAAACACTTGCGGATGACCTTAGCGCGTATCGTTCATTTATTTGAATCAAATTGCGCTGCTGATGTTACTTCGTAACATCAGTTAGCGAGATGTTTTTTCAAAACGTTGACGATAAAGCATCGCAGTAAAGAAGGTCACCAAACAGACAGTCCATATATAATACATGGCGCCAATGTTGCTGTATAAACTCAACCATTGAACCAATGGCAAAGTGATACCACCCGCGATGGCATAGGCCAAATTGTATGAAAATGAAATGCCCGAGAAACGAATCTGTGCAGGGAACATTTTCACCATACTATAAGACACCATACCAACCGTACCTGATGCCAAACCGAGCAACATATAGAGCGCAAACACGGTCGATGCTGCCACATGGCCCAGGCTGTTATAGAACACGCCCGCGATTATTGCGACAAGGAGTGAACCGAACAGCATCACTTTACCCGCACCGAAGCGATCTGCCAAAAGACCTGCCAAGATACAACCGACCATTTGCATCACAATAGCGGCACTTTGCATTTTAAAGGCATCTGCACGTTCAAAACCAAAGGCGCCTGTGAGTAGATTTGGCATCGCTAAAATCAATACAACAACGCAGCCGGTTAAGAACCATGTAAACAGCATACCAATCACAACGCCTGTTTTGTGCTGTTGCAGCACTTGTTTCACTGGAAGTTCTTTAGCCAATTGTTTCTTTTCTTGCATGGCTTTAAATACAGGCGTTTCTTTTAAATAACTGCGTAGATAGAGCGCAACAAAACCAAAGATTCCGCCTAGAATAAATGGAATCCGCCATGCCCAGTCATGGATTTCTGACTC
This sequence comes from Acinetobacter sp. YH12126, assembly GCF_013418745.1. Lineage (NCBI taxonomy): Bacteria > Pseudomonadati > Pseudomonadota > Gammaproteobacteria > Moraxellales > Moraxellaceae > Acinetobacter > Acinetobacter sp. YH12126. The sequence goes on along the minus strand of NZ_VPBM01000004.1, from coordinate 96,702 downwards.
TGTAAATTGTAATGAAATAAACAAAGACATCAGTGCGCCCAATAGGATACCCAAAGATAAGCCGGCAGTGAGTAGGCCATTGGCGATCCCAATTTTTTGCTCAGGCACATGCTCTGAAACAAAAGTCCATGCCGCAGGGATTTCACCACCAATCGCGATGCCTTGAATCACGCGCATCAGTAGGAGCAAAAGTGGTGCTGCATAACCAATACTTTCAAAAGTCGGCATCACACCAATCATCAGTGTAGGCAGAGCCATGAGTAAAATAGACAAACTAAATAAACGCTTACGACCAATCAAATCGCCAAAATGCGCCATTACGACACCACCCAATGGGCGGAAAAAATATCCTGCTGCAAAAATACCGTAGGTATTCAGCATCGCCCAAAATGGACTGAGTCCAGTGGGGAAAAACAGTTCCGAAATAATTTTGGCGTAAAACACATAAATGACAAAGTCATAAAACTCAAGTGCGCCACCGAGGGATGACAGTCCGAGGGTGCGTTTATCTTGACGAGTCAGGCGTGGCTGAGCTTCCATGCAAATATTTTCCAGCAGCAAATAGCATTTGACGATTTTAGTGATTCAAATTTTTATTGAATAATCAAACTTTTTTGCCTTATTAAAAACTTATAGTTATGAAAATATTATTAATTAAGAACAAAATAATATAGATAAAGTCGCATTAACTTAAAGAATGATTGGTAATAGATAATGGCGTACCTTGATGTATAAATGATAAATATCAATGGTATAGGGTAGTATGATCTACTATTTTACTTTGTGCTCTATATAAACCACAAAAGATTCAAAGCCATAGCACGCTGTTGTTTTATACTCAGAACCGATAATAATGCATATTGCATGGTTGTTTTTTTTACGTGATTTAAGCCCGCTAGACTTAAAAAGGATAAAAACATGAGTAATGTTGCTGCTGTTGCACAGAGTGGTGAAGCAATTTTGACGCTCACTGCCGCAGAGGTACAAGCATCTGAAATAGGTTCTGCATGGTTAACTGCACTAAGTGAAACACTGCATGCCACTATGCTTGAGCGTCAAGGCGTAGGCATTGCCGCGCCGCAAATTTATGTTTCAAAGCGGGTGATTATCGTGGCTTCACGTGCAAATTTACGCTATCCCGACGCGCCTGAAATGGAGGCGATCGTGATGGTGAATCCAGTGATTACATCTCGATCTACGACCACAGTTTTGGGTGAAGAAGGCTGCTTAAGTGTGCCGAATGCACGAGGACAAGTCCCGAGAGCCGAGCAAATTCACGTGCGATATTTGACCCTTCAAGGTGAAGTCAAAGAGAAAACCCTGAATGGCTTTCCTGCACGGATCGTACAACATGAGGTCGATCATCTGAACGGGATCTTATTCACCGAGCGTTTAGAATAATAAACCGTGTTATTTCAAAAATAAAAAAGTGACCAATTGAGCTAAAAAAATAACGGAAAAGTAATTTGAATAGTGGTGCAAGTGAAGTTTAAAGGCTTCAAAGATTGCATGCTTAACTGTGAAAATAGACTTTCTTTTTGAAGCTAAAACCTTGTATAACTAGCGAAATAATAAAATAAAAAAGAAGATTAATGGGGAAAAATTGGGGCAATGCTGTCTGTACGAAATGGGGCGTACAATGGCGTAAATTGAAGCATCTTTTATTTGAATCCGACTATCTCATCATCAATTGGTCTGACTATGATAAAGGGCGTTTACTCCTCATCTTTGGCATGCTGAGTCAAGTTAGCGTGTTGAAGTGGTGCATCATGAATTTTTATTATTCGACCAATCGGATTTGGTTTAATCCGAGTGAACTCAAGTTCAGGATCATCGTCGCTTGTATAGTCCTACTCAGTTATGGCGTATTGGCAGTACTCAGTCTTTATTTTAAAAAATATTTAAATTTTAGACTGTTTTTTAGCTATTTTGCGCCCGTCCTGTTTGGGATCGGCATGATCTATGGTGGCTATATGATCGGGATCTATAGTCCTGCCACTATGGCGGGGACGGTCAATCTGCTGATGGTCGGTTTGGTTTTTTATCGTCCTGCGATTATGCTCAGTATTACATTTCCGATCACACTGTTTATTGGCTACATTTGCTATCAAACTTCGATTGACCATCTAGAATATGCACCGATTTTCAGCCCAGCTTTAAAACAGAGTGAGTTTTACGACAACGCCTTTTGGCTCATGAGTATGGCGGAGTTGTATTTACCCATATTGATCGTCAGTGCAGTATTTTTTCAGATTTTGCTTTTACAGTGGCGACACCGTGAACAAAAGATGGAAGTCCTCAGCCGTGTCGATGGGCTGACCAATGTGTTTAACCGTCGTTATGTCAGTCATGAACTTGATACGCTCAGCAAACTGACACGGCTTGAATTTGCAGTGGTTTTGCTTGATCTCGACCATTTTAAATTGATCAATGACCAATATGGACATGATGCAGGAGATGCCGTTTTACAACGTGTTGCTCAAATTTTAAATGACAATACCCGTGTGCAAGATGTGGTTGGACGTTATGGCGGTGAAGAATTTATTTTAATTTTAAAAAATCAGAGTTTAGAGCAGGCGATAGAGGTCGCTGAACGCTGTCGATTGGCCATTTCTGAAGCTGAAACTATGATAGCCAACCATCAAATGTTGAAGATTAGTGCAAGTTTCGGTGTAGCAACTGCGATCGAGGGGACACCGTCTGCTGTGGTCACGCGTATGGCTGATCAAGCGCTGTACATGGCAAAGCAACAAGGTCGTAACCAAGTACGCAGCTTTCGTGAGTTAAACTTGGCAGAAGATTAAAAAAGTTAAACGATAGTTATGCAGCAATTACAATTTCAGCTCGGATTAGCGCAGCTCCACTTTCAGACCGAGCAAAAGAATATTCATTTTGATCATGGCTTAGTCGCTTTGGTGCAAAAATGTGTTCGACATCAGCGCTTCGATGCTTTAGCGATTGAATATTTGATCTATGAAATTGAAGAAATTTTAGAACGATTACAGCTTAATTATCAGACGCAGCGTTATGCTCAGTCGAATGATGCGATGCTGCATATATTGGCGCAGACCTTTTTTGAACATGCGACCCGCATTGAACGACAAAGCTTAGAACATGGCTTTAATGAAATGATTGAACATACTGAATATTATCAAGATCTCTTTGGTGAACAGGCAATCATTCAACTCAGTTATTTCGTTTTTATTCGAGAAATGATGCACCATTTGAATATACAGCACATACAGGTTTTAGCTCAGAACACGGCTTCACCATAAGGACTTATACAGAGGCAGCTCAATTTGTTATAAATAAAAAAGCACACAACAAAAAATAGCCCTTATGAAAACGCCTGTTCCAGATTATTTACAGCATGTCCTTAATGCCTGCGATGCCAATCAGCACGGAGCTTTGGCAGATTATATTCCTGAGTTAGCTAACGCCAATCCGAATAGACTGGCTTTGGCACTGTCTACCGTAGATGGCACGATTTATTCTACAGGTGATGACGAGGTCGAGTTCACCATTCAATCGATGTCTAAACCTTTTGCTTATGCCTTGGCCATACGTCATCAAGGTTTGGATGTGGTATTAAAAAAAGTCGGGGTTGAACCCTCCGGCGAAGCCTTTAACCAAATTGCCTTAGATAAAAATACCAATCTGCCCAAGAACCCGATGATCAATTCTGGGGCAATCACCACACATTCACTTTTACCGTATGACGAGCACAGCACTCGAGCTGAAAAACTCCGTGAATTTTTAAGTGAACTGGCGGGGCGTGAGCTGAGTTTTGATGAAGCGGTTTACCAATCTGAAGTGAAGACGGCTTTTCGAAATTTGTCGATTGGTTACATGCTACGTACAGTCGGTGTGCTTGAAGAAGACCCTGAAGATGTGGTGAATGGTTACATTCGTCAGTGTGCAATATTAGTGACGGTTAAAGATTTGGCAAAAATGGCCAGTGTGCTTGCCAATGGTGGTGTGCAAGCAGCCACAGGTAAACGGTTGCTGTCACGTTCGGTGGTGCGCCAAGTGTTGAGTGTGATGATGACTTGCGGCATGTATGATGCTGCGGGTGATTGGCTGACAACGGTCGGTATTCCTGCCAAAAGTGGTGTGGCCGGTGGCATCATGGGGGCTTTGCCGGGGCAGGTTGGGCTAGCGGTCTTTAGTCCGAAACTGGATACACATGGGAATAGTGTTCGAGGCGTCGAAATATTTGAACGACTGTCTAAGGACATGGGACTGCATGTCATGGAGGGAACACCTTCAGCGCAAACGATCGTCCAAAGTCGCTATACCTGCGGGATAGATCGTTCGGTGGTGGTGTATGAACTGCGCGGCGTATTGCAATTTACTGAGTCGGAAATGTTGCTGCGGATCTTAGAGGATGAACCTGTTGCGAATAACCATATCGTTTTAGACCTGACCAATATTTCTTTGATACACGATGTTGGTGTCCGAATGCTCTTTGAAGGTGTAGATCGCTTGATTGCAGATGGTCATCGTGTGGCAGTGATCGACTCAGAACATCTCTTGGAACAAAGTCGAAGTCATGCAGGGCATGAGGTGGTTGTTCGGGAAGAGCTGAGTCAATATTTGCAACGGTTTGAGCGTTAATTGATAAAAATCCATTGTTGATTCATACAAGGTGCTCATAAGTTTAGTGCTTAGATCGGCTATAATTTTCTTTTTGCGTTAAATTTGCTTATGTCTTTTGAGTTAAAAGTCAGTTTACTCCCGAGTGTTGAAGCTTTATCGCCACAGCATAAAAAGCTGAATAAACTGATTGAGCAAATCGAACAGCAAAAGCTGGATTTAGATCTTTGGCAAAACGCCAAAAGTGAAATTCAAAGTTATATCCAACTCAAACTTGTGCCGATCTACCGTGATTTGCATGTGGTGTACTACCGTCAACTAACTCAGCTTTGGCAACATCTACAGCAAGAAGACTTAGCCAAAGCAGATTTAGCACAGCTCGATGCCAAACTCACGAAATTGGCAAAGCAGCTGAAAAAATCTAATTATTTAAATACTGCTGAACTTGAAAAAGTCTCGGAGGTTGATGCTTTTTATCAGCAGCATCATGCACATATGCAAAAGCCGAATAAAAAAGCTAAGTTAGCGCAAGCTGAACAGAGCAAAGTAGAAGGTCATGTTGATATAGAACAAGAAACTATAGAACAAAATGAGTCTTATGAAGAGTGGGACAGCGAACAATATCAACGTGAGAAAGAAGAACATCAGCGTAAACGCTTAGCGCAAAAACGTGAGCAAGCTGAAAAGTTAGTGAATCAATCGCTGAAAACCGTGTTTTTAAAAATCACCGCCATGATTCACCCTGACCGTGAGCCTGATGAAACTAAAAAAGCTGAAAAAACCGAGTTGCTGCAAGTGGTGAACCAAGCCCATGAAGCACTGGATTTGTTTTATTTATTAAAGTTGCAATTACAGCTAGAAACCAATAAGGGCAAAAGCCCCAAAGCCTTAACAGATGAACATTTAAAGTTTTATAAAATGGCTTTAGAGGCACAAAGCCAACGCCTTGCAAGTCAGATTGATGACATCACGGATAGTTTCCACTGGAGTGAAAAGCCGAAGCCTAAAAATATGCAGGTGAAAGATGTATATAAGGTGATTGATGGCGATGTTTCAGTGCTGAAAGAGCAAGTGAAGTGGGAAAAAGAACGGCTGAAATATATGGAGAAGGTGAAAGGGTTGGAGGTGTTGCTGGAGAATGGGGTTTTATAAAAGCACCTCTCCCTAACCCTCTCCTAGGAGGAGAGGGGATTTCCATTATTGATTGAATTTTGGGTAAAATTTAGCTGTTATATTTTTTAAATTTGATAATTTAAATTAAGTGATGTCACAATGAATGTTCCCTCTCCCTATGGGGAGAGGGCTAGGGAGAGGGAAATAAAAATTAAAATTGACCCTGCATTATTAGAATTCGCCAAATCTATGCGCCACACCGCCACAGATGCAGAACACCTGATGTGGCAACTTCTCCGCGCTAAGCGTTTTATGAATCTGAAATTCCGTCGTCAGCATGTGATTGAGCCTTATATTGTGGATTTTTACTGCCATGAAATTGGTTTAGTGATTGAGTTTGATGGTAGTCAGCATGGAATGGAGGATGCTGTTGAATATGATGCTGAACGGACTAAGTTTTTAGAGGCTTTGGGTTTAACTGTTGTGCGGTATTGGAATCATGATGTTTTGGGGCGGACGGATGTGGTTTTAGAACACCTATGGTATGTATGTGCCGATTTAAAAGTAAATAAATGATGAAAGCTCCTTCTCTCTTTGGGAGAAGGCGGGGGGTGAGGGATGAAGTAATAATGAATAAAGCTAAAAGTACCTCTCCCTTGCACGGCAGTGCTGCTCATCTCCTACAAGCAGAGGAAACCTCAATATAAAATTCACATTTGCATTAAATTAAAAGATGCTCTCTCTCACTATGGAGGAGAGCTGGGGTGGATTAGCTAAGAACGTAAACTTTGGATTTCCTTTAAAATCCAAGTCTTAACTTGATCATTTTTAGATAAAGAAAACTCTAAAGCCGGTGAGTCACTTGATACGTCAACACTACCCTCATATGGTGAAATTATGAGTAATTTTTCATCGAAAAGCATAAAGAAGTTCCAGTGAAATTTAGTGCTGTAGATGATTTTTATCGTTCCTTTCTTATTCACTTTTTTATGGATGCCATCCAATTTTGTTTTACAGTTATTAATCTTAGTTTTTATATCCATAGGAGACTTATTGAAACGGCTAGCTATAATTTTAAGATGTTCATTATTGTTTTCATCAGGAAGGATAAATTCTAATTCACCTCCTTTTTTTAAAAAAGCTTCTAATGTCTTTGAATGACTAGATATCCATGAATCAAAATAATGGGTCACAACGGTAACTTTCTTATGATTTTGAAATAGAAGTTTCCAATTTTTATTCTTAAAAAAATCTTGAGTTTTCCAATCATTATTAAAATATGGCTTTACTTCATCTAGTGTTCTTCGAGCAATATCATCAATCAATTTTTCATCACGTTGATTTTCGAAGAAATCTGTTAATGATTTTAAGAGTAATAATGAAACAGATAGAATTATTAAAGTTGGAATTAATGCATTCGATACATCTTTTCCTAATGAGAAAAAAGTTTTTGACCATGAAAAAGGATCAGAACTCAGAAGATATGAGAAAAAGAGATAAAGTCCAATTAAAATTATTGCTGTAATAAAGCTAATAATTCCTAAAAATTTTTGAACTGTTTTTAAGAATTCTGAATTCATACGCCTCTTTATTAGATTGCATTTTTTTAGAGAGGCTATTTTATAGTCTTTAGTGTTTAATGCAATAAAGATTATAAAATAAAGGGCTGAATAATCAGCCCTTTATACACAAATTAGATCTAACTAACAACACATTAAAGCGCTGCAATCTGCTCCATATTCGCTTTAATCTTCGCTAACTGATCGGCAAACTCAGCAAGTTTAACTTTCTCACCCTCAACTACCGCAGCAGGCGCTTTCGCTACAAAACCTTCATTACCAAGTTTAGTGGCAATTTGGTCATGCTGTTTTTGAACCTTGTCTAAGTCTTTTTGCAGACGACCCAATTCCGCTTTAGGGTCAATTAAGCCCTTCATTGGAACGAATACAGACACGTGACCAACGACAGATGAAGAAGACAATGGCGGTTGTTCACTGTCAGCAAGGAAAGTAATGCTTTCAACTTTTGCCAATGCTTTAAACAATGGTTCAATACGTGCGATTTGTGCTTTTTCAGCATCCGTTGTATTTTGAAGAAGAACAGGCAACAAACGCGCATTACCTAAGCCCATTTCACCACGGATATTACGTACCGCACCAATCAAACCTTGCAGCCATTGCATATCTGCTTCAGCTTGGTCATTAATTAATGCTTGGTCAGCAACAGGGTACTGAGCTAACATGATTGTTTCGCCAGAAATGTTCAGTTTCGGCGCAAGTGTTTGCCAGATTTCTTCTGTTAGGTAAGGCATCAATGGATGAGCCAAACGTAACGATGCTTCCATTACAGCAAGCAGTACACGACGTACTTCAGCTTTACGCTCAACAGATACGTTTTCGTCATTGAGAACTGGCTTAGTGAGTTCTACATACCAGTCACAGTATTCATTCCAAATGAACTCGTAAATCGCTTGTGCAGCCAAGTCTAAACGGTAGGTTGCAAATGCTGTTTGCACCGCTTGTTCCGCTTTTTGCAGACGGCTCACGATCCACTGTTCAGGCAATTCCCAAAGGTCTTGACGAGCATCGATACCAATCACTTGCTCTTCGCAGTTCATCATCACGAAACGCGTTGCGTTCCAGATCTTGTTGGCAAAGTTACGGTAGCCTTCAACACGTTTCATGTCGAACTTAATGTCACGGCCAGTGTTGGCAAGCGCACAGAATGTGAAACGTACAGCGTCAGTACCGTAAGATTGAATACCTTCAGGGAATTCTTTACGCGTTGATTTCTCAATCTTCGACGCTTGTTTCGGGTTCATCAAACCAGTTGTACGTTTTTGTACTAAAGTTTCAAGGTCAACACCGTCAATCAAGTCTAATGGGTCAAGTACGTTACCCTTAGATTTAGACATTTTCTGACCTTCGCCATCACGTACCAAACCGTGAACGTACACTGTTTTGAACGGAACTTGCGGTGTGCCATCTTCATTTTTCATGAAGTGCATGGTCATCATGATCATGCGGGCAACCCAGAAGAAGATGATGTCGAAACCTGTTACTAGTACATCAGTCGGGTGGAAAGTATTTAAGAAATAGTTTTCTTTATCTTTCGCCGCGTCACCAGTCCAACCTAAAGTTGAGAACGTCCAAAGACCAGAAGAGAACCATGTATCAAGCACGTCTTCGTCTTGTTTCAATTCAACTTCAGGTGCAATGCCGTTTTTCGCACGAACTTCAGCTTCGTCGCGACCGACAAATACGTTGCCTTCAGCATCGTACCAAGCTGGAATACGGTGACCCCACCACAATTGACGCGAAATACACCAGTCTTGAATGTTGTTCATCCAAGCCATGTACATGTTGCTGTATTGCTCAGGTACAAATTTGATCTCGCCATCTTTCACAGCTTTGATTGCAGGTTCAGCAAGCGGAGCGATCTTCACATACCATTGGTCAGTCAGTAATGGTTCAACGATCACACCTGAACGGTCACCGCGAGGTGGCTTCAAGGTATATGGTTGAATTTGGTCTAACCAGCCTTCAGCTTCCGCTTGAGCAACCAATTTTTTACGTGCTTCAAAACGTTCTAAACCAATGTAATCCGCAGGTGCAGGAATGGTTTTAGAAATTTGCTCGCCCGCTTTTGCGATGTATTCAAACTCAGCCAGCACTTCAGCATTTTTGTTGAAGATGTTGATGATTGGAAGTTCACAGCGTTTGCCCACTTCATAGTCATTGAAGTCGTGCGCAGGGGTGATTTTCACACAGCCTGTACCAAATTCTTTGTCTACATATTCGTCTTTTACGATAGGAACAGCACGGCCTGTAATAGGTAGGATGATGTTTTTGCCTACAAGCGCTGCATAGCGTTCATCATCAAGCGCAACCGCAACAGCTGTATCGCCAAGCAATGTTTCAGGACGTGTTGTCGCCACAACAATGTGATCTTTGCCGTCATGGGTGCGGATTGATTTGTCTTCAAAGAAATATTTGAAGTGCCAAAGTGAACCTGCTTCTTCTTTATCAGACTCAACTTCTAAGTCAGAAAGGGCAGTTTGTAGTTTAGGGTCCCAGTTTACGAGGCGTTTACCACGGTAAATTAAGCCTTCTTCATGTAGCTTAACAAATACTTCTTTAACCGCGTTAGAAAGACCTTCGTCCATGGTGAAGCGTTCACGTGACCAGTCTACAGATGAGCCTAGACGACGAATTTGACGGGTAATGTTCCCGCCAGATTGTTCTTTCCATTCCCACACTTTTTCGATGAACTTTTCACGGCCAAGGTCGTGACGGCTGATGCCTTCAGCACCCAATTGACGTTCAACAACCATTTGCGTTGCGATACCTGCATGGTCGGTACCCGGCTGCCAAAGGGTATTTTTGCCAGACATGCGGTTATAACGAGTCAACGCATCCATAATGGCATTGTTAAAACCATGACCCATGTGCAAGCTACCAGTGACGTTTGGTGGCGGAATCATAATACAGAATGAATCACCTTTTTGAGATGGCTTGAAGTAGCCTCTCTCTTCCCAAGTCTTGTACCATTTTTTTTCGATCTCGGTCGGATCGTAGGTCGTAGCAATATTTTGCGCTGAATCAGTCATAGTCTAAACAGATCAAAAGTGGATAAAAAATTAGATCTATTGTAGCAAAAAAAATGGTGAATTAGGGATGTTGGGCGAATGTTAACTTTTAGGATTTGGCAGTAAATAAAAGAGTCCGTATGATAGGACCTAAGATAAGAAGTATCCATTGATCCCAAAACTAAGATAAAAGGAGCAATATCAAATGACTTATTCTATTTCTTTAAAGATTCAACCTACGACATATCAACGTTTTGAGACGATTCATCAAAAACTCAATGCAGGTGAAACAGAAAGTCAGTCCAAAGCCTTAGGGGATAATTTAGCGGATATTGCATGTGAAATTTTAGATCAAGTTTTTGGCCAAATGGCGCGCATGAATAAGTCTGGAGACAATGAATCCGAAAAAATTATTCAGCAAATACGTGAAACGACCCGTAAATATATGCCGTGGTCGGTGTCTTTTTTTGGCAATGACCGCCTTGTACCGATGGTAAATTATTTATATGGACGTTTTTACAGCAAAGATGGTCAGCATTATATGCATTATCCGATCGATGCCTCTTTAGCAACCGACTTGCTTGCCTATGTCAGTCAAATGAAAGAAGGGCAGAATCAATATGTCCCACTCGCATTGAAGGCATTTACACAAGTGGTCGATGCCGGGGTGACGCATTTGGTGCGAGAACCAAAAAAAATGCTGAAATTTAATATGGTGGTGGATAAAACTTTAACCGGTGTCATCAATCTCACCACGCAACTCGGTTATAAACGTTTTGATAAACTCGGCAAAATTTATGATGCACAATCGATGAGTCATTACTTTGATCATTTTATGGTGTTTTTGAACAATGAGCCTGTACTACGTAAAGCATAAAATATATATAAATGAATAAATTAGTTATTTAAAAGGATGTCAAAATGGCAAAACGTGATGATTTGAACGGAAAAGTGGTATGGATTACTGGGGCATCGTCAGGTTTGGGTGAAGCTTTAGCAAAAGAATGTGCTTTGCAAGGGGCGCAGGTCATTTTGACCGCACGTCGTTTTGAAGAGTTGGAAAAAGTCCGTGTTTCATTATTACATCCAGATCAGCATCTTTCAGTGTGTGCAGATATTACCAATGAAGAACAAGTTCGCCATGCTTATGAACAAGTCCTTGCGCATAAAGGTCGAATTGACTGGCTAATCAATAATGCGGGATTGAGTCAGCGTGCATTGATTACGGATACGACTATGCAAACTGAACGTGCCATCATGGAAGTCGATTATTTTTCGCAAGTCTATTTAACCAAAACCGTTTTACCGACATTTTTAGCACAAAAGTCTGGTCGAATTGCTTTTGTTTCAAGTGTTGCAGGCTTATTAGGGACACAATACCGCGCGACCTATTCTGCTGCAAAAGCTGCCATTCATATGTGGGCGAACAGTCTACGTGCGGAAGTTGCGGATCAAGGGGTGGGCGTATCGGTGATATTCCCCGGATTTGTCAAAACCAATGTTTCATTTAATGCACTCAATGGTGCAGGCAAGCCACAAGGGCATCAGGATGAAGCTATTGAAAATGGTCTAGAAGCCAATGAGTTTGCCGAAACGGTGGTGCAATCTTTACAACGTGGGGAAGAATACATCGTGGTGGGTGGTTCTAAAGAAAAGCTCGGTGTTTGGGTATCTCGATTATCACCAACAACGTTATATAAAATGATTCGTAAAACCAAAGTGAAGTAAATTTTATCAAGTTTAAATAGTTTAAAAGTCACTCTTAACAGTGACTTTTTTAATGAGTAACGAGATTATAAGAAATGAAAAAGAATAATTTTAACAAATGGGGAATAGCCATCATTTTGTGCGCAATCATTGGTGCAATCGGTACAGTGGCATATTTTTATTTTAAACAGAAAACTCAAAAAATTGAGCAGAAGTCAACGCTCGAAAAGCCTGAAAAAGAAATAGGAACTGTATCAGAACCAGTTATTGAATCTGTTGAGATTGAACCTAAAGTTGAAGCGGCGAGTGCAGAAGTTGTTATGCGAGGACCAAATGAGGGGTGGTTACCGATCGAAGCACTGTTTGATGAAAAAGGATTATTGAAGTCTGAGTATTACAGTCAAAATCCTCAAGATTCAGATGTTGATAAATTACCTTATAGCTCGAATAAAATTGGTGATTTTAAATGGCGAGCTGAATTTCATCCTGTTGATGATTTTAAAGGCGATCAGGCTATATTCAAAGATCAATGTTTTGGATATTGTGTTTTAGTGAAAGGTAAGTTGCTGACCAGTGTTGAATCGACTGTATTTACGGGCGCATTTATTGCGAAAGATCATTTGATCGAAGTGATTGCACATAAGGGGAGTGGCGCATATATGCCTGTCAACTATAGCTTTATCAAAATCGACAAAGCTGGTAATGCAGAGTTAATCTCAGATGATCATAATTCTTACAAAGATCAATTGGCTCGTATCAATCATTCGGGACTCGAGATTGACTTAAAACCATTTAGAAAACTTCAATATTTTCTTCTAATGAATGAAAATGGTTTAAATGTGTCGATGCAAAAACCCAATAAGGTGGATGTTGAACCGACTCAGTGTAAAGAGTATTACGAAGGAACATTAGAGGCATGTCCAACTTTATATGGATGTAAAGCTGACATTGTGGTGCAAGATCTGGCACGTGCTTATGCTGGAGATGTTGCATTTAGTTATCATGATCCAAATATTGATGAAAAGAAATTTAATGAAGTTTGCTTTAAAGTTTGTCGCAATGAAAATGTGAGTTATGAAGAGTTTGAAAACACATTGTGTAAAGTAAATTAAATAGTAAAAATGAATTGGGGAGAAGTAGAGAGATCAGATGTCTCTCTTTTGAATTGCTGTTCCATACGCAAAGACTTCGACCATGCCACCTTGCATACCCAACTCAGTGGTGCTTAAACGTAAGCCCATAATTTGGTTTGCGCCCATCTTTTCAGCTTCTTGCTTTAAACGCACCACGGCTTCACGACGTGCCCGATCGACGATGCTTTCATAACTGGTTAAACGTCCGCCAAAGAAGTTCTGAATATTGGCAATCACATATTTAAAATAATCATGTGAAATCACTACATTACTCGAAATAAGTTGTCCGAAATGTTCAGTAGTTTTAAAGCGGTTGTTGTCTATGCGAATATGTGCCAATCGCTTTTCTTGAGCTTCGAGTTCTTTGAGATGTTTTTGTTCGATATGGCGACCGAAGCCCCAACCAATACAAAAGAGCACCACAAAGATCAGGACTTTAAAAATAAAGGCATCCATGACTTAGTCCTGAGTTGGAAATGGGTCTGGGAGTTTTGCTGAGTTGGCTTCTACGCGAACAGCCGTGCCATACACAAATAATTCAGAGGCGCCTTGAGCAATATTTGAGGTTGAAAAACGGATACCGACGACCGCATTCGCGCCTAAGGCACGTGCTTTATCAATCATACGGCTCATAGCTTCTTGACGGGATTCTTCGAGTAGTTCTGTATAACCTTTGAGTTCACCACCCACGATATTTTTTAGGCCAGCCATAAAGTCACGACCAACATGTTTACTGCGGACAGTACTGCCATAAACGACATCAAGTTGTTGTGTAATGGTATGACCCGGAACAGATTCAAGATTACTTAAAAGCATTTTTAGTTATCAATATAAAAAGGTGAATTGAAGATAGAAAACTCTTTAGCAAAAAGCAATAAATTCATTTTTATTTTAAAGCTTCGATCTAAAAATGAAAAAGCCCACCGAAGTGAGCTTTTCAAATATTACTGGCTAGGCTAAATCAAATTATTGTTTTGATGCTGCTTTACGTTCGGCAGTAGAAGGTTGGTATTGCACAGCATCAGAAGTGTTGGCTTTGATACCACCACCAAGTGTTTTATACAATTCAACTTGGTTGTTGAGATTTGCTTGTTCAAGCAACAACAAACCTTGCTCAGCTGCATAAGATGCACGCTGCGCATCCAGTACAGTTAAGTAGCTATCAATACCAGCACGGAAGCGAGCATTTGATAGTTTGTACGTTGTGTTGGTTGCATCAACTAAACGGCGCTGTGCTGCAATACGGTCACCAATGTTTTGGCGAACTGCAAGCGCATCATTCACTTCACGGAAAGCTGACTGAACTGATTTTTCATAATCAGACAATGCAATTTTCTGGTCAGTTTCAGAAACTTTAATATTTGCCTGACGTGTACCCCAGTCGAAAATTGGAATATCTAGGCTAGGGCCAGCAGACCATACAAAGTTGCCTGATTTAAATAGATCACCTAAGTCCGTTGAAGCATAACCCGCTGAACCTGTCAGACTAATCGTAGGGAACAGACGTGCTTTAGCTGCACCAATGTTCGCACCAGCAGCAGACAGTTTATATTCAGCTGCACGTACATCTGGACGGTTGTTCAACAAGTCACTTGGAATACCTGAACCAATGGTATTGGTCGAAGTAATTCGACTGACACGTTGGTTCGGCAGCAAGTTCGCAGGCACTTGTTGACCCACTAATAGGTTCAATAAGTTTTGCGCTTGAGCAATTTGAGTCTTGTAATTCGCAACATCATTACGTGCAGTTTCTACAGAAATTTGAGCCTGACGAACAGGAACTTCACTGTCAATACCGACATCAAAACGCTTTTTGTTGAGGTTGTAAGATTCAAGCTGAGCCTTTAAGGTTTGATCCGCAAGCTTCAAGTTTGAGTTAGCGTATGCATAGTTTAACCATGCTTGAGCCACTTGACCGATCAACGCAATTTGTGTTGCATCACGGGCACTTGCAGTTGCAAGGTAACTGTCTAAAGCGTTGTCTTTTAAGCTACGTACACGACCCCAAAAATCAAGTTCATAGGCAGTGACACCTAAACCGACATTATAAGAGGTGATAGGCTTTTGTGTATTCAACGTGTCTTGACGAAGTACACTACCACTTGCACCAATGGTTGGTAATTGACCATTGGCAGTGATTTGATACTGTTGCTGTGCACGTTCAATATTTAAAGCAGCCGTACGTAGGTCACGGTTATTGGCTAAAGCTAAGTCAAGAACTTGTACCAGACGTTGGTCAGCAAAGAAATCTTTATATCCTTGTTCAGCAACAGAAGTACCAGAAGCACTTGCTGTGTAGCTTTCGGGGATATTGGTCTGAACAACCGGCTCTGGACCACGCATGCTTTGGCAGGCAGCCAAAGCAAGCGCAAGTGAAGAAACCGCAATGCTACGACCTGCAATAGACCATACATTTTGCATCACGATAAATGCTCCTGATTATTTTGTTGTTTTGGTTTGTACTTAAAGATACTTCGGATCCATACATAGAACACAGGAATAAAGAAGATACCAAGTAGGGTAGAACTGATTACACCACCCAATACACCATAACCTACGGAGTGCTGGCTACCTGCACCTGCACCTGAAGAAAGCGCAAGCGGAAGTACACCAAAACCAAAGGCTAAAGTGGTCATGATAATTGGACGTAGACGCATTTTAGCGGCATGCAATGTTGCGTCAAACAGATCTTCACCTTTTTCTTGAAGTTCTTTGGCGAATTCTACGATCAAGATCGCATTCTTCGCGGACAAACCAATGACGGCAATAATAGCCACCTGGAAGTAAATGTTATTCGCCAAGTTTGGATTTTTGAAGAACACCATTCCAAGGAAAGTCAGTAATAACGCACCCAATACACCTAATGGTACAACCAGTAATACTGAGAACGGAATAGACCAGCTTTCATACAAGGCAGCAAGACATAGGAAGACGATTAACAATGAAAGTGCGTATAGGAATGGTGCTTGTGCGCCAGACTCACGTTCTTCTAGAGATAGACCAGTCCATTCATAGTCAAAGCCTTGAACGCCCATCGAAGGAAGTTTTTGTACAATTTCTTCCATCGCTTTCATCGCGTCGCCCGAACTTACACCCACACCCGGTGAACCTTGAATGTTCACAGATGCGATACCGTTATAACGTTCAAGACGTGGTGAACCATAAGTCCATTCACCAGTAGCGAAGGTCGAGAATGGAACCATTGTGCCTTGGTTGTTACGGACATACCACTGGCTCAGGTCTTCAGGCATCATACGTGCCGCAGCTTCACCTTGTACATAGACTTTCTTCACACGACCACGGTCAACGAAGTCATTGATGTAAGAACCACCCCATGCCATACCCATTGTAGTGTTAATCTCAGAAATACTCACACCCATTGCACCGGCTTGAGCTTGGTCAATCGTGATTTTGTACTGTGGTGTATCTTCTTGACCGTTAGGACGAACACCCATGAGGCGTTTATCTTGAGCAGCCATACCGAGCACCATATTACGGGCATCGATAAGTTGTTGATGGGTTTGACCTGCAGAAGCTTTTAACTGCAAGTTGAAGCCGGCAGTTACACCCAATTCAGGCATTGCTGGTAATTGGATTGGCATGATGTATGAAGCATCCTTCACGATCATGTTCAATGCCATACCACGTTGAATAATCGCACCCACTTGAGATTCAGGTGATGTACGGTCTTCCCAATCTTTTAACTTGATGAATGCAAGACCTGCGTTTTGACCTACACCTGTGAACGAGAAACCGGCAACACTGAATACAGAATCGACATATTTTTCTTCGTTTTTCAGGAAGTAATCGGTCATTGCAGTGACAGTTTTATCCGTACGCTCAAGTGAGGCATTCGGTGGTAACTGTACCAGTGTCATTACAACACCTTGGTCTTCTTCAGGTAAGAATGATGATGGTAACTTTTGGAATAAAAGCACTAATAAGCCGATTACAACTGCATAAATCACACCAGAGAAAATCTTGTGGTGTGTCATGAAGTTCACGCCGCCTTGGTATTTATGCGCAACTTTATCAAAAGAGCTGTTAAACCAACGGAAGAAACGGGCAAAGATGTTGTTGCTTTCAGGTTTGTTTGGATCATGTTGTTTCAACATGGTCGCACATAGGGCAGGGGTAAAGGTCAATGCCACAATCAATGACAGAATCATTGCTGTTACCAGTGTGATTGAGAACTGACGATAAATTACACCTGTTGTACCACCGAAAAATGCCATCGGCACGAATACAGCGGTTAACACAGAGGTAATACCGATTAAGGCACCCGAGATCTGTTTCATTGAGATTTCAGTTGCAGTCACTGGGTCAAGATGATCTTCAACCATGACACGTTCAACGTTCTCTACGACAACAATCGCATCATCCACGAGGAGACCAATCGCCAGTACCATCGCGAACATGGTGAGTGTGTTGATCGAGAAACCAAACATGTTAATGACAGCAAAAGTACCCAATACCACTACAGGTACAGCCAATGTCGGAATAATCGTTGCGCGCCAGTTCTGTAAGAATAAGAACATCACAAAGAATACAAGAATCACGGCTTCTACAAGGGTATGTACAACACTTTCAATCGATAACTTAATGAATGGAGTCGTATCAAATGCAAGCGTGTCTTCTAAACCTTCAGGGTAGTTTGGACGTAGTTCTTTTAAACGTGCTTCAACAGCTTCGGCTGTATCTAATGCGTTTGCACCAGTTGCTAGTTTGATCGCTACACCACCAGCAGGTTTGTTGTTGAACTTAGAGTCGAACTGATAGTTGTCAGCACCTAATTCAACACGTGCAACATCACCTAAACGTACTTGAGCACCATCACTACTGTTACGCAGGAAAATGTTTTTAAACTGCTCTGGTGTTTGCAACAAACTTTGTGCTGTAACTGTCGCGTTCAGTACTTGACCTTCAGTTGCAGGCGCACCGCCTAACTGACCAACAGCAACCTGAGCATTCTGTGTACGGATAGCCGCAGCCACATCACTCGGTGTAACTTTCAGGTTTGCCATTTTGGCTGGATCTAGCCAAATACGCATCGCATAAGAACCACCGAATACTTGGACTTCACCTACACCTGCCACACGGCTGAGAGGTTCAGAAATATTCGAGTTTACATAGTCCTTAATGTCGTCCGCAGTCAACTTACCCGATGGTGAGTGGAATGCTACAACTTGTAGGAAGCTTGCGCCAGATTTGGTGACTTTTACACCTTGACGTTGTACGTCTTCAGGTAATAGCGCTGTCGCAGACTGGAGTTTGTTTTGGACTTGAACTTGGGCGATATCTGGATCGATCCCTTGTTCAAAGTTCAATGTAATAGATGCTTGACCGTTACCCGCACTGTTTGACGAAATATAACGTAAGCCATCCAAACCATTCATTTGTTGTTCAATGATTTGGGTTACGGTGTTTTCAACTGTTTCTGCAGACGCACCAGGGTAAGTCGCAGAGATTGAAACCGTTGGCGGCGCAATGGTCGGATACTGTGCAATTGGCATATTAGATAGCGTGAGTACACCCGCTAGCATAATTACCAATGCAATCACCCACGCAAAAATGGGGCGATGAATAAAGAATTGAGCCATTCAGTCTACTCCCTATGCGTTTGAAGTAGCTTTTTGTTCAGATTTAGGTGCTGCTTGTTCTGCAACTTTAGCATCTGGCTTTGCTGCAGCAGGTTGTTGCGCACCTTGAGGTGCAGCAGCCTGAGGTTGATACGGTTTGGCTACAACTTGTTGTTCTGGCTTAACTTTCGCAATACCGTCAACAATCACTTTATCGCCAGTGTTTAAGCCTTGAGTCACGATCCAGTTTGCACCTTGAGTACCGACTGTTGTTACAGGACGAGATTCAACAGCACCTTTTGCATTCACAATCATTGCAATCGCTTGACCTGTAGGAGTACGTGTAATAGCAGCTTGTGGAATCAGGTAAGCATTTGGAATCACACCTTGAACGATGCGAGCATTGGCAAACATACCCGGAAGTAATAAATGGTTCGGGTTAGAGAACACAGCGCGAAGCGTAACCGTACCTGTATCTGGGTTTACACTCGCATCAGAAAATGCAAGACGACCTTCAATTGGGTATTCGCTACCATCTTCAAGACGTAATTTCACTTTGGTGTTATTACTGCTGTCCAAGTTGCCTTGGCTTAATTGTTGACGTAAGCGAAGAAGTTCAGCACTTGATTGGTTAATGTCAACGTACATTGGATCAAGACGTTGAATTGTGACTAATGGATCAGCCTGAGATGCAGTAACTAATGCACCAGCAGTCACAGTTGAACGGTTTGTTTGACCCGAAATTGGCGCACGTACAGTTGAATAACCTAAATTAATTTCTGCATTTTTAAGTTCTGCCTGAGATGCAGCAACGTCTGCTTCAGCCAGTTTAACTTGAGCAACAATATCGTCGTATTCTTGTTTTGAAATCGCATTTGATCCCACAAGCTGACGGTAACGACCTTCTTTAACACGTAACACGTTTAGGTTTGCTTGTTGACGTGTTAAAGCAGCACGAGCACTGTCAGCTGAAGCACGGTTTGTACGCGAGTCGATCTCGTACAAGGCTTGTCCTTCGCGAACATAGCTACCTTCTGCAAATAGACGTTTCAGTACTACACCACTGGTTTGTGGACGTACTTCTGAAATTTCATAGGCAGATGTACGGCCTGAAAGTTCAACAGATTGTTCAACGCTTTGCGGTTGGGCAACAATGACACCGACTTCAGTTGGTGGCATTTGCTGTGCAGCAGCAGCTTGCTGTGCATCTTTAGGATCTTTGCTACAACCAACAAGTGCAATACTTGTTGCCAATGCGCAAGCAGTCAGGGCAGGAGCCCAAAGCTTTGCAGACATCATTGTTCCACCTCAATTAGATATTTATCTAAATTATTCATTTGTTTACGCTTTACTGATTTTGATGTAACTCAAATAAAGTAGCGCGATCCAAATAAAACTTATGCTCCAACCGGATAAGACATCTGTCGGAAAATGAACCCCAACATATACTCGCGAAACACCCATACACAGCATCCATAACAATGCCAAAATGGTGATCAAGCGATGTTGAGCATGTTGTCGGTAAATCAAGATCATAAGACACGCAAGCGATGCAGCATAACAACTGTGTGCACTTGGGAATGAACTCCCGTAAGACGCTACAAGATGGTACATTTCTGGGGGTCGCGGTCTGGTGAACGTAAATTTAAGCAACCATGCAAGGCCGATACTTCCAAAGATCCCTATACTGATAAAAACAATCTCTGTGTATTTTTTATACCACGCAAAGTGTAAACACCATAGCGTGGTGAAAAATAATACAAAAGGCATGCCGCCTAGCGCCGAAAGTCCGATGGCAATTTGATTAAAAACAGCAATACGGTGCTGACTCATCCATTCCACGATATTTAAATCTAATAGATTTAAATAGGTAGAATAAAGCGACAACACACTGATAATTAATGCAAAAAAACCAACAAACAGTAGCGTTCGTGGCATATTTTATTCCTTGTCATTTTAACCGGTTTGAGCTCGGTTAATTAATGGACTAAAGTGTACTCATCAGTACACTTTATTTCAAGTATGTGTAAATCATACTGATTTTATTTTTTGTGTTCATTTACATCTTACTAAAATAAAACACAAATCTGCTAATGATTGTTCTTACTGGCTTGTGTGCCATCTTCAACTTCAAGTGGGGTTTTCGGTGGCCAGAAAAAATCACTTGGTCGCGTTAGAAAATGAGTCATCACCAGTTTAGCCAGTGGTTTCCATTGTTCAAATCTTACGCGACGTGCCCGTAGTGCCACAATAATGGTTAACGTGAAACTGACGAATAAGTTAGTCAGACCGATCAGAATAACCCCTAAGAATGACACAATGATTAAGCCAATGTCTGGTGAACCATTAATATTGATGAGGCCTTGAATGAAGTTGGCCGAGGCGAAGGCGATATGGCGAATATCTAAAGGTAAACCAAAAATAAATCCAATTGTTCCCATACTGCCCAGCATGATCCCGAATAAGAAGTTACCTGCTAAAGCACCTAAGTTTCGCTCAATGTAAGCGGCAAGCTTATCCAGTCTCTCTTGACCCATGATGCGTTTTAACTTTGGATGTGCTTGAATCCGTGGTCCAACTTTGCGATAGATCGCCATGTTGTCAAAGTATCCAGCAAGCAAACCTGATAAAAACAAACATACCCCAGCAATCGCAGCATGTGGCACAGCCAATGAGGTAAATGGATTGAGGTCGTGTAAGGTTTTAGCTGCTTTTGCATGATTCATTAATGGCTCATGTAAAGCCATGTCCCAACTTAATGCGATCAATGCTGCAACAGGAATCGCAATACTGATGTTGCCTAAGATTGCAATAAACTGGGTTCGAATGATGTTAATAATTAGCGCGGCAAGTTCGGCAATCTGCGCCATTTTCGAGCCTTTACGATGCTGAACCGTCGAGGCAAGGGCGGCAGCTGTCATCGCAGGCTGTTTAGTGGCAACAGTAAAATGTAAGACATGAATCAGCATAAAGCCGAGAGAGTAATTTAGGCTGTATGAAATGGCTTGCATTAAAGGAGCCATTGTCAAACGTGTCATCAGTACTTTTAAAGTTGCCATACACGCAATGATCACACCGGCACCTGCCGCAGACCGGTACATGCTCATAAAGCCTTGTTTGTCCGTACTTACATAGTGTTCGCCGGTTTTACTTGCGTTTTCGGTGACTTGTAGGGCAACCAATTCACTATTGGTGGCGAGCAAATCGCGCACACTGCGCTCGCTATAAATCGCTGACGTCACATCACTGAGTAAACTACCCATAGACACATAGCGGACATCATCTTCTTCAACAATCAGGTTGAGTAAGATTTCTAAGCGATCTAAACACTGTTCTAAAAGCGACAATAAGTAAGTCAGGCTGACACTTACACCAATTCGTTTGGTCGCACGCCGAATCTTCAGCACCACATCACGACATTGTTCCAGCATTACCAACGCTTGAGAAGCATCTGGCGGTAGCACAGCACTCATTTCTTCAGCACTTTGATGCAGCTTTTTATACTGCTGAATAAAATCATTTATTTCGCGGTTTTGCACCAAAAATGGTGATTCATATTCGGTCAGTTCAGGCTGTGCATTAATAAATTCAGGATATAAGCCAATACCACTTACCCGATAGGACAAAACGGTAATGGCTTTAATTAACTCACGGCGAATTTTCTTTTTTTCTTCCTGATTGCTATGACCTTGGTTAAACAGTCGCAATAGCTGCATCCATTGCTGATCATCAATACTGTCCAGCCAATATTTGTCGCTATGACGATAAAAAACTCGACGGACTAAATCTTGTAATTGAGTTTCGTCATTGATCAGAGGAAGAAAATGTGCGCCAAGCCGTTGGAACAGTTGTCCCCAAAAACCATCGAGAGACAAAATACCCGTGTCCGCATATAAACTGGTTTGTTTATATCGGCTAATGAGTTTTAGGACAAAACTTTGCAGGGTAGAGGCTGCATCTGGCGTGATGAGTAAAGCTTGGATGAAAGCCTGAAATTTTTTCTTAATTTCGTCGGTATTTTTTGTATCTTCTGGTCGAATTCGGTTGACCAATTCGATCAGCAAGTTTTCATCCAGCACAGCCCGAGGGGTATCGAGCTGTTGCTGCATGGTCAAAAAGATATCATTGAGTTTTATATGCATAGGCAAGGAGGATTACGATGAATATTGTTAATTATTGAATTCGGTGTAATGCCAAGTTTGCGAGGTTGATTAAAGCTTGACGATATTCAGTATCTGGTAGCGCTGCTAAAGCGGCTAGTGCTGCCTCAGTTTCTTCAGTCGCTCGTTGGCTACAATAATCAAGTGCCCCAGAGCTTTGTACAATCTGAATAACACGCTCTAAATCTGCCGTACCACCTGTGGCAATACTGCGGCGAATAATGTCATGTTCTTCGCCAGTGGTATTCTTTAAGGCAGAGATTAAAGGTAAAGTTGGTTTACCTTCCATCAAATCATCGCCAATATTTTTACCTAATGTTTCAGCATCTGAGGTGTAATCTAAAATATCGTCAATAATTTGAAAGGCATTTCCAAAGTGTCCGGCAAATTTTCTAAGCGGTTCACGGTACTCTGGTGTACCCGTCAAAATCGCTGCACCTTCGGTAGCGAGCTCAAATAAACGTGATGTTTTACCGTGAATAATATCTAAATAGGTTTGTTCAGTAGTTTCAGGTTGGTGTTGTGATTGAAGTTGTAAAACTTCACCTTCAGCAATTTCACAGGTACCCGTTGAAAAGTCTTTGAGTAATACTTTGCTGTCTAGATCCACCAATAAATCAAAAGCGCGAGAAATCAAAAAATCACCCACAAGTACGGCAGTTTGATTATTCCATGTCGCATTTGCTGTTGGGCGGCCACGGCGTAATCCCGATTCATCGACTACGTCGTCATGAACCAAGGTTGCGGTATGTAGCATTTCAATAATTGCTGCAAGTTTACGGTGTTTTTCTAAATCTTCTGCGCCACAAGCCTTTGCTGCAAGTAAGCACATAATGGGACGCATGCGTTTACCGCCTGCTTCGACTACATGTTTACTGACTGCCATGACCAAGGCAACTTTAGACGTGATCCCTTCATTAATAAATTTGTCCATCGCAGCAAAGTCAGTAGCAACAGGCGCGAGAATATCTTGCTTAAAGTCGATGGTCATATGAAGAGAAACCTCAATAATTTTTGAATTACAGACGTAGTGTAGCAATTTGTTATATGAATAACAGATAAGAACTTACTCAATTGACTTAATCTTAAGTGATTTTTTTCATCAAGCGGAAGTATTGTACTTATTTTTTAACAGACTTTTATCTTTAGCATGTTGTTTGAACAGCATGTTGTTGATGTCAGTCCAGTGTATATTAGCGAATTGTTGCTAAAAATCTATGTCAAACCTTGCCAAAAGCATGATAAGTGAAATAGAGCACTCATTTTAATGGTTTTAATGACACTGTTTATATAATAAACGCATACTCATCTAATATTTTACGGAAATGACTTGTTGTTTTTTGGGTTATCCCTTAAAATCTTTGCCTTTGCGAAACCCCAGTGACGATCGTTTTAAGATCGGTATATCCCTTTACCGGCACGACAACACGGGCATGTTTGGAGTACTTAAATGTACGCAGTAATCCAAAGCGGTGGTAAACAACACCGTGTAGTTGAGGGTGAAACCCTTAAAGTAGAATTATTGAAAGCTGAAACTGGCTCAACTGTTACTTTTGATGACGTGTTGATGCTTGTTAACGGTGACAGCATTCAAATTGGTGCACCAGTAGTAGCTGGCGCTAAAGTAACTGCTGAAGTAGTTAGCCATGGTCGTCACGACAAAATCCGCATCATCAAAATGCGTCGTCGTAAACACTATCGTAAACAACAAGGTCACCGTCAATGGTTCACTGAGTTGAAAATTACAGCTATTTCAGGCTAATTACGAGGAGTAAGTAGACATGGCAACTAAAAAAGCCGGTGGTTCGACTAAAAACGGTCGTGACTCGAACCCAAAAATGTTGGGTGTTAAAATCTACGGCGGTCAATCTGTGACTGCTGGTAACATCATCGTTCGTCAACGTGGTACTGAATTCCACGCTGGTGTAAATGTAGGTATGGGCCGTGACCATACTTTATTTGCAACTGCTGACGGCGTTGTAAAATTCGAAGTGAAAGGCCAATTCGGTCGTCGCTACGTATCTGTTGAAGCGTAAGCTTGAATAGAAAAAAGACCCGCATTTTTTTGCGGGTTTTTTTTCGTCTGAATAAAATGTGAGGTATTATTTTAGATTGTTACAAATGATGTATATATCAATAAATCACCATAAATAGCGATTTAAATCACAAAAAATAAAGAGCGTAATAGATGAGTACAAATACAAAAAAAGGATAAGGACATGAATAAAATATTGAATACAGTTTTTATCAATGCTGACTATCAGAAAAGGAATTGTCCTGATAAAAGCCAACAAATTGCATTTGAAAAGACACTAGGACTTGGTGAAATAACTTCAATCGCTATTAAAGTTGTACCAAAATTACTTGCTGTGAGTATTTTACTTTCTCTAGGTTCAATTGCATGGGCCGGTGGGAGTAGTTCATCACATCTTGGGCATACTTGTAATCGTTGCAATAGTGGTATTCCTGGTCCAGCAGGGCCAATAGGTCCTCAAGGTCCTGCTGGTGATAAAGGTGATACTGGAGCAACAGGCGCTACAGGTGCAACCGGAGCTAAGGGTGACAAAGGCGATACAGGAGCAACAGGCGCTACAGGTGCTACTGGTAAAGATGGATTAAATGGCCGAGACGGCATCGATGGTAAGGATGGGTTGAACGGTCTGAATGGTAGCAATGGTTTAGATGGTGCAAGTGCTTATCAAGTTGCGGTGAGCAATGGTTATGAAGGCAATGAAGACCAATGGTTAGAAAGTCTACGTGGTGCAGTTGGCGCACAAGGACTAACTGGTGAAAATGGTTTCAGTGCATATGAACTTGCGATAAAAAATGGATTTGTCGGTACTGAAGTTGAATGGTTGTTGAGCTTAAAAGGAACAGATCCGTACATTAAAATACAATCAAACGTTGCCAATACAGCACCTAAACCAACTGCGAATGGACAAGATGCGATTGCAGTCGGTGCAGGTAATAAAGCTGATGGTAATCATTCTATTGCCCTCGGTGTAAACAATACAGTCAGTGGTGATGGATCTGGTGCATTAGGTACCAATAATACAGTCACTGGTAATAATACCTATGTGGTTGGTAACAATATCAACACCTCTGCAAATAATGCTGTTGTACTTGGCAATGGTTCAAGCTCTGACCGCAATAATACGGTTTCCGTTGGCTCGGCTGGTGCAGAGCGGCAAATTATCCATGTGGCAGCTGGTACGGCAGACACCGATGCGGTAAACGTGAAACAAATGCGTCAAGCAGATCTAGAAGTGTTAAATAGTTCAAAAGCATATACAGATCAGCATGGGGCAAATGTACTTAATCAAGCCAATAGTTATACCAATCAACGTGTGAATGAATTGAACCATAATTTCAATAAAGTTAAAGATAATGTTTACGGTGCTGTTGCTTCAAGTATTGCAATCGCCTCCTTACCGCAACCCACAGATGCCGGATACAACATGTTTAGCGTAGGTATGGGGGCTTGGGAAGGTTCACAAGGCTATGCAGTTGGTTTCAGTGGAGTGAGTGAAACCAATAAATATGTGTATAAATTGGCTGCAACAGGGAATTCTGAAGGTGACTTTGGCGCTGGTGCATCGATCGGTTGGCAATGGAAATAACTCAATATTGGCATGTTAAAATTGCTAAATCATGGTTTAATTATTTGAAAGGCATTTGAATCAAATCAAGTGCCTTTTTATTTTATATTTCTCCATCATGATGAATAAAAAACAGCAATTTGCATTAATAACCATACAAAACTTCTTATTTTCTCTAAATTTAGTCAATGAAAGTGGTTTAAGATGGAGCCATCTAACAAATTGCGTTGATGCAAATATAAAAGGTGAATCTATGAAAATGCTTCGTAAAACCATCTGTGCTATGGCATTAGGTGCAGCGACACTGGCACCGGTTATGAGTACGACAGTATTCGCGGCACCAGTTGCAGCGTCGGAGCAGCAGGCAACTGCCAATTTGGTGAAACAATTATCGGGTATTAAAAGTTTTACTGCTAACTTTCAGCAAACTACAAAAGTGACCAACCCGAAAGCTACTCAAAAGAAAGGTTTAAGTGCGCAGCATATGAACCAAACTTTTACTGGGGTCATGAAAGTTCAGCGTCCGGGTAAATTCTATTGGGAAACAACCAGCCCATCTAAGCAAACAATTGCGACTACAGGTAAAACAGTTTGGATCTATGACCCAGACCTACAACAAGCAGTACGCCAAAGCTTAGATGACCAAGTTGCGAATACGCCTGCATTATTATTGTCGGGTAATACGGCTCAAATTATGAAGTCTTATCGTATTACACAGCCGAATAAGACGAAAACTTATTACACTTTATATCCAAAAAGTGATGATGGTGTGTTTCAAAGCTTAACTATTAGTTTTGGTGCGAAAAATGCGCCGACTTTAATGATTCTCCAAGACTCATTAGGTCAAACAACCCATGTACGTTTCAATAATGTGAAGGTGAATGCGTCTATTCCAGCGTCAACTTTTAATTTTGTACCTCCAAAAGGTACGGACATTATTGATCAATAATTCTCATAATCGAAAAAAAGCAGACATCCGTCTGCTTTTTTTATGGAGAAATGTAAAGCCAGCAAGCTGAATATAAGATAAATTTAGTAGTATGCTGATATTCACAGTTTGCTTAAATGAAGTGACTTGTGGTTTTGACTGTTGCTATAGGGAATTTTGGGATGAAAAAAAATCATATGAATAATATAGCTTGGGCTGTTTCAGCTGTGGTTTTAATCGGGTCATTAACGGCCTGCCATCCTCGAAATGAACCTGTTGAAGGTGAAACAACGGAACAGAAGCCAGCGGTCGTCGCTGATGCGACTCCACTTATTCAATCTAAATCTGTCGAGATGCAATTACCAAAAGCTCAAGCTTGCGATGCGGAAGGTTGTACCCAATATAGGATTCAAACAGTTGAAACCAATGTTGATTGGATTAATAAATATTTTACTGATCGGATTAAAAAAGCAGACCCGATTGCATTTTCAACTGAGCCGAATCAAAAAATCGATTTATCAGACAAGACGGATGCAGGCCTAAGTCAAAGTACCACTTCTGTTCGATATATTAGTCAGTGGGGACATATCGCAACTTTTGCAATCGAAAGCTATACCTACGCAGTGCATGCGGCTCATGGTATGTCCCATGTTGAATATGTCAATTTTGATTTAAAAGCCAAAAAACGTTTGGCTTTACAAGATGTCTTGGTCAAAGGTGCAGATGCGAAAGTGATTAGCGCACTTTTTGATGCCAACTATATGTGGTTAGATAGTCATGATATTGAACGTTCAAAACTTCAGTTAAGCGATAATTTTTATTATGGTGCGAACGGGATTGTATTTGCTTATCCACTGTATGAATTGGCGAGTTATGCGGAGGGCATGCCTGAGCTAAAACTTCCATATTTTACGGCTAAAGGTCTATTTAAACCTGAATATTTACCAAGTTTGCCAAATTACGACACCAAATAAGACAATTTGAAGCAAGATTATTGGTCTAATAAGGGGCAGCTGTAAGCTCGGTCACTGTATTTTTGAGTGTTAAGAGCTTACACTATAGCCAGTTTTTTTCTTTATTTAAGATTGGCTATGATCGACCCGAAATTACTCAGAAATAATATTGAGGCTGTAAACTTAGCCTTAGCAAAACGTGGTGTTCAACTTAACGTAGCAGAGTGGGCAGACCTTGAAGCTCGCCGTAAGGAAATTCAGTCTAAAACTGAGTCGTTACAAGCTGAACGTAATGCTGGTGCAAAACAAGTTGGTCAAATTAAAAAAGCTGGCGGTGATGCATCTGAAATCATGGCACGTATGTCTGCTATTGGTGATGAAATTAAAGCCGCAGAAGTTGCACTTTCTGAGCTTCAGGCTGAACTTGAAGCCAAATCTTTATCGATTCCAAATTTACCTCATGAGTCTGTGCCAGAAGGCAAAGACGAAAATGACAATGTTGAAGTTCTAAAGTGGGGTACACCACGTCAGTTTGATTTTGAGATCAAAGACCATACTGACTTGGGTGAAATGATGGGCGGTTTAGAATTTGAAACTGCAACCAAATTGACAGGTACTCGTTTTAGCGTACTCAAAGGCCCATTGGCGCGTTTACAGCGTGCAATTACCCAATTTATGTTAAATACACATACCTTGGAAAATGGCTATACAGAAGCTTATGTACCGTATTTGGTTAATGCAGATTCTTTACGTGGTACAGGCCAATTGCCTAAATTTGAAGAAGATTTATTCAAACTTCAAGGCGAAAAAGAATATTACTTGATTCCTACAGCTGAAGTTCCTGTAACTAACTTCGTGCGTGATGAAATCATTGACCCAGAACGTTTGCCATTAAAATATGCAGCGCATACGCCATGTTTCCGTAGTGAAGCGGGTTCGTATGGCCGTGATACACGTGGTTTGATCCGTCAACACCAATTTGACAAAGTAGAAATGGTTCAGATTGTAAAACCTGAAACTTCGATGGATGCGTTGGAAGAATTAACGGGTCATGCCGAAGGTATTCTTCAAGCATTAGGCTTACCATACCGTAAAGTCGTTCTGTGTGGCGGAGACATGGGCTTTGGTGCAATCAAAACTTATGATTTAGAAGTTTGGGTGCCAAGTCAAAATACCTACCGTGAAATTTCATCTTGCTCATGCATGGGTGACTTCCAAGCACGTCGCATGAAAGCACGTTACCGTACTGACCAAAAGAAAACTGAGTTTGTACACACGCTGAATGGTTCAGGTTTGGCAGTTGGTCGTACTTTACTTGCCGTGATGGAAAACTATCAACGTGCAGACGGTTCAATTGAAATTCCAGCAGTACTTCGTCCATATATGGGCGGTGCTGAATTTATCGATTAATAGTCGATAAAGTGCATACATTTGTGCACAAAAATTGCTTAAGACAATCAGATTTAAACTATTGAGGTCGTGTGTGGATATCTTTCCAATCTCTTTGAAGTTGCAGCAGCAACCTTGTCTGATTGTTGGTGGTGGTCGAATTGCATATAGAAAGGCTGTGCTGCTTGCAAAAGCGGGCGCTCAGCTGACAGTTTGCTCACCCGAAATTGAAGATGATTTATTGACCTTGGTTAATAAAACCCAAGGTCAATATCTCAACTCGATTTATCACGAATCGGTTTATCAAGAAAATGCCATTGCGCTGCGTCAGTTTCGTTTAGTGATTGCAGCAACCAATGACAAAGCGGTCAATCAGGCGGTTTTTGAAGCCTGCGAAGCTGAAAATGTCTTGGTTAATAGTGTCGATGATCCGCCGCATTGCCGTTTTATGGTTCCTGCGATCATTGACCGTTCTCCACTGGTCATCTCTGTTGCATCTAATGGCACATCGCCAGTGCTTTCACGCCAAATCCGCACCCAGTTAGAAAGTTCAATTCCACATGGCATGGGCAAACTGGCTGAGTTCTCAGGCCAATGGCGCGCAGCTGTTAAAGCTAAAATTGTTAATTCAGATAAACGTCGAATTTTTTGGGAAGACTTGTATGCAAGTCCACTGAAAGAACAGGTGTTTAACGACAATTTAGCTGAAGCTAATTGTTTGATTGAACAAGCCTTATTGGAATGGAAACAGCCGAAAGGTGAGGTGTATTTGGTTGGGGCGGGGCCGGGTGATCCAGAGCTATTGACTCTGAAAGCTTTACGCTTAATGCAGCAAGCAGATGTGGTGATTTACGATCGTTTGGTTTCACAGCCAATTATGGACCTCTGCCGTCGTGATGCCGAAAAAATCTACGTAGGTAAAGCTCGATCGAATCACGCAGTGCCACAGGAAGGCATTAATGCCTTACTAGTGAAATATGCAAGTGAAGGAAAACGCGTTTGCCGCTTAAAAGGCGGAGATCCGTTCATCTTTGGTCGCGGCGGGGAAGAAATTCAGGAACTCTTTGCGGCAGGCGTTGCCTTCCAAGTGGTTCCGGGAATTACTGCTGCCTCTGGATGTTCGGCTTATGCAGGGATTCCTTTAACGCATCGTGATTATGCGCAAAGTGTACGCTTCTTGACAGGACATCTCAAAGAAGGTTCACCGGAGCTACCTTGGAATGAGTTGGTTTATCAAAATCAAACGCTCGTGCTGTATATGGGCTTGGTCGGTCTAGAAAAAATTTGTGAGAAACTCATCGCGCACGGGCAGCGTCCAGATATGCCTGTCGCATTGGTTTCTAAAGGGACGACACCTGAACAAAAAGTCGTGGTTGGGACATTGGCAGATATTGCATCTAAAGTCAGTGAATACCAAATTCAGGCGCCTACATTGACGATTATTGGTGATGTGGTGAGTCTGCGTGAACAACTTCAATGGCATGAGCGAGGGTAAGCAACGCAACGCGTTGCCCGAGCGCAAGGCGAAGGCTATGCCTGAGCAAAGAGGATAAGCAGGCTGCTGAATTGTCCAAATGCAAGGCGAAGGCTATGCCTGAGCAAAGAGGATAAGCAAGCTCTCGTATAGTTCATATGCAATGCGCAAGCTAAGCAAAGAGGATAAGCGAACGCTTGTCGTAGCATCTAAACTTATGCTTTAGCTTTGTAACTATAGCCTGAGCTTTAAGCCATTATTTAACTAAAGAGTAGAGAAAAAAACTGTGATCCATGTTGTTTTATACGAGCCAGAAATTCCTGCAAATACAGGGAATATCATTCGTTTATGTGCCAATACTGGAGCGCAGTTGCATTTGGTCAAGCCATTAGGTTTTGAGCTGGATGATAAAAAACTCCGCCGCGCCGGTTTGGATTATCATGAATGGGCACACATGAAAGTGTGGGAAAACTTTGAAGAATGCCTTGCGGGCTTAAAAGCGCAAGGTATTGACATGGATGCCATTTATCCATTAACCACCAAAGGTTTTGAAACACCGCATACCTCTAATTTAAATCGTCCTGTGGCACTGTTGATGGGGCCAGAAACACGTGGTTTGCCGGAAGATGTCCGTATGATGTTCCCAAAAGAACATTGGATTCGCCTGCCGATGGCACCAAATTCGCGTAGTTTAAACTTGTCTAATGCTACTGCTGTGATTTTATATGAAGCTTGGCGTCAGCAAGACTTTAAAGAATTGGTCTAAGTGTGATCTGTTCAAAAAGCCGCTCTATCGAGCGGTTTTTTATTGGGAATGAACACAGTGAACCATTTACAGCAATGAAGTTTTGTAAAATACGGGCTTAAAAACTTCAGCATCAATATAAAAATGTGTATAAGAACACTGTGAAGAAATAAAACGGGTACTTAAAACTTGAAATCTATAAATTTAAAAGCTTTTGGTGTTGTGATTGCGATCGGATTCATTTCATCAATGAGTTGGGCTAATCCAACCGTATCAACCACAACGGAACAGATACCAGTCACCGTTACTGCAACTACAGAAAATGTTCCAGTTGTACCGAAGGCTGAGGTGATTAAGCCTTTTACTAAGGCTGAAGTACAGCAGGGCATGCTGGAAATGCAGCAAAGACAAAATCAGCGTATTGAGGAATGGGGGAAAACACTAAAAGCCGACGATTTTGAGAGGTCTTGGTATGGTGGTCGCCAATTGAAAAAAGCAAAGCGTCAGGAAGTATGTGGGCTATATCAAGACTTAGTCAATGAAACATACAGCTTGGCTCAAAAAAATAAAGCGCGTCTTAGCCCTGCCGATCAGCAGTTAGTAGCAGATCGAAATCAATTTATTCAAAGTTTAGGTTATGAAAAAAATATTGTAGATACCAAGATGGGTTTTAATTGCCGCCTAAAATAAGTGGTTTGTTGAAACCCTTTTGATCTATCTTAATATAATTAATGTCCTTGATGTCGAAACAACAAGGACATGGAAAAGCTTAAGTACTTTTAAAAGCTCGAGAAACCTAGTGAATTAATCAATTAGATTAAAGTCACTCAGCTCTGTTTGCAGATGTTTTGGATTATTTGCAAACAGCAGTTGACCGCTGGTGTATATCCAACCGAGTTGACCTTGCTGCTGGAGACGTTTCAGCAAGACGTCGTTAAATGTCGACGTTGCAAAGACAGTTTCACTAAAGACTTTAAACTCACCGACATTAGTGTTTTCACTGTCTTTCATAAACAGCATGCCGTTTTTGGTGGTTGAACTCATATCTAAAGCACGGCTGACTAAGCGGTAACCGTCTTTAGCTTGCTCATCAATCAACTCCTGTAATTTTAAGCTGCGCTCTACACTATTGCTGCCGGTTGGGTAAGTTTTATAGCGATAGCTGTAAGTGCCATGGTGTGCGCTGCTATTTATACAGGTTGCAACTTTAGGACTATTTTGTTTGCCGTTCAGAACTTCAGGTCGTAAACCTGTGAAATAGCTTTTGAACTGAATAATACGGCAGCCTTGAGAACCTAATGTATTGAGCATGGTTTCCAGTTGCACTGGGTCAACGAGTGGGGAAACATAGCCGCTGTCATAGGTGTATGTCGCGGTATCGTTTTCCTTTTTAATGAAATAATCTTTGAAATTCAGGGCATTGGTTGGTCTGACGCTATGCAAGTATTGATAGCCTGATTTGCCTTTTTCATTTAACTGATTACGCCATGTAAAATATATGTCAGCGGTAGAGGGTGCTGTACGATCTGCCACAATATGATTGAAACGCGTATTTTCACTGGCAAGTTTCATGTAGCTATTAACATTACCATTGTCCAAAGTTTTAGAATCATAGCCAATTAACTTATAACCGCTTTGTCCCATTGTATTAAGCTGAGCCAAGAAGTTCACAGTGTCGGTGGTATTAATAAAGCTCTCAGTCTTGAAGTCTGCAGTTGTGATTTTGGTTTTCGGTTTTAAATTGGTGAAGAATTCATTGGAATTTTTTGTATAGCAGCGGCTGTCCTTGAGTGGGTCGGTAATTAGACCTCGTTGCATGATGATATAGCTTGGATTTGAAATCGTCGCGTTAATCACGCAGAAAGAATGATTATTTAAAAAAGTTAAGACACGATTGCTCGTCGCGCCACCTCTGACTGGTTGAAACTTAATCGAATGATATTCAAAGTTATTTAGTGTTGCAGCTGGCTGTATTTCACTCATGACCATGTCATGAAGTAATTGATAGCGTTTGGAAACAAATTCACCGCTGCAAGTTTTACTTGAACTATTGTGTACCGCATATTTTAGTGCTTCGTTCACTGCACTGACTGAGTTTTCACTGGTTTTATGAATTGAAATTTGTGGTAAATCGCAATTACTGTTACCGAGGGCAGAGTTCCCTTGAATCCATTCTCCTGTGAATTTATCCGCTACAGTTGTTGGCGTTGGCGTTGGCGTTGGCGTTGGCGTTGGCGTTGGTGTAGGTGTAGGTGTAGGTGTAGGTGTAGGTGTAGGTGTAGGTGTAGGTGTAGGTGTAGGTGTAGGTGTAGGTGTCGCGCCATCATCATTGGAGCTTGATCCACCACAGCCCACCAATGTCGTAAATACAGCAGCGATAATGCTGATTTTGTGATTACTATTCATGACTAGTGCTCAATAGAGTGAAGTTGTTATGTACGGCTGATGCAGTTGTATAAACTTTTAAAATCAAGATTTATTGCACAAGGTGTGACTCAATCCAGCCGTTGCCATGTTCTGTAGTGACTTCTATCAAACCTGTTTTAGTCATGTTTCCCGCAAAAATAATGTCTGCATTTTTTGACAGTTTATTAATGACTTGGCTCGATTTATCGGCAGTTTGGTAAAGCGGTAGATTATTAATTTTAGGTCTGAGTTGCTGTCCCATGCTGAAACCATTTGCAGCATAATTTGAGTTAGTCGTGGCCCGACTACCTGTCCATTCTTTTGCGGTATTCGATACTTCTTTGGATGTTTCATTAAATTGATTCAGCGTATTTCTTAAATCACGCATGGTATCGGCAAAACCTGCATATACCGGTATTGAAGCTAAAGACAGACTGCTAACAATGACTAAATGACGAATTTTCATGAACTTTCTCCTTTACTTTGTTATGTCATTCCGCATGAGTTTTGTCGGATTCATAACATTCGCGGTGTTTAAATAATTATAAAATGCGAAAATTTAGCATTTTTAAAATAGATCATTTATACTTCACTTGTAAAGAGGGTGGAGTGGTGAAGATGAATGTAGAAAGCCAGAGTGAACATCTAAAGCAAAGTAAAAATTGGTATCAGTCCTTACCGACGGAATGGCAAAATTGGTTGAATGAAAATATTGAAAATGGTTGCGATGTACAGAAAATAAGTCTAATTTTACAATCACATGGATTAAGCCCAAGGGCGGATCAATACTTATTTTCTGATGCAGACCAACTTTCAGAACAGCTGCAAAATGAACTTTTGGAATACAGTCTTGAGGGCTTAGAGACAGATGAAATTTTAGAAAAAATTAAGCAAAAAAATATTTCAAATCATTTGATCATTCAGTTTCTAAAGCGTGTAAACAATAACGTAATTTTTAAAAAACTGAAGCAAGTACAGCAACAGCAGAATAAACAGCGTTGGCTATTACAGGTGATGGGTCAATTGAATCAATTGAACGACCACATTTCATCCACAATCGATTGCATAGAAACACCTGATTTTGAAACATTTATAGAGCGGTATTATAGCCAGATGCGACCGGTCATTTTAAAAGGTGGGATACAACATTGGCCTGCATTGCATAAATGGAGTCCTGATTATTTTGCAGAGCATTTTGAAAATGAGTTGGTTGAAGTCCAGATGCATCGTGAGCAGCATCAAGATTTTGAAAAAAAATCGGTACAATTGAAACGTATTATTTTGATGCAAGATTTTGTCGCACAAATTAAAGCCACTAAGCACAGCAATGACATTTATTTAACTGCGAATAACGCCGCTCAAAATAAGCAATTCATGCAAAAGATTAGTGAAGATTTAGGTGACTTCGCCAATGGTTATTGTCAAAAAGAGATCAAAAATCGACATTTTTTATGGTTTGGCCCTGCAGGCACATTTACACCACTGCATTATGACTTAACCAATAACATGTTGGCACAAATCTATGGACGTAAGAAAGTGACTTTGATTCCTGCATGGCAAATGCCGTATATGTATAACGATCAGTGGGTATTTAGTGAAGTTACAGATTTAAAAAAGGCTAATTTTTCTCAATATCCATCATTGAAAAAGGTCAGACCTATTGAATGTACATTGCATCCAGGAGAAACCTTATTTATCCCAATTGGCTGGTGGCATAGCGTTGAAAGTTTGGATATATCGATCAGCGTGTCATTTACGCATTTTAATGTAAATAATCATTTTTTTACTGAATATCCTCAAGATCTCATCAGATAAAAATTGTGAAGTAGATTAAATAATGCGAAAATTTCACTTATGCAGTCTAATTTTCATGGCAATTCAATGAGCAAACTTCTCACCAATGAGGCAGATCAAAATTTACAGCAAGTATTGGTGCTGATGAATGAGTTGAGCCAATGGTTGATACGATCAGGTGTTGGATATACTGAGTTTACTGCTGCATTGAAGCCTATATTTTTT
This sequence comes from Acinetobacter sp. YH12126, assembly GCF_013418745.1. NCBI lineage: Bacteria > Pseudomonadati > Pseudomonadota > Gammaproteobacteria > Moraxellales > Moraxellaceae > Acinetobacter > Acinetobacter sp. YH12126. The sequence continues at coordinate 60,313 of NZ_VPBM01000004.1, read as the reverse complement.
CAACAAGCTTTACGTGAGTTAGAGCGTATCGATCAAAAACCCACGATTTCTGCGATCAGTTTACTTTCAGGCCTACACCGTAAAGACGTGACAGCTTATAAAGAAGTGATTTCTGAAGGTAAGGATTTGACCGAAGCGACTGTTTCAGAGCCGATTAGTGTGCCATCACGTGTGATTGGTTTATGGTTAGCAGAAGGTTGGGGGGATTCTTTACCATTTAGCAGTGAGTCAGAAAATAGCTTTGAAATGCTGGTGAAAAGAATTTCAACAGAACGTCATCCGCGTTCGGTACTCAATGAACTTGTTCGTTTGGAAATTGCCACTGAAAAAGATGGGCAGGTGTATTTACAACAGCGTCGTTTTATTCCAGATCCTTCACAATTAGAAGCACGCAAAATTTTAACGCGAAACGTTCAAGCGCATTTAGAAGCAGGTTTGCATAATTTATTGAATCCTGATGAAATGCCATACTTAGAACAAGCCATTTGTGCTGACGAATTAACAGAAGACTCGATTAATAAATTACATGAAATGAGTTTAGAGCTTTGGCAAAAATACTCACTACAACTTTTAAAACTTGCCGCGGAGCGTTGCGAAATGGATGAGGGAAATCCTGAAGCAAATCGTGTATTTCGCTTTGGAGTTTATCAACATGATACGAAAATTAAACTTTAAGACTTTAACCCTTTGTTGCTTGATCAGCGTTTTAGCGGGTTGTGACATAGAGTTTTTTCGAAGTGGTGGGGTTACAATTGAAGGTACAGGTGATCCAATCATTGATATCGGTCATGCAGGGGATGGCCGCGGAACAATTATCTTGGGGACACGATATTTAGAGTTTTCAGCTTCCGTGCAGGATTCTTGTTATGGCGTGGAACGTAAATTAGCCTTCCTCAATCCATTTGATCGTCAGTCGATTGACACAAAAACGTATGTAGAAATACCTGCTGCCCAAGCGGATCTTAATTCGCAAAATGTTCAATTGATCTTAAAAAATACCAATAGCGTACCAGTCACCATTCATTTGCAATGTGATATGCCATTAACCATGCAATTATTCGAGCAGGTTAGACCATATTTTCCAAAACAAGTATGTGATACACCTATAGATATCAAACTCTATCCACAACAACAGCATATATTTGAAGCAGCTGTAAATTTAGAGACTGTTGAAGATGGTATATGGTCACACGGTGATGGAGCATCGGTTGAATTAAAAGGCAATACACCAGACAAGTGTGAAGAAATTTCAATTCAATTTCAGCAATCTAGAAAAGCCATACAACCTTAATTGGTATATTTAGAATAACAAAAAAGGCGCTTTAAGCGCCTTTTTTGTTTAGAGATAAACTTGATTAGAATTTATCATCAAATTCGTTATGTTGCGGTGCAGGGTGTTTAAAACCTTTAGTTTTATAACCAAGGTATAAAATACCGAACATTGCCCACCACAAACCATATTTCAATGCAGTTTCTTCAATTTCTAACCACATCGCAAAGATACTGATAAAGCCAAGCATTGGAATAACCACGAAGCTAAAAATATCTTTGGCTGTTTTTGTGCGGCCATCACGAAGTGCATAACGTGAAATCACAGATAAGTTCACGAAAGTAAAGGCTGTCAATGCACCAAAACTAATCATCGAAATGACAATATCAAGATTCATAAAGCCCGCAGTTAATGCAACCGCACCTACGATCATGATGTTGTACGATGGTGTGAAGTTTTTCGGACTAATATGACCAAAAATCTTTTTGTTAATGACGCCATCACGACCCATTACATACATCAGACGTGATACGCCAGCATGTGCAGAAATACCTGATGCCATTACTGTCACAATCGCAAAAGTTAACACATAGGATTGGAACAGTGAGCCGCCGACGAGCAAGAGTATCTCTGGCTGTGTTTCAGCAATATTCTTGAAATAGTTACCCGGCTCAGCAGGGAAGAACAGCTGCATAAAGTAGGTACTAATAATGAAGATAATCCCTGCGATTAAAGCAGTTAAGAAAATCGCTTTCGGCAGTGTTTTCTCAGTATCTTTGGTTTCTTCTGCCAATGAACTTAATGAGTCAAAACCAGTGAACGAGAAGCACAGTAATGTTGCACCTGTAATCAGCGCACCCACAGACGTCAGCTCATTCCAAAATGGCTCAAGGCTCCATAATTGATAGCGTTCTGCCGCAGAAATCGGGCCATCAGCATTGAAGCCCATTTGAAGCTTGCTGTAGACCATCCACGTGAAAATACCAATTACTAATAACTGCACAAGTACAATCAGGCTGTTGAAGTTAGCAACAAAACGCGCGCCGCGTAAGTTAATTCCAGTCATGAATGCCGTTAGCACAATGACCCATACCCAGTGGTTTACTGTTGGAAATAGTGCTTCAAGGTAAATCACTGCAAGAATAATATTCACCATTGGAGATAATAGGTAGTCTAACCAAGAAGACCAACCCACCATGAAACCTACGTTCGGGTGAATAGATTTTTGGGCATAGGTATACGCAGAACCCGAAGAAGGGTAGCGACGGATCATATGACCATAACTAATCGAGGTAAACAGAATTGCAATAAGGGCAATAATGTAAGAAGTCGGCACGTGTCTATGACTTTCTTCAGATACTAAACCAAAAGTATCAAATAGAGTCATTGGTTGGATGTAAGCCAAACCAATAATAATAATGTGCCAGAGTCCAAGCGTTTTTTGCAGTTTAGCTGCCGATTGAGTCCCAGAGATATTTGTCAACGGCGTTATCCTCTTATCGTTGATCAAGGATCAGTCATATTCTAAGGATCGTTTGAGACGAACGATCCCCCCTACGTTTTAAAACAAAAGTGCGCCAATCTACTCCAAATTGGTACATTTTGTCAGTAACTTTGAAATTATTTTTAGCAGAAATTATGCCAGTTTGATTAAAAAATAACTGATATTGCGTTCTGCAATTGAAAAGCCCGATGTTTAAAAAAACATCAGGCTTAATTTTTCGCTATATTCGCTTATTTTTCAGCAATTACCAAGCTTTTTTTAGAATAGTTTTGAGGTCTTCTAAGCTGGCTTCTTTAGGATTATAAATAATAGATCCATCATTCAGTGCTTTCTCTGCCACTTCATCTAATTGAGCTTCAGTCACTTTACCTGTTTCACTCAAAGTACGTGGTAATTTGGTCAAACTAAACAAGCGGTCACGCATGGCTAAAAGCGTTGAAATGGCTTTTTCAGCGCGGAGGTTGGCCGGTGTTTGTGCATAAATATCAGGACCAGCCAGTGGTAATAGCAATTCAGCAATCTTATCGCCATTCACTTCTTTGTTGTATTCCAACACATACGGCAAGAATAAATTCATGCATAATCCATGGGGCAGGTGAGCAACAGCACCTAAAGCATGACCCAATGAGTGGACTAATCCAACCATCGAATTCGAAAATGCAATTCCTGCCATTGTAGACGCTTGTGCAAGTTCTAAGCGCCCATGTGCATCGCTGGTATTATCTAATACACCAAATAAGCTATTGCTAATTTTCTTGATTGCGGCAGTTGCATAGGCATCTGAAATCGGGTTCGCCGCCATGCACGTATAGGCTTCAATGGCATGCGTCATCGCATCCATCGCTGTCATTGCTGTAAGATGAGGTGGCAAAGTTTGCGTCATACGTGGGTCAAGAATTGCTGCATGTGGCATCAAATAATTCGATGCAAAAGCCATTTTAACATTCTTTTCAGGGTCAGAAACCACAGCGACCATAGTCACTTCTGAACCTGTCCCTGAGGTTGTTGGAATCACAAAAAATGGTTTTAAAAGTTTTGGTAAGTTGTGCGCACCTGAGTATTTCAGTAAGTCATCACCACCTTCAGATACCAAGATGTTGGTTGCTTTAGAGGTATCAATCACTGAACCGCCACCGACGGCAATAATGGCATCACATTGGTTGTCCCGGTAAAGTTGAGCCGCTTTACGTACGGTTTCTAGACTTGAGTCTGGCGGAACATCATCAAAAATATAGCCAATCACCGTCTCGGTACTTTCAAATGCCGCTTCAATCGGTGCAAGTAATTGATTACTGCGAACGCCTTTGTCAGTAATGATCATGGGGCGTTTAGCACCCAAAGTAGACAGTTCGAATGGAATGTGTTCTAAAGCAGCATGGCCAGCAATCACTTTTACAGGACAGAAAAATTCGTAATATGGTTTAGCCATGTGTTATGCGCTCCGTTTTAAATAAGACTGGGCTACTTTTAAATAAATATTTGCAGCACCGCTCAGTTTTTCTTTTAGGCTTAAATGTGTTGGATATTCTTTGACAGCCAATTCAGCCACCAATTTAGGTAAAATTAACGCTTCCATTTTGTTGAGACAACGCACCAGTCGGATGGCATAAGACAAATCACCATCGGCGATCATGCGGTCATTGGCAAAGGCTTGTGCGGTACTTTCTTGAAATGAGAAGACCAAAAAGGCATGATTCAAATGCTTAAACGTAATGGTTAAGTCAGGCTTTTGAGTGCCGGGTGTGAGGAGTTTGAGTTGATGGTCTTCCGTGACTTGCGCGACAAATGCAGCACCATTAGGAAAAACATTCATAGATAAAATAAAATTAACTGGAAATTTAGCAACTTCTTGTTTAATTTCTTCATCGACCTGGCTCGCCATGACCAGACCTCTGCCAATCACATCCATCATGAGTTTGACATAGGCCTGCTGGAGCACGGGTTTAACGGATTTAGTTGCAATCACGTGTACATCCCTTATCTATAATTATTAATTTAGAGCTTTTACTCTAAATTATTTTATTTGAGAAAGCAAAGTCTTTTATAGTTGTTTGACTGTTACGTCTTTAAAGTAACCACTGTTTTTCAAAGTATCAATGATATCGACGCATAAGTTTTCAAATTTAGGGTAATCTTGCACCAAATCTTGTATACGAACCATTTCTAATCCAGCATAGCCACATGGATTAATGGTATGAAAACCAAATAGATCACAATCGATATTCAGTGCCAAACCGTGATAACTGCGGCCTTTACGAATTTTAAAACCGAGAGAACCAATTTTGCGTTCTGCAACATAAACACCGGGTGCATCAGGCTTGGCATAAGCGTCGATGCCGTACTTTTTCAGCAGTTCGATCATCAAGTTTTCTGCATAGGAAACCAGCGTACGCACGTTCCAACCTAAGCGATTTAAGTCAAACATGAAATAAGCGACCAACTGACCCGGTCCATGCCAAGTGACTTGTCCACCACGGTCTGTTTGTACCACAGGGATGTTACTTTGCACCAAAATATGTTCAGGTTTGCCAGCTTGCCCCTGAGTTAATACATCGGGATGTTGCAATATCCACAGCTCATCGGGTGAGTATTCATCTCGCTGTTCGGTGAGAGTTTTCATCTCTAAAAAGCGGTCTGCATAAGGGGTAAGGTGGTTATATTGACGAATGATTAATTCGGGTTTTTGAACAGTTTCAGTCACGTATTTCGTGTCCTTTTCTATCAAAGTCATGTATGGATTATAATGAATTAGACGTACAAAAGGGGGGTTAAATACTGAATTACTTGAGGGTATTACTATTATACTTAGACATAAAAAAACACGCCCTAGAGCGTGCTTTTTTATTTAAATCAACAGAATTACAGCGCGGTACGAATGTGTTTACAAGCTGCTAAATCCGCATAGACCGCATGTACTTGTTCTAACTCTTCGAAACGTAATTGAGCAGTAATTGAATGATATTTACCTGTACGAGATGGAGTCACAGTCATTTTACTGCCATCAAAATCAGGAAAATGTTTAACAAAAATTTCATTCACTGCAAGGCGAAGTTCTTCACCTGCATTACCAATCAATTTAATAGGGTAGTCCATAGGGAAGACCCAAAGATGCTCTTGCAATTCACGTGAAGGAGCGCGATTAGTCATATCAGTCATGGGACGCCTCATTATTTAAAAATACCTGCAATGAGCAGGTATTTGGAATCATTTGCTACATGCTCATAATATGGGGCGGAAAACCCCATATTCAAGCCTGCATTGTCCTAGTTATAGGTTAATCATTCTCAAGGAATGAACGCAGATGTTCTGAGCGTGAAGGATGACGTAATTTACGCAATGCTTTCGCTTCAATCTGACGAATACGTTCACGTGTTACGTCAAACTGTTTACCCACTTCTTCCAAGGTATGGTCGGTTGGCATATCGATACCGAAACGCATTTTCAAGACTTTCGCTTCACGTTCAGTCAAGTTTTCAAGAACTTCACGTGTTGCTTCTTTTAAGCCTTCTGACGTTGCAGCGTCAATAGGAGAGGTGATATTACCGTCTTCAATGAAGTCACCAAGATGCGAATCTTCATCATCACCAATTGGTGTTTCCATTGAAATTGGTTCTTTCGCAATTTTAAGCACTTTACGAACTTTCACTTCGTCCATTTCTAAACGTTCACCTAATTCTTCTGGTGTCGGTTCACGACCCATTTCTTGAAGAAGTTGGCGAGATACACGGTTGATCTTGTTAATGGTTTCGATCATGTGTACTGGAATACGAATAGTACGTGCTTGGTCGGCAATCGAACGCGTAATCGCCTGACGAATCCACCAAGTTGCATAAGTAGAGAATTTATAACCACGACGATACTCGAATTTATCCACCGCTTTCATCAAGCCAATGTTACCTTCTTGGATCAAGTCGAGGAATTGCAAACCACGGTTGGTGTATTTTTTCGCAATCGAAATTACCAAACGTAAGTTCGCTTCAACCATTTCCTTTTTCGCACGGCGAGCTTTCGCTTCACCAATCGACATACGTTTAGAAATGTCTTTGATGCCTTTAACATCTAAACCAAGTTCTTTCTCGATGTCAGCGATTTTTTGTTGGAATGCCAGAACGTCAGGGCGGACTTTTTCAAGATAGCCTTTCATTTCTGCAGGTGCTTTAGCAATTTGTTCATCTAACCAAGCAAAGTTAGACTCTTGGCCTGGGAATGACGTACGGAATTGAGTACGGTCCATACGACCACGACGTACTGCATAGCGCATAACTTCACGTTCAGAAGTACGGATTTGGTCATGGGTATTACGAATCAAATCAGAGATGATGTCGAATAAACGTGGTGTGAATTTGAACATCATGAACACAGTTGCAAGTGCTTCAAGTGCAGCAGCAGCTTCTTTACTGTTACGACCATGTTTTTCAATTGCAGCTTTAGTGACTAACCATGCTTGTTCAAGCTCAGTGAAACGTGCTTTAGCAATTTCAGGATCTGGACCAGATTCGCCTTCAGAATCATCATCACCTTCAGACTCTTCTTCTTCATCGTCATCATCAAGTTTGACATCTTTAGTTGGCTTGTTGGTTGACGCTTCATCTTCATCGATCTCAGAATCATCTTCATCGATCACTTCTGGGATGGCTTCGTCAGATTCTGGATCTAAATAACCAGAAAGAATATCAGCTAAACGGCGTTCACCCGCTTCATAATCTTTATATTCTTGCAATACAACTTCGACTGCATTTGGCCAATAAGCAATAGAATGTAAAACGTCACGAATACCTTCTTCGATGCGTTTTGCAATGCTAATTTCGCCTTCACGTGTCAAAAGCTCAACTGTACCCATTTCGCGCATATACATACGCACAGGGTCAGTGGTACGACCGGGTTCATTTTCAACAGATGCAAGTACAGCAGCGGCTTCTTCTTCAGCAACTTCGTCAGTCGCTTCGCTGCCACCTTCAAACATTGTATCGTCAGTTTCTGGTGCACGATCATGTACCGGAATACCCACGTCATTCAACATCTGAATGATGTCTTCAATCTGTTCACTTTCAGTGATTGAGTCCGGGAGATGATCGTTAACCTCGGCGAAAGTTAGGTAACCTTGCTCTTTGCCTCGGCTAATCAGAGCCGCTACTTGAGAAGTAGGGGAAGTCATATCGCTCATCTTTGCTTACTCTTCGTTGAATCTGTGGCAGTAAAAAACCGTGCATTTTAGCACGATCGTCTCATTAAATCTTGTTAATAGCTGACTTATCCCATTAGGACGGTACAGCATCAAGCTGTCCAATGAGATATTAAAAATTTAAATTCAGTAATTTAGGTGGGGCTGAAATTGTTGTTTTCAAGTTCATCCCATGCATCGATTATTTTACGAGCCATCTTTGACTGTCATAAAAATGAAGGACGCAGGGTGGATTATATCATGCCACAGGTTTTGGTAAGAAAAAAAGACCTATTTTTAAAGTTTAGTTGTTAAAAAAACAAATAAAACTTGACAATATTTTATATCCCATATAAATAGCGGCTAGACCCCTTCAATTTTTTTCATTATGAGGTAGTTTTGGTGTCTTCTACAGATTTTGAACTAGATGATAACTACGGTGATGATGATGTGAATTTCGATGAGGCCAGTGCAAAAACTAGCGCGAAAGAATCGTTAGAAAAGCGCCGACTTATTGATGACCTTCTGGCTCAGCGCCGTCTTGAACGTGAGCTTAAAGATTTTGATTACGACATCGACGATGACGATGATTTTGATGACGAAGAAGACTAAATAGCGATTTAGCATAGCGGTTGAAAATGCTATGCTTACGCATTAAGTTTCTAACTCTGGATTTGAAATGAGTGCTTTAGATTTAGACCTTTTGAGTGACTATCTAGACGGCGATGACAACGAGCATGGTCTAGATTTTGCAGCGACTCATGGTTTTTTATGTGCAATTGCAGTAGGCCCAGCTTTTGATAAATGGCTAGACGAACTTTTTGATAACAATCAGAAAAAAGTACCTGCTGAAATTATTGCACAAGTAAAAGCATGGCTCGAATCGATTCGTCAGAATCTTGCCAATGAAGATGGTATTGAATTTCCATTTGAAATTGAAGAAGCCGATGTTGAATCAAGTCTTGGTGACTGGAGTGTTGGCTTCGTTGATGCCATGTTCCTAAACGAAGATGCATGGTTCACCGACGAGTTTGAAGAACAATTGGTAGATTTAACTTTGCCAATCATGGTGTTCAGCGGCATTGATGAAGAAGATCCACAAATGGAATCTTTCCGTCGTAATGGTCAGTTGATGGATGAACTTGCAGAAGAAATCCCAACCAATTTGAACGAATTATATTTGATGTATCACACACCAAATTAATTTCGACGAAATTTAAAAAAAGCACCTTGGGGTGCTTTTTTTAGCGCTATACCTTTTCAATTCAAAGTTAGTCTAAAGGCTTAACTACGTTTGGCTTTTAAGAAGCTCTTTGCCATCCATCCAAAAGATAAAGCCAACATGAGGTAATGGATGAATAAGGTAAAGCTGATAGCAAGCAGCCAGACCCAAGCGGGTAATTGCGTTAGCGCCATTTGAATAAAGGCTTGGGTTTCAGGGAAGATCAAGAGACAAATGACAGTCGCGACGACACTAATCAGTACGGAAGCTAAAATACAGCTCCAAATCAAAGTTCGCTTTTCTAACTTATTTGGCACTCGCTGATGGTCTTTAACAAAGCTAGATGCTGCAGCAAGACCGCCCACGATGAGACAGGTAATAGATGAACCACCAGGTAAATCAAAGAAAGATTCGATGGCTGCGACAGCAACCATGGCGAGTGCATAAGCAATGCTAAATGTGATGATGTATTTTTTCATTATTCAATGTTCATATTTTCGTTATATAAAGGGAGAGTATAACTTACCCGAAGTTTCTTCACTGAATTTTAAGTTTTAGTGAAGGGTATTGATTCAAATTCTAACGGAATAATTTAAAAAAATTTATAATTTTTTAGCGCAGTAGTCTGCATACCAACCATAGGCAATATGAAATATTGTGCCATGAATGGCGACCAAACAAAGCATAACCACAGCAGTTAGCCCGATGCCTGCATGATCTACAGACTTCATAATGCTTTCGGCATTGGGATTCATTAGCACCAAAAACAGCACAAAAAAGCTACCAATGATGATTGCAACGGCACTGGAGCCCCAAACCAGTTGAATCTTTTCATGGTTGCTAGGCACGCGTTGTTCTTTCTTTACAAAATGCCCAACGCTGATTAATGCACATGCCACCAATGTAGGAATTAATGTAATACCACCAAGATTTAATCCAAAAATTAATACGGTAATCAAAAGCACCAAGGCGATGCTATAAACAGCAGCAAAGTGTAGGAGATAGTGTTTCATTTAAGCCCCAAAACAAAAAATTAACGAGGTCGACGTTGATGTCGACGGTACAAAATCCAACTAATAATGATGACTGTGATTAGAATAATCACATGGCCAACTTTACTAAATATTTGCTGCATTAACTGCTGATTTTCACCTAAATAAAAACCCATACAAGCTAAAAAAGTGGTCCAAATAATTGTACCTAAACCACTATAAAACATAAACTTCCAAAATGGCATGCGGCTCATTCCAGCAGGAATACTAATGAGAGAACGCACAGCTGGAATCATTCGTCCGAAAAATACAATGCGGTGACCGTATTGCTCAAACCATGCTAGAGATTTTTTTACATCTGCCGATTTGATAAATAAATACTTTCCATAGCGATCGACGAAGTGAAAGATGGATTCATGCTTAAATTTATAACCAATCCAATATAGCAATGCAGCCGCCAGTAAAGAACCGACACAACCTGAAATAATGACACCAATGAGGAGTAGTTGACCTTGGGAGGCAGAATAGCCAGCCGACGGCATAATGATTTCAGAGGGGATTGGGGGGAAGACATTGTCAAGAAACATGAGTAGGGCAATACCGAGATAACCCAATTGTTCCATGATTGAAATGATCCATTCAGTTAAAGTCATGGTAGCTAAGGCAGAGAAAAGGTGTATTTATCCTATGTTGAAAAGCGCAGTGGGTAAAGTTCCGTTTTAAATATTCCTGAAACCACATAAGTAAAACAACAAATATTGAGTTCACCTTGTATTAGGTAGCACGTAGGCTGAATTAGAAGGAAAAGTATGAATACGTGATGGCCTTAAGATATGCTGAATGATATAAGGCTGAATAATTGAAAGGCTTAGATCATAGTTTTTATAGTATTGAGTGTACGCTGTTCAGTTTGGATTTTATTTAGATTTCGGAGCTTTAGCAGCTTTAAAAATCGTTTTATATACTGAACAGTGTAGGACTAGGTTGCAATAAGTGACGTTGTAAGGTGCGTAAATTAATCATCATGTTCCATATTTAACAGTGTGTGAATATAGACTTGACGTAAGCTCAGAGATAAAGCAAATGGAATCACACAAAGTCCAAGAATGTTGAGCATAGTGGGTTGTAAATGCAATGTATAAGCAATAAATAAGGCAAAAATTGCACCAATGCATGTAGCAACACTGACTATCAAAATATGCGACTGTTGGTTAAGGAGATGTTTTAATTCTCCTGCACTTTCTTTTACATGGGGAGCGGGTAAAGCAAGGCGCCTTGAGGTTGCAATTGGAGAGTTGATTAATTTTGGCATAATGCTTTCCTTTTCAATTATCTATAATGATTTTCTCGGATCAATTGATCAGAATAAGCATAAATGCGCGAACTGATTCTCGTAAATAACCAGATATAGTTATTTTGTCAAAAAAATTAAGTCACTGTTGAGAATGCGTAAAAAAAGCCCTAAAAATAGGGCTTTTATTTATATATCGTTACAACAAATTTTCCTTAGAGACGCTTACGTTTTGCTGCCACAATTTGTGATTGACGCATACGGAAGCCTGCTTTTTGCTGTTCAGTAGTTTTGTCGATACAGTATTTGCATGATACGCCGTGTTCGTAGCTCGGAAGTTCAACTTCAGCAGGAGCCAGTGGCCAACCGCATGCGTGACATTTGATATTTTCGCCTTCTTCCATACCGTGAGTGACAGCAGTACGACCGTCAAATACGAAACATTCACCTTCCCACATGCTTTCTTCAACAGGGGTTTCTTCTAAATATTTTAAGATACCGCCTTTAAGGTGATAAACCTCATTAAAGCCTTCTTGAAGTAAAAGTGAGGTTGATTTTTCACAGCGAATACCGCCTGTACAGAACATGGCAATTTTCTTATCTTTATGCTGCTCAAGCTCTTTTTTCACGTATTCAGGGAATTCACGGAAAGTCTCAGTTTTCGGGTCAATCGCACCCTTAAATGTACCTGCTTTGTACTCATAGTCGTTACGTGTATCAATTAGGATTACGTCATCACGTGTAATTAGTTCATTCCATTCTTTAGGATCAAGATAGTGACCGACTAAATCACGTGGTTTCACTTCCACACCTAAAGTCACTATTTCTTTTTTCAGTTTGATCTTCATTTTACGGAATGGTTTATCCGTACTATGCGATTCTTTGTATTCCATCGCATTAAAGCCTTCATTGAGAAGGAATTGATGGATGATATCTACAGATTTACGGTCACCGGCAACAGTACCGTTAATACCTTCACCTGCCACAATTAGAGTACCGCAAAGGTTGATGGTTTTTACCAAGTCTAAAAGACGTTGTTGAAGATCGGCAGGATCTTGAACTTCTTTGAATTGATAAAGTGCGGCAACAACCCAACCAGAGGTCGCTTGCTGTTCTACAGGTGCAAGCTGTTCTACAGTAGCGTTCATGGAGTACTCCAAATGAATAAACAGGATAAAAATTAAGGCGCACATTCTACCGTGATTTGAATGAATAAGCGAGTAAAGCGGTGGCTTTTAACCACACATTTGATCATAGCTTCATTTCAGTAGTTTTAGCGTGTATAGTCATGCCGAGTTGTTTTTATCCCATAAATATTGCTTGAATGGAGCCGGTTTTGAGTACTGATCGTCGAATTGCCTCGTTAACCCCATGTGCAGGGCGTTGTTCTACGGTATTTGGTGATTCAGTCTGTCGTGGTTGCCGCCGCTTTAACCATGAAGTCATAAAATGGAATACCTATACAGCAGAGCAACACACGGCCATTTGGTGTCGTTTAGATGCACAATTAGATCAAATTTTAATACCGATGTTGCCGCAAGCAGATATCATCCATGTCGAAGGCTTTGTCTTGTCTAAGCGAGTTCGCTTACGTCCAGATGCAAGCAAAGGCCGTAAACTGTATCACGCACTCAAGCTCTGCGAAAAAAACCGTCATTTCACAGATGAAAGTGGACTCGGGATACATTACAAACAGGTGCGACCGTTGTGGGATGAATTTGAGCGTCGTGTTTTAGCACTCGCCACAGCCAGCTATGATTTGGCATTTTTAAGAGCAGATGCCATTCGCTTGCATTTATTGCAAAACATGGATGAAGAGGACTAAGTCCTCTTTTTTTATGTATGAAATTTATCGTGATGTAAAAAAATAAGTGAAGGAATCTCAGCGTGAATTATTCGGAGTACTTTTTATATTGTGTGGCAGTCATTGTGATGATTGCAACGCCTGGACCTGTCATGCTGTTGGTCGCAAGTTCAGGTTTACAAGGCGGATATAAAAAGGCATTTCAAACCATTGTGGGGACAAATTTTGCGTCACTGATTTTGATTGTGCTGTCAGTGTGCATTTTAAAAGGCATTTTAAATGCTAATGCGCATTGGCTCGATGGCATCAAAATACTGGGTTGTTTATATATTGCTTATATTGGTTTTGATATTTTAAAAGAAGTAACTATACAGCCCACTGCACAATCTCTGCAGTTAAAAGCAGCACAAGGGGGTTTTAAGCAAGGACTAATTGTGGGGATTTCAAATCCTAAGGATATTATTTTCTTCGCGTCATTTTTTCCGCAGTTTGTAGGAATTACTCCTCATCTTAATCTGAGTTTAATTGTGTTGACCCTGAGTTGGATCGTTTTAGATTTCGCAACTTTGTCTTTGGTATATTTGTCTTTTCATCGATTGTCGAAATCACGCTGGTATAAAAAATTGTTGGCACTGTGTGGGTTGATTTTAGTGGTAGTTGCCATCTACGGGATCTATAGCATATTCACGGTTTAATTCTTAACTTGAAATGTGCAGTAAAAAATAAAAAAGGCTGATTCAATCAGCCTTTTTTATGAACGTGTAGAGCTTTAATTAATTCGCACTAGAGATTGTGCTGTAAACGATATTGCACAATTTCTTCAATGGTGAGTACAGTCAAATGATGGGTTTGTGCATACGCTAAAACTTGTACGCCATTCGCCATTGTGCCGTCTGGGTTGGTTAATTCACACAAAACACCTGCAGGTTTTAAACCAGCCAGACGTGCCAAATCAATGGTGCCTTCAGTATGTCCGCGACGGGTCAATACGCCGCCTTCACGCGCACGTAAAGGAAAAACATGACCCGGACGGTTTAAGTCACTAGCCACAGCACCATCTTTAATTGCGGCTTTGACTGTAGTTGTTCGGTCTTTTGCTGAAACGCCAGTAGTAACACCTTCCGCAGCTTCAATGGTTACGGTAAAGGCAGTTTTAAAATGGCTAGAGTTATCAGACACCATGGGTGGAAGTTCTAAATGATTAGCCTGAGCATCGGTTAAACACAGGCAGACAATCCCTGAACCGTCACGAATCATGCGTGCCATGGTTTCTACAGTCAGTGTTTCTGCAGCAACAATCAGGTCGGCTTCATTTTCACGGTCAAAATCGTCCATGACTAAAACAGGCTTGCCATGACGAATGTCTTCTAAGGCTTGCAGCATTCGCTGTTCTGCAGGTGGAAGGGCAGAAAAGAAAATTTCGGGTTGAATTAAACTAGACATTGAAACGCTCGCGTAAATTTTAGATACGGTTGAACATTTCAGGACATGTGAAATAGTGGCGTTACGATATATATTGAAAATGATCAATGATATAGAGATGTGACGTCGTCTTCTTTCATCCGGACTATACCGTCGGCTCAGGTATTGCACCTGATCTGCGAATCGCGTTTAAACGATTGGCTCGTGGGCTTTTTGTAGGGCTTTCAACCCAGCAAATTTACCACCGGTGGGGAATTTAACCCCGCCCTGAAGCGATGTGTCTTGAGTATAGACCTGTTTGAGTGATGATGGGGGGATTATTGCTTAGAATCATTTGCAAAATTTTAGATAAGTAAAGTTATAAGATTGGATTTGTAAGCATTTATATAAAGTGTGTCAAAGCATGCTATCGTGCCGATAAATCAACCATGATTGCATAATGATAAAAAATGACCGTTCCTCAGCATTCTCAGCAGCAGAATATAAAGCTGCATCGTTCACAGTTAGATCAAGAGTTTTCAACAGATCTGTTTCAAGATGTACAGGTTATTCGGTATCTGCAAGTGATTGGTGTTGCACTGATAGCTGCCAGTTTCGTGTATTTGATCGCGGCAAACTGGTTGATGTTGCCAAAATTCATTCAATTGGCAATTCCAATGTTGCTGTTGCTACTGAGTGCTGTGACGAGTGTATATTTTGCAAGGCATGCTTGGATTCAGCAAAGTTTAGATGCTTTAAGTGCTTTGTTGCTCGGATTGAGTTTGGCTGTGATTGGACAGGTCTATCAAACAGGTGCAGACAGTTATCTGTTATTTTTAGTCTGGGCTTTGCTGCTTTTACCTTGGTTATATCGACCGAATATCGGAGTCTTTGCGTTACTGTGTTTGATCAGTCAATTGGCATTATTTTTATATTTTAAACAAAGCTATTTAATCGTTGATCATTCTTGGGGGTATTTACTCTGTATGAATGTATTGACGGCAATTTGTGTGACCTATTGTTTGAAATATTATGCTGCACTGCGCTTAGTATTTATTGCATTTATTACACTAATGTCGATGTATTGCATGTTTTTATACTGTGGAAATGGGGTAGATCAGTATCAATGGCAATATTTAATTTTTGCCTTGTTGCTTCCAATTTATCTGATTATCTATTTTTATCGACAACAGCGTGCATTAGAAACCAGTTTACAAACTGCGGGTCTTGCCGCGAGTTTCAGTATTTTGATTTTCCAATGGGCAGAACATATTTTATCTGACTCGAGTGCAGGATTGTTGGTTTTTGCTTTGCTGATATTTGCTTGGTTTGCGGTGATCAGTTGGGCACTGATGAAATTTCTGCCACAGACTAAATTTGCGGTTATTCCTTTAGCGATTGGGGCATGGTTGGCAGGCATTATTTTATCGAGCTTATTGCTGACCTATTGGAAGGCGTTTTCGATCGTCATGGGCTTAGTTTTTGTAGCTGTGGCTTGGTGGTTGATTCGACGAGCTAAAAGTATCTTTAGTCGCCAATTTGCTTACTGCTTATGGGTATGTGGCCAATCTGCGGTCTTCATTCATACAGAGAGCTTAACCAATAGCATTTCGTTTATTTTAGTGTTGCAAATTGGCGTTATATTGCTCTGTTTGTTTAGTCGAATGCATTGGTTTATTGTTTTTATTCAACTCATTGCAGGATACGGCCTTGCAGTGGCCACACTATTTGATGCCGATCTTTTTATGAGCGATGAACATGTCATCTTAGCTGTGACTGGATTGAATTATATTCTACTGATTTTCTTGCTCGGGAGTGCAACAGCTTGGTTGCACTCGATGTATCGAAAAAGCATTGTGTTATGGATGTTATGCATCGTATTGGCGGGTGTGGTATTGCAAACTTTGTCAAATAACGTTCTACAGTTTGAACAGACCCAAAATGGTGTTCTTGACCTGTTTGTCGGTTACCTGCTGCCTGTGGTTTGGCTTGGCCTTTACATCGCAAATCAGCAAAAACAGGTGGGGAGCGAAAAATGGCCGTTACTGCTATTGGGCCTTGTGCTGATTGCGATGGGCTATTTTGGAATTTTCTTGTTATTGGTTTTATTGGCATGGGCGCAGGTCTATCAGCAATCTTTGGTTAAAGCCTTGAGCATCTTGTTGATCATTTTTAGCTTATGGATGCTGTATTACAATTTGGGTCTGAGTTTTTTATTGAAAAGTTTAACGATTTTGATTTCTGGCCTTTTGCTACTTGGCATTACCAAGATGTTATCTACGATACAGTATAAACAAGGGGAGATGTGTGATGACCATACTCAATAAAAAAATGCTTCCTATTGGTTTGGCTGTACTTAGTATTCTTTTATTTGTACTGATGATTGCACGTCATGAATGGCATCTGGCAAACAGTCAGAGTATTTATGTAAAGCTGCAGCCTGTCGATCCACGCTCTTTGATTCAAGGTGATTATATGGCCTTGAATTATCAGCTCTATTTTGGGGGTCAGTCATCAAAAGAGCAATCTGCCAATGGGCAGGCTGCCAAAGCGAACACAGAAGAAAATGTACACCGTGACTATTTTGTCGATCAAAAAAGTATTGTGAGTTATGTGCAGCTTGATGCACAGCGTAGGGTGATTCGAACCAGTTTCAACCCAGAGTTGTTAGCGCAGTATCCAAGCTCATCCACAAAACTGGTGCTCAAAAATCCTGACAATAGATTTGAGGGTTTATATCCCGCTGCGAGCAGCTTTTTATTTGCTGAAGGCTTGGAGTCGTGCTATCGCGATGCGCAATATGCAGAGCTAAAGGTACAAGAAAATGGTCAGCCTTTGTTGGTGGGTTTGGTCGGAGAGCATTTACAGCCCTTTGATTGTAAACAAAACCAAGCATGGTGGAAGGGCCCGAGAGCAGGGGAGATAAGTTGAGCTGTTGAGTTGTATGTAGTGATATGCGTCTAATACTGAATTTTTGCAGTCAATAATGCATAGTTCAGCCATAAAAAAGCCCGCAAATTTTGCGGGCTTTTTAGAATCTTTAAATGCTTGAATTAAGCAACTTGAACTGGAATACAGTTCGCTGTGTGGTTCACAGTGTTGTTTGGGTTCGCATAGACTAAACGTGGCTTATGTGCATTTGCTTCAGCTTCTGTGAAATCGCCAAAAGTTGCGATAATCATCAAGTCGCCAATATCTGCTTGGTGAGCAGCACCGCCATTTACAGAGATAATGCCAGAACCTTCTTCACCACGAATGGCATAAGTGGTAAAACGCTTACCATTAGTCACGTTCCACATATGAATTTCTTCATATTCACGGATACCGGCTAAATCTAGAAGAATACCGTCAATTGCACAAGAACCTTCATAATGTAATTCTGCTTGTGTAACGACGCAACGGTGGATTTTAGCTTTTAATAAACGAGATAGCATGGCTAGCGTCTCCTTGGTAGACCTAAGATCGTATCTTATGGTGGAACAATCTCTTGAATGCTGGGTGAGCAGTCAAATGCAAGCGCATTTTGCTCTGAAATCATTCAGATGGCAATAAGTATTGTTCAACAATTTGTGGAATTGTCAGTTCTATTTGTAAGCGTTGATCTGGTTCATGGCTTGCTGAATCTCACCACTTACCAACAATTTAGTACGCGATAAGGCATGTGCAATAGCATCATCCATTAAGCCTTGTTCACTACTTGGTGCTTTACCTAAGACATGGCCTGAGACACGTTCTTTAGAACCAGGATGACCAATACCAATACGTAAACGATGGAAATTTGGACCAATATGCGGGACGATATCGCGTAAACCATTATGACCACCATGACCACCGCCAGTTTTCAGGCGAATGACACCAGGGTTCATATCAAGTTCATCGTGTGCGATAAGCATTGCTTCAGGAGCAATTTGATAGAATTTGGCGAAGGGAACAACACTTTGACCAGAGAGGTTCATAAAGGTTGTGGGTAACAGCAGACGAACGTCTTGACCTTCGATATTACCACGACCACTGATGCCTTTATATTTAGGATCAGCTTTGAGTTGGATGCCATATTGTTCTGCAAGGCGTTCTACAAACCAGAAGCCTGCATTATGGCGGGTTTGGGCATACTCAGAACCTGGGTTACCCAAACCAACAATCAGTGAAAGTTTACTCACTCATTTACACCATTTAACACTTATGCGCGTTTGAAGTCAGCGTGCATAGGAGTGTTTTTAGCTGGGTGACGTTGTAAAGCTTGGATTTTAACGCTTTCAGCTTTACCGTCGATGTTGATTTCAACAACTTCTTCAAAGAATGCGTTGTTTTCTAAAGCTTTAACAAGTTCGCGAAGTTCCAAAGTAACTGCTACAGGTTCAGCTGCACCACCGTAGATGATTGCTGGTACTTTATTTTGAAGACGAAGGCGGCGGCTCGAACCTTTCCCTTGTACTGCTTCTTCACGTGCTACTGCATTTAATACGAAGTTTGCCATGATAGACATTCCTATTTAAGTTTAATTGACTAGACCTTCGACCAGTCTAGTGATAGAAAGCCCCACCAAAAGGCAGGGCTTTTAAATTTAGCACTATATTATAGATAAGAATCGAACATTGCGCTAATAGATTCTTCGTTGTTAATACGACGAATTGTTTCAGCAACCATACTTGCAACTGAAACTTGGCGAATCTTACCAAGAGCTTGAGCTTCTTCTGAAAGCGGAATAGTGTCTGTTACAACCAATTCGTCAATCACAGAGTTTTTCAAGTTTTCTAAAGCTTTACCAGAAAGTACAGGGTGAGTTGCGTAAGCAACAACTTTGCGAGCACCAAAAGTTTTTAGTGCGTCAGCAGCTTTACACAATGTACCTGCTGTATCCACCATATCATCAACGATGACACAGTCACGGCCTTTAACGTCACCGATCAAGTGCATTACTTGAGATTCATTCGCTTTTTGACGGCGTTTGTCGATGATCGCAAGATCGATATCACCCATTTGCTTAGCTACAGCACGCGCACGTACTACACCACCAACGTCAGGAGAAACAACCATTAAGTTGTCGTGTGACTGTTGACGAAGATCTGCTAAAAGTGCAGGAGTACCGTAGATGTTGTCTACAGGAATATCGAAGAAACCTTGGATTTGGTCAGCATGAAGGTCGATCATGACAACGCGGTCAATACCAACAGTTGTGAGCATATCTGCAACAACTTTTGCTGTAATTGGCACACGGCTTGAACGTGGACGACGGTCTTGACGAGCATAACCAAAATAAGGAATGACAGCAGTGATACGACCAGCACTTGCTCGACGCAAAGCATCAGCCATAACTAAGATTTCCATAAGGTTATCGTTAGTTGGAGCACAAGTTGGTTGTACGATGAATACGTCTTTACCACGAACATTTTCAGTAATTTCGACAGCGATTTCACCGTCAGAAAATTGACCTACAGATGCAGCACCTAGAGGGATGTGAAGGTGGCTAACGACTTTTTGGGCGAATTGTGGATGTGCAGATCCACTAAAAACGACAAGATTGGGCATGAAGCACCCTTGGCGGTTGGCAAATTGGAGAATTAGATGGCAGGGGCGGCTGGATTCGAACCAACGGATGCCGAGATCAAAACCCGGTGCCTTACCACTTGGCGACGCCCCTAATGCGGCAGAACTTTAATATTTTTACAGTATTTTGTCAAGTTTAAACAACAAAGATACTGCAAATTATGCTCTGTCTTTTTTGAAGTAAATGGCAGGGGCGGCTGGATTCGAACCAACGGATGCCGAGATCAAAACCCGGTGCCTTACCACTTGGCGACGCCCCTAAATTGATGAAATAGCGAATAAAGTAAATGGCAGGGGCGGCTGGATTCGAACCAACGGATGCCGAGATCAAAACCCGGTGCCTTACCACTTGGCGACGCCCCTAATACTTTACAGCAATTACATCTACAGGTGAAAAATGATGGCAGGGGCGGCTGGATTCGAACCAACGGATGCCGAGATCAAAACCCGGTGCCTTACCACTTGGCGACGCCCCTATATCAAACCTCAAAATGACGTAATGGTGATTCTTGCAAACTGCGAACCAAGTAAGATTTACATGGTGCATTTTTCAATATGTCATCAATATTCATATTTTCAGTCACTTCAGTAAATACACAAGCA
Organism: Acinetobacter sp. YH12126; assembly: GCF_013418745.1. Taxonomy (NCBI): domain Bacteria; kingdom Pseudomonadati; phylum Pseudomonadota; class Gammaproteobacteria; order Moraxellales; family Moraxellaceae; genus Acinetobacter; species Acinetobacter sp. YH12126. The sequence continues at coordinate 39,518 of NZ_VPBM01000004.1, read as the reverse complement.
CCTGTACCTGTAAGCTTTGCTGTACCGAACTGATCTAAGTACCGCATTGCTTCATCGACTTCTGGATATAAGCTTCGTGCCACAGGCTCAAAGTTATTTCCAAAATCAGATGGCGTTTCCTGATAGCCGCAAAATTTAGTGGGCTTTGAGTCTCTTGTCAACGTTTTTTGTGAAAAAAGCAGTTGAGTGCTGATAAAACAGTCAGGTTTTAACACAATGTACTGTTTTTGAGCTAAATCTATGAATGTTAAGTGTTCACCGATGCCTTCTGCCCATGCATTTAGACCATGTACAAACACGGGAACATCTGCCCCAAGTTGTAAGCCGAGTTCTGCAAGTTGTTCGGTATTTAGACCACATTTCCATAGTTGATTGAGCACAATAAGGGTGGTGGCTGCATTGGATGAACCACCACCGAGCCCTGCACCCATGGGAATATTTTTTTCAATGTGGATTTTTTGTGCAGTCAGTGCTTTAGCAAACGGTTTGAGTATTTGAGCAGCACGATAAATTAAATTTTGCTCTAGATTGACGCTGTTTAAGCCCTCAATTTGAATAAAATCTTCATCAGCTGAATTTGCACGTGGATGAAATTCCATCCAATCCGATAAATCGATGAGCTGAAAAATCGTTTGTAATTCGTGATATCCATTAGGACGTCGGCCAATAATGTGCAAAAACAAATTGAGTTTTGCAGGAGAAGGTACACGAATCATGGAAGTCATAGTTCAGCTTTTAGGCAAATTAACGATTTTGAATCACCATTGTAATACGGTTTTCCTGACCGGATTCAAGTGCTTGTTTTAAAATTAACTTGTTCGGTACCGTTGCAGTTTCATTATAACTCAGGTCAACCGTCCAACCATCTTCAATAATCTGTTGTGGGCGCTGCGCAGTATCGCGTTGAATTTTTGCTTGTGTGGTTGCAGGGCGCGCCTGTACCCAGTCGACGAGGTGGGTAATGGGAGCTTGCCAACCGGTAGCACGCTCGAGTAATTCTTCTGGTGTTGCTGCTTCAATCAAACCGGTTTTTGCACTATTGAGTTGAACTTGACCGGGTTTACCGCTGATTTGAGTTTTTCCAACACCTAATATGCCACTCAGTTCGATATCATATTCATTGCGGTCTTGAACCCAAGTAAAAAAAGCACTTCCTGACTGTTGTGGCGTGCGCACACCAATCTTACCTTGTAAGTTGAATTGATTTGCAGCGACTTCTTCAGGGCTGGGTTGATCGGGTGTTTTAATATATTGCTGACAACCGGTAAAAAATAAAGCGCAGCAGGTCAGGGCAGATACCCCAAATTTTGAAGATACTTGCATAAAGTCTTTTTAACTCTTTTTCATGGGTTGGGGTAACAATAACGAATGTAGTTGCTCTAATTGCGGATCATTCGGATGTTTTTGTTGGAGTTGTTGTAACAACGAGTCAAATTTATTCATATCACCTTGCATGAAGACTGATCGTGCGTAGCGAATGCCAATTTTTAAACTATTACTCAGTTCATATGCTTTGGCCAAAACAGATGCAGATGTACTAAAATCATTTTGCAAATAACAAATATAACCGAACGTATCTAAAATTGAGGCTTGCTCAGGAGCATATTCTAAGGCATGTTCGACGTATTTTCGGGCTTCATCTAAGCGTCTATTTTGTACCGCCAAGGTATAGGCATATGCATTTAAATAGGTCGGGCTATTGGGTTCAATTTCAAGTAATTGTTTTAGTAATTGGTCGAGTCTATCTTTATCTTGATGGGCGTCGAGCAGTAGAACTTCGGCATAAATGAGCTCAGGATCTTCGGGCAAGTTTCTTACCGCTTCATCAAGCAAACGGACTGCTGCTTTTTTATTGTTCATGCGTTTTAAAATATTCGCCTGAGCAAGATATAAGAAACTGGCATGTTGAGGATAATTAACCCGCTCTTGGGTTAAAAAGCGCAGTGCATCATGCAGTTTATTTTGCTGGCTAAAAATGCTGATCATATTGCGCCGTGAAACTGTATAAAGACTGCCATCAACAAGGCGATAATAGGCTTTTGCCGTTTCATAATGCTGTTTGCGTTCAGCATTTACTGCGAGATAGTAATACGCTTCATTTTGGTATTTGCTCGAATAACGTAACTCCACCAAATACTTTTCGGCTTTTTCATAAAGCTCTAAGTCAATACTGGTCAAACCTGCCATAAATAGCGGTTCTTCAGCAGATGGCCACTTTTTAAGAATATCTTCGAGTTTTTTTAGACCTAATTCTGACTGATTGATTTTAATTAAATATTTTGCTTCTGCTAAGCGAACTTCCATATTGTTGCGGTGTTTACGGCTGGATTTTTCGAACCATTTTAAGGTTTCTTCTTCATCACCTAACGACATAAGTAAATTGGCTTTCATTAAAATATAGCCAGTCACTTTCGGGCGTTTTTTCAATGCTAAATTAATGGTGTCTAAGGCATCAGCAAAGGCACCATTTTGAGCTTGTAAACCTGCGACTAAGACCAAAATAGAAGGGTTGGTTTTCTCCTTGCTAGCGGTCAGTGCTTGAATCAGATAAGCGCGATCTTCCTCTGATTCAGGGGAAATACCCGCCAAAATTTGTTCTAAATCTGCATTTGGGTCAATGGTTAAAATTTTATCAAGTGTTTCGGCGGCAAGCTCATATTCATGGGCTTTCAAAGCAATATGTGATAAATAAAATAATGCTGGTACATCTTCAGGTTCTTGCACAACCCAATGTGTAGCAATATCTAAGGCTGCTTGTAAATCATTTTGCTCAATAGCAACGTTTAAAGCACGCTGTTTGACCATGGTGGATTTACTTTTGATTGCAAGCACGGTGTAATTATGAAGCGCGGTTGGGATGTCGTTATAAGCTAAGGCAAATTCTGCAATCATACTTTGTTTAATTGCATCATATCCTGAATTTGCATGGTAAACTTCTCCCACAGCCCGAATTGGGGCAGTAGAAGCCATGCTACCAACAAGTAAGAATGTGGTAGAATACTGCTTTATTGTCTGGCCGTTCAGTCGGCTATTTGTTAGACGCAATTTTTCTTGATCCAAGTAATGCTTTTTATGACGCCGATAATGCACAATAGCATAAATTTAGCGAAATGATGATCTGATATGTCTTTCTTTGCATTGGGTGTCAACCATCAAACCGCCTCTGTAGAACTGCGCGAACAGATTGCATTTAACCCTGAAAAGTTAACAGCGCTGCTTGAACAGCAAAGCCATGCACCTGAACTTAATGACATGGTGGTGGTGTCTACATGTAATCGTACTGAGGTCTATGCGATGTCTGAAAATGCAGACATGGTATTGAATTGGCTTGCCCAATCAAATGGTATTGATGTAAAGCAATTGTCAAGTCATGTGTATCGTTATGAAAATGCACAGGCGGTGACACACCTCATGCGTGTGGCTAGCGGCTTGGATTCGCTCATGCTTGGTGAGCCTCAAATCTTAGGTCAAGTTAAAACGGCTTTGTCCTTAGCCAAAGATGCCGAAACTGTCTCCCCAAATTTAAACCGTATTTTTGAATATGCCTTTTATGCGGCAAAACGAGTGCGTTCTGAAACAGCGGTAGGAAGTCATGCGGTGTCGATGGGCTATGCCGTTGCTCAGCTCGCTTTACAGGTTTTTAGTCAGCCTGAAAAATTGACGGTCATGATTGTTGCTGCTGGTGAAATGAATAGCTTGGTTGCGAAGCATTTGGCCGAAATGGGTGTGGGTAGAATTATTATCTGTAACCGTACACGTGCCCGTGCTGAAGCTTTATCCCAAGAGATTGCTCATCGTGTAGAAGTTGAAATAATTGATTTTGCAGATTTGGCAGACAATTTACATCGCGCAGATGTAATTTCAAGTTGTACTGGAAGCTTGCATCAAGTGATTTATTTTGCGGATGTCAAAGCAGCATTGAAAAAACGCCGTTATAAACAAATGTTGTTGGTCGATTTGGCGGTACCCCGTGATATTGAAGCCAAAGTCGAAAGTTTAGATGGCGTTTATTTATATGGTGTAGATGATCTGCAAACAGTCATAGAAGAAAACTTGGCTCAGCGTCGTCAGGCGGCAGTTGAAGCCGAAGTGATGGTCAATCAGCTTGCGACAGATTTAATCACACAGCAAAAAGTGAATTTGGCTGGCTCGACAATTCATGCATACCGTGAACATGGGGAGTCATTACGTCAAGAAGAGCTGGCTTTGGCCTTGAATCGTCTACAAAAGGGTGAAGATGCGGCTACAATTATGCAAGAAATGTCGCATCGTTTAACCCAAAAATTATTGCATCCGACCTCTATCGTGCTGCGCAATGCTGCGATGGCGGAAGATCCTGCTTATTTTGAAATGTTAGAACAAAATTTAGTTAATGTGGCTGAAAATCGCCGTAAACCAAAGAAATAAATAAAGCTATTCATTGAATAACGGTCATTCACAGTTTGAACTTGAAGTTAAAAATTAATCTTCAAGGAGGGTGAGCGATCTTTTTTTATCAATATCATAAATACGTTGTTTTAAATTACGCATTTCAGCAAGGCTAGAAAACTTATTCGACTTGATCTTGAGTTGTAAGAATTGATATTGCAATTTTGTCGATAAATCTGCCGCAAGTTTATCTGCTTGTTCAGGTGATGACGTATAGTCACTGATATTGGCATGTTCTAAAATATGTTGTAATTCATGATGATGTGCTGCACAAGCACCGAGTACATAATAGGTGGATAACTCTGGATCATCAGGCAATTCATCAAAAATCACATTGAAAATATTTAACACATGATAAAGCAATAGGTCTTGTGAAACTAAGGCGCGTAAAGGCTCAAAGTGAATGTAGAGATAAGGATGATTGATTAAAATCGCAATCACATATTCTTCAGCATCAATTTTTGTACTAAAGCTCAGAGACGCATCATTATTGACTTGAGGCTGCCACTTTCGGCTAAACCCTAATTTTTCACGGAAATATTGTTGTAGCAAATAACGATATGAACCACCTTTCGGCAACAGTTCAGTGAGCTGTCTGAGTTCACCCATCACCTTGCTTTTACCTTCAGGCGAAGCAACATTATGATTTTGCGTTAAATGTGCAAAAACAAACTCAGAAAGTAGCGGTGAGGTGTGCAGTAACCGTCGAAAATTTTCAATACCTTCACGGCGGATCAATGAATCTGGGTCGTGGTCATTCGGCAAAACAAAAAATTTTAGTTCACGTCCATCATTCAGTAATGGAAGGGCAATTTCGAGCGTACGTCGAGCTGCTTTTTGACCTGCGGCATCTCCATCAAATGCAATGGTAATACGGCTATTTTGCTTAAATAAAATGTTTAAATGTTCAGTATTACTGGCTGTCCCTAAAGTCGCTACAGCGCCATGAATGCCATATTGCTGTAGGGCAATCACATCCATATAACCTTCGACCATTAACCAGTCTTGTGCTTTTTGTTTACGGCCTTCATATAAACCATAAAGTAACTGGTTTTTATGGAAAACTTCAGAGTCTGGAGAGTTGATGTATTTCGGTTTGATTTCATCATTCAAGGCACGACCACCAAAACCGACCACACGACCTTTCGCATCTCGAATCGGGAAAATCACCCGCTCGCGCAGTAGGTCAAAGTCACGACCACTGTCACTGGTTCGAATCAAACCGAGAAGTTTGAGTCCTTCGATATCTTGTGGAAAGGCTTTTTCCAGATGTTGCCAATCTTCAGGGGCATAGCCTAAACGCCAATAGGCGATGGTGTCTGCACTGAGACCCCGTTGTTTAAAATAAGCTTGACCAATTGGACTGAGCGGCAGTTGTTGCTCATAAAACTGTGCGACATTTTCCAGCAAGTCATATAAGTTTCCGTCTTGCGGCACATCTTCAAAACCACTTGTAACTTGGTCAAAGTGAGCAAAGGGATCGCTCCCATAAAAGGCGTCTTCGTTATTTTGAAACTCAGCAAATGGGTCGTGTTCGAAATTTACTGCAGCAGGAGCGGTGTGTGTTTCGCCTGTTTTGGGCGGCAGAGCTTTTGCTTCGATTGCAGGTTTTTGTACAGGTTTTGGTTTGGATTCGCGTTTATATTTGAGTTTATTGGAATCGTTATTGTCTTTCGGTAGTTCAATACCCGTTTGGCTAGATAAATCCTTCATTACTTCGATGAAGTTACGGCTACCAATATCCATTAAAAAACGGATGGCATTACCATTGGCCTGACAACCAAAGCAGTGAAAATATTGTTTATCACGATAGACATGGAAAGATGGCGATTTTTCCTGATGGAATGGGCAGCATCCTGAGTAGGTGCGTCCAGTCTTTTTCAATTTCACAAATTGACCAATCACATCGACAATATCGGTGCGATCTAAAATTTGATCAATTGTATGTTGAGGAATGGCCATGCTGTTTTATCTGTCTATCTATTGAATTTGGGCAGTTCGTGAAATATGTTGAAATCAGCAATGCTGTAAGTTCAGGTGGAGATGCAGTACAGCATCGTCCATCGAACTATTGTATACCTTTTAATCTAACCGAATCTGTAGATCCTGAAAAGATAAAAGGGCAAGTATTCTAACTTGCCCTTTGTGAAAAATCGACCTTCGTTGCGACTATATTATTCAGCTGCTTCGGTCGATTGTGTTTTTTCATCTTTTGGACGATCGAGTAAGCCAAAGCTTAAACGATTGGTTAAACTGCGTTTTTCTTCATCGGTTTCAACTACGTCTGTAGAGGTTTGCTCAGACATCGTCTGTGCTTCTTTACCGAAAATACCCAAAGTTGCACGGTTAAGGAAGCTGCCTTCACTACGTGCAGCACGCATATTGACCGTACCGTCTGACTTCACAAGTTTTGGATAGTTCAGTTTAAGTACTTCAATGTATTGCTGAGACGTGGTTTTATCACCAAGTTTGTCGTAACCATAGGCTACAGTCGCTAGAGCTTCTGGAACTTGCGGTGCTTGCGGATAATGTTCGATCACCCAAAGTGAACGTTCAACAGCAGCTAACCATGCTTTACGCTTCACATTAAAACGCGCCGCATTCATTTCGCTTTCAGCCAATTCTTGACTGATGAACTTCATACGTTGTGCGGCATCGACTGCATATTCACTCGATGGATAGCGACGAATAAAGTCGACAAAGTTTTGATATGCCACTTTGAGATAGCTCACATCACGATGCGATTGTTTTAAAGAGGTATAGCGAAGCAAACCATTATAGTTTTGCTCCATGTTTGAAACACCACGCACGTAGTACGCATAATCAACTTGCGGATGCTGTGGGTTCATACGAATAAAACGGTCTGCAAGTGCAATCGCACCTTCATAGTCTTTTTGCTGAAACTTTACATACAATAGTTCAAGTTGTGCTTGCTGCGCATAGTTACCTGTAGGGTAGTAGGTCTCTAGAGCTTCAAGGTGTTTTGCTGCATCTGTATATTGGTTACGTTCAAGCGCTTTTTGTGCTTTTTCGATATAAATCTGTTCGCTTGATTGTGGACCTGTGTCGACCATTTCTTTCTTTGGATTACTGCTACAGCCTACCATTGCCGATGCAATGCCTATTGTTAGAGCAAGCATTGTCATTTTATATTTTGGTAGCGACATAAAAATTCCTCTGTTAATACGGGCAATGAGCTACAATTGAACTATTAAACCACTTTTGTCTGAATGAGCAAATGAGTCAAGCACAATCTTCCAATTCTAATTTCCCTGAAACTGATTTCAATTTACTTGAAGATTCTGAGGATGCAGATAACCATACTTCAGACTCAACTGCAACACGTTTATCGTTGCAATTTCAATTGGATGAAAGCTATTTAGGACAACGTATTGATCAGGTTTCAGCACTGGTTTGGACTGATTTTTCTCGTGAAAAGCTAAAACAGTGGCTCAAAGAGGGCCATTTGTTGGTCAATGGTAACACTGTGAAACCAAAGTACAAATGCGAAGGAACAGAGTTACTGACTTTAGACGTCGAGTTAGAAGCACAAACACGTAGCTTACCTGAAGATATTCCACTCAATATTGTCTATGAAGATGACGATATTATGGTGATTAATAAACCTGTCGGTATGGTTGTTCATCCAGGCGCTGGAAACAGTACAGGGACATTGGTAAATGCAATTTTGCATCACTACCCAAAATCTTCAGAGTTGACCCGTGCAGGTTTGGTGCATCGTATTGATAAAGACACCTCAGGTCTGTTGGTTGTTGCGAAAAACCTCGAATCCCAATTTTCTTTAAGTAAACAATTGGCGAAGAAATCGGTTTACCGTATTTACGATTTGATCGTATATGGCAACATTATTGCTGGCGGTACAGTCGATGAACCAATTAAACGTCATCCTGTCGATCGCATTAAAATGGCTGTCTTGCCGGGCGGTAAAGATGCGGTGACTCACTATAATGTGAAAGAACGTTTCCAAAACTTTACCCGCGTTCAAGCACGTCTAGAAACGGGTCGTACCCATCAAATTCGTGTGCATTTTACTTATATCGGTCATGGTCTTGTGGGCGATCAAGTGTATGTACCACGTGTACGTATGCCTGCAGGCGCGTCGGTGTTATTAGATGACACTTTACGTGGCTTTAAACGTCAGGCTTTACATGCGGTTAAATTGGGTCTCGTTCATCCACGTACAGGTGAAGACATGATGTTTGAAGCACCATGGCCTGAAGACTTTAATCAATTGGTTGAAGTATTACGTAGCGAAAACAAAGCTTATTAAGTTTTAACCTGATTTACACGCCATAGATAGAAAAGGACGGCAACATGCAATTTGTTCAGGGACTTCCACAGGGTGTTTTTTTGGGACAAACTCGAGTTCATCATGATCAGACGCAACCCGCTGAACAACCTGAACTGGCAGGATTTAATCTGGCATTGCATGTGGGAGATGATGCAGCGCGTGTGCAAAAGCACCGGATGCAATTGCTCAAAGACTTTGCTGAATATGGCGTGAATAAAATCAGTTGGATGAACCAAACCCACAGTACGTTATGCCATCGCATTGATGAACAGATCAACTTTGTTGCACCCGAAGGCGATGGTATGGTCACGCAGTCTAAACATCATGCCCTGATGATGATGACCGCAGACTGCTTACCCGTGGTTTTGGGTAATGCTGACGGGACAGAAGTTGCCAATCTGCATGCAGGTTGGAAGGGCTTGGCTAATGGTATTGTGGAAAACACCATTGCAGCCATGCACACTCAGCCAACATGGGCTTGGTTGGGGGCAGCCATTTGCCAAGAGAGTTTTGAAATTGGCGCAGAAGTCAAAGCTGCCTTTTGTTCCAAATATCCAGAACTTGAAAGTGCATTTAAAGCTGGTGTAAAGGAAGGCAAATATTATGCTGATCTTTATGCGATAGCGCGTTATATTCTTGCATTACATGGGGTTAAAGCTGTAACCGGTGGCGACCAATGTACCTTTTTGCAAGCTGATGAATATTTTTCTTATCGCCGAGAAGCGAAAACAGGACGTATGGCAACATTCGTCTTTATGCTTTGAAAATGCTAGACTTGACTGAATCTATCGACTTTTAAATGTTATGTCTTTGACTGCTAAATCTCTTGCTGTTGTTTACCACAGTCCCTATGGGCACACTGCCAAAGTGGCGAATTTCATTGTACAAGGTGCAGAAAAAGCCGGTGTAAAAGTCTATCTCATGAATGTAGAGCATGTGGATTGGGATGAATTGGACAGTGCAGATGCCATCGTTTTTGGATGCCCAACCTATATGGGCAGTATGAGTGCGGCAATGAAATTATTCATGGAGCAATCATCTAAACGCTGGTTAGCACGGACATGGCAAGGCAAGTTAGCCGCTGGTTTTACCAATGGTGGCGGCTTAAGTGGAGATAAATTGGCAGTATTGCAGCAAATCAATTTATTCGCCATGCAGCACGGCATGTTGTGGAGCGGTCTTCCATTGATGCCAACTGGACGAAGCACAACAGATTTAAATCGGATGTCGAGCTTTTTAGGTTTAATGACACAATCGGATAATGCGCCTGTTGAAGTCACGCCACCTGCGGGTGATTTAGAAACCGCTATTTGGTTTGGTGAATATCTGGGACTGTTGTTAAATAAAGTTAATTAATTTGTAAATAAATCGTTTGAACTATCATTTATAAATCTTTGAAAACCCTAGTGATGGAAATGTTACTGGGGTTTTTATTGGCCTAAAATTCGTGAAAATTGGCATTTTGTATAATTGAGTTGTGATACGTGTCACAAATTGCCATTCATTTACGCCAACGCTATTGATTTAATCTTCTCATAAATTTCACTCGGGATGAGTGACGAATATTAAAAAGGATTAAATAATCGTGAAAAAAACAATAGTCGCAATGGCATTGACCTTATGTGTTTCTGACGTTGTTTTTGCAGCAGAAGGATTGGTGGGATTAGCCGATGAAGAATTGTCTGCCATCAATGGTGCTGCATTGATGAATATGTCCTATACCGATCCTATTTTGGTCAACCAACAAATGGTCGATGAAAATATCGGTTTCTACAAACTCAGTTTAGATGCCGTCATGGATCTGAACGTCAATGTCAAAAGTTTGCAACTCGGCTGTGGTGGGGTAAATGGGTCAAATGGCTGTGATATTGATATTAGTCATCTAGCGTTGAGTGGTAATGCAACGTCGACCGATGCCAACGGTAATCCCGTCTTTAATGGTGATCGAGCGTCAACAAGTGCCGAACTGAAAAATCCGTTTATTGAATTTGCAATTAAAAACCCAAAACAAGCCGCTTTACGCGAAGTTAAAGGCTTCCGTGTCAGTGCTGAATCAATTACAGGTTTATTGACCACTGGTATTCAAAACACGGGTGCGCCGACAGATGGGATTAAGTCACTGAGCGGTTATATGAAAATTGCACCGACTACAGGGATAGCAAAGACCCAAGCAGCGATCTTTGGGGATAGCAGTAGTGAGACTTTATCCGGTAACTTGGTGATTAATACGATTTGGAACAATGATCGTAGCTTTGTAAGTCAACCTGAAAATAGTAAGGGTTTAAAAATTCCTTCAATGAATGTGCCATTTACCGTCCCTGAAATTACCATCAACGGAAAACGACAAACTCAAGCCGTTGCCAAAAATATCAGTGCGACTGTACCGTCGATTCAACTCAACCGTGATAGTGGTAGTTTGCAGGTCAAACTTGACCGTAATTTGTTATGGGTAGAAGGGGCGCAGTTCTTTATGGATTCGGGTTCATCAATTGATGGTTTGAAAATGAACATTACCTTTGAGCAAGCCTTAAATATGATTCATAACATCCCATTAAATGGCACAGCCGGTTATTTATCACTTCAATCTCAAGATATCAGTTGGCCAGATGCCAATGCCGATGATATTGCACGTACAGGTTGGTGGATGTCATTTAAAGACCCGATCAATATTGGCAAATTGAATCCAACATCTGAAGTGGATATCTCAGGCGTCTTGCCACAAGTTGCTCAAAAAGTATCGCAAATTTTAACCAATGAACCAATTTATATTCCGTTAGGTTCTGCTGTTGGTGCAGCATTTGGTCTGCCAATTTATAAAAATGTAGGTTCAATTAACCTCAGTAATGCAGGTGCGGCCAATTTAACTTTAAAAAATCAGGTCTTGGGGAATCAGGAAGTTCGGACTAACTGTTTTGGTGGGTTGAAATTCTGCTAAATCTGCAATTTAAAAATAAAAAAACCTCCAAGATGGAGGTTTTTTTATTGAACTTATTTATGAAAAATACGGGCTTTATCGCGCTGCCAATCACGGTCTTTTTCCGTTGCACGCTTGTCGTGAAGCTGTTTACCTTTTACTAGGGCGATTTCAAGTTTGGCATGAGGACCTTTCCAGTAACATGCCAAAGGCACACATGAATAACCTTTTTGGTTAATCGCACCTTGTAGTTTTTCAATTTCACGGCGGTTCAGCAATAATTTACGAGTACGTGTTGCTTCAGGCACCACATGTGTCGAAGCACTCAGTAAAGGTTGCACTTGAGCGCCGAATAAAAATGCTTCACCATTTTTAAACGTAATATAGCTCTCTACGATAGTCATACGACCCGCACGCATTGATTTGACTTCCCAGCCTTGTAATGAAAGACCCGCTTCAAATTTTTCTTCAATGAAATAATCGTGACGCGCACGCTTATTTAGGGCAATCGTACTGCTACTATTTTTTTTAACTACTGCTTTCGTCATAATCAAAAACTTCCAAACTTAGCACTATTGTACCCGAACTTTGAATAAGATGAAGTTTTTAAATTTACAAGCTGACTTCACCTATAAATCAAGATTTTGTTAAAATACCCATCTACAAAATAACAGAGTACAACTGGATGTCTAAAACTCGTGTAATTTATCCGGGCACATTCGATCCAATTACTAATGGTCATATCGACTTAGTGACACGTGCATCACGCATGTTTGACGAAGTTGTCGTGGCAATTGCAATTGGACATCACAAAAACCCTGTGTTTAGTCTGGAAGAACGTGTTGCACTAGCGCAAGAGTCTTTAAGTCATTTGTCAAATGTTGAGTTTGTAGGTTTTGATGGGCTGTTGGTCAATTTCTTTAACGAGCAAAAAGCAACAGCCGTATTACGTGGGTTACGTGCAGTTTCAGATTTTGAATATGAATTTCAATTGGCAAATATGAATCGCCGTTTGGACAGTAAATTTGAAGCGGTGTTCTTAACCCCATCAGAGCAATATTCGTTTATTTCATCTACGCTCGTGCGTGAAATTGCACGTTTAAATGGTGATGTCACTCAGTTTGTACCACAAGCTGTCGTGGAAGCCTTTAAGCGTAAACAACAGCAAGGTTGGTAGAGTGTCTTTATATATCACTGATGAATGCATCAACTGCGATGTCTGTGAACCTGTATGCCCCAATGAGGCGATTTTCATGGGGGAACTCATTTATGAGATTAACCCTGATTTGTGTACGGAATGCGTTGGGCATCACGATAAACCGCAGTGTCAGTTGTTCTGTCCGGTGGACTGTATTCCATTGGATCCGGCACATCCTGAAACTCAGGAACAGCTTCAACAAAAGTACGAAAAACTAACTGCTCAAAAAACATCAAGCAATTAGTTGTCAGATTTGTTAAAATGCGCCCCGAAGTGAACCAGACGATCGCTGCTGTGTATAGGTCTCCGTGACTAAAGCAGGGGAGGAAAGTCCGGGCTTCATAGGGCAAGGTGCCAGGTAACGCCTGGGCGGCGTGAGCCGACGGAAAGTGCAGCAGAGAGTAGACCGCCTTCATTATGGTTTTGAGCAATCAAAATCGGAGGTAAGGGTGAAAGGGTGCGGTAAGAGCGCACCGCATGACTGGTAACAGTTCATGGCATGGTAAACCCCACCGGAAGCAAGACCAAATAGGGATCCTTTAGGCATGGCCCATGCTGGATCCGGGTAGGTCGCTTGAGCGTATGAGTGATTGTACGCCTAGAGGAATGATCGTCCTCGACAGAACCCGGCTTATCGGTTCACTTCAACAAATTTTGATCAAATACGCGCATTATGGGCTTGACGATATTTAAATATCCCTCCATAATGCGCGCACAGTTTAAGGCTATGTAGCTCAGTTGGTTAGAGCACCGCACTCATAATGCGGGGGTCACAAGTTCAAGTCTCGTCATAGCCACCATATTCAAAAAAAGACCACTCCGATTGAGTGGTCTTTTTTTTATGTCTCAATTTTCCAAATTTAAAAAAATTAACGATAAACAAAACGACGCATACCCGCACGTAAAGCAAATGCGCCATGCATATATACGCCGCCGAGCCAATACGGCACATTGTAAATATCTTCATGGCGATATTTGACTAATGTAAACTCAGCCAATAGCCCTTCAAAGAATATGCCACCAAAAGCAAGCATGATGGCCAATATCAGTAGCCATGTACGCTCATAGCTAAATAACCAGCGAATAAAAAAGCTAATGTAAAAAATCCAACAAAGTGCTTCGGGATGAAAATTGCCAAATCCGCTGAGTATATAGACTATGGCAAATAGTATTAGGCTCTCGACGAGGGGCGCAGTGCCGTCATGATGGCAACTGAGCTGAGTCATCACATAGTGTTTAAGTCGTTGTGTAAGTTGAATATAGGTAAATGCCATGAAAGCAAAGGCTATAAAAAAGCCGGGGAATACCCACCAAGCTTGATGGAAAAATAATGGGTTGGGATAACTAAGCGTCTGGGTATAGACATGAATCGCATCGCAAAAAGTTGCGACGACTGCTGCCAGCAGGGCAAGTATAAATATGCCTGAGAATTGAGTGGTTCTCGTCATCATTCATCCTGAAAAGTGTTTTTTTTATTTTGTGAGTTCTTTATAGTCTGATTGAGTAAAAAAGGCTAGGAATAAAGATGATTGTAGTATTTTTTTTTTTTGCTACATATATAGACATTTATAAGCTATTTAGCTGAGTTGGTTAAAGTGCCGTACTCATAATTGTGGAGCACAAGTTCAAGTCTCGTAATATCCACCATATTTTGAAAAAACCACTCCGATTGAGTGGGTTTTTTTATGCCTAAAATTTATGTTTGTTAGTTTGTATGTCTGAGATTGCTGATTTTAATACTTGAAGACAAATTTTTGCCGTTTCTTCTCTTGGTGAAAATTTCTCACTCATTTGTTGAAATGGGTGTATATAGTTTCTGAAATCTCTTAATTCTTTACTAAAACGATAGGTATCTTTTTCAAGTATTCCAATGGAGTGGGACACTTCGATAAAGTTATTTAGTGTCCATTGATCAAAATTTTTAACTTTTCCATCTTTTTTAGGGCTTTGTGTGGATAAATTAAAAACTTTGGGGTTTAAAGAAGCTATATTTAGAAATAATCCTTCTAATGTACTACCTGCTAATAAAACGACCGATAAATATGCTTCTGCTTTGAAAGCTTTTTCTATTTCTTGCATTCTCTTATCAATTATTGGAACTAATGCTGGTATTAAATTGAGTTTAGAGAAATCAACATTGAACTCATGTTTGATAAAATTATTTTCCAGATTTTCTTCCTCAGTATTTAAATTTTCGTCTAAATTTACCTCACTGACTGATTCTATAAAAATTTCTGTGTTTTTTCGCGCCACACGAAATTTATCGAATTGAAGATATTTGTTAAAATTAGCTATTAGAGTATCGAGCCTTTTTAGATCATCCATGTAGTTGATAGGATTAAAGAGCGTCTGAATACATATTTTTATCTTTTCAGTTTTATTAATTCTTCCTAACCGAAAATCTGTATATGCCCATCTTGATGGAAAGCCCTGACCATAAGTGTCCATGTAATCGAAGATTGAGAAAAAATCTATAATTTTGGGACCTGATCGGTATTCGGTTGTTTCGTTAATTAGGTCGCGAAGTTTTTCCAGAGTTTTTGATGATAGGTGCATATTTATTAAGAATAATTATTTGAAATAAATATAACTTTTAACTTGAATTTTGTACATAAAGAAGTAGCGAATTAACATCATCCGTCTGCAACTGTTCCCGCATCTTTAAAAACTGCTTTTCATCTAAGTCATAGAGCTTAAGGGAAAGCAGTTTTTTGATATCTTCCAGAGGGAAACGATATTTAATAATTTGAGCAGGCACGCCGCCGACAACTGCATAAGGTGGCACATCTTTAGTCACCACCGCGCCAGTAGCTACCACAGCACCTTCACCCAGTGTCACGCCTTGCATAATCATTGCACGTGAGCCGATCCAGCATCCATCACCAATGATTGTGTCACCTGCAGGGACAAAACTCCGTGTATCAAACGGAAATGCCGAAATCCAGTCGGTTCGGTGGAGTTGGTTACCACCCATCATAATCACGCATTCTGCGCCAAAACAGACAAAATTACCGATATATAGCTGGTCTATCGGCTTCTCAGCTGTTGCAGGTTTATCGTGTAGATAACGCACCACACAGCGCTCAAAACCCTGATCCCAATATGCAGAATAATATGAATAATTACCTTTGATGTGAATATTTGGGTTCTTCACTGTTTTAGAGATGAACTCAAACTCACACCAATGATTGACAGGTGAATTAATCAATTTTTCAGACATAAGGTTTAATAGCAATAATGATTCGCGTGACTATTTTAGCTGACTCACTATAAATGTCGACTACAGATAAATGCTTAAGCACGTTTTAAATGCAGCAAATGCGTGGCTTGAGTATGTCGTATTCCATCTTTACGATTCGCAAAATAACGCTGTGTAATGTCATGTGCAGATAAATCTTCTAAGACTACATAACCCAACGTTGTTGCAGCACGGTGTAACTCATTACTGTGAAATGTCCCAATAATGGGTTCACTTAAAAAATAGGTAAAGTTGGAAACAGCAAATGATCCGACACGCTCTATACCAATTAAATCTTGATAGGGAATGGAATAATCTAAAACCAATTCGCTACCTGAGGCTACAAATTCGGCAATAGTTTGCAAGGTGCTCATAGTTGTTTCTGGTTTTAAATAATGCGTCGTTCCAAGCCAAGAAAAGAAAGTTGGTTGCTTTGTATCATAAGAACTCCGTTTTAAGGCATGCGCTAAATTTTCTTTCTCAAAATCAATCGAAACAAACTCAACATGGTCTGGAATATGTCCGAGTTTCTGTAAACTTCGTATTTTTAATGTTTGAGTATCTGGGTGATCAACCTCAAAAATTTTAATATCTGAGTATTTCTGCGCTAATCGGAGGACAAAAGAATCTAAACCTGCACCAATCAGCACATATTGTTTAATTCCTTGTTGTACTGCCTTTTCTAATTGATCTTCGGCATAGCGTGAACGTGCCACCACCTGTGCAGTGAGTAATCCAAATGTTTGGTTGGGTATTTTGCTATTCAACGCTTTTATACATGCACGACTTGAAAGCAGTCGACGCCAAATTGGACTGGTTAAATGAAAGGCATAAGGGTCGGAAAAAACAGGTTCGTTCGCATATAGATAATGATTTGCGCGAATGGCAGCAGCAGCTTGTGCCGTTCGGCTTGCATGTCCAAATTTCATCGTGTGTTATGACTCTTTTTGTTTTAGATAACACTTTAATGAAATAAGTCAGTTGAACAATGACGTATTCAGTCGACTATTGTTGCTGAACGTACATTTTGGTCACTCGATAGCATACATTGGGCTAAGGAAAACATACAATAATAAAAAACCCCTCAAAAGAGGGGCTTAAAATTGCTTATCTTAATGAATTAAAGATATTCAACTTTAGAAATTTCATACTCAACTTCACCTTGTGGTGTGTTGATTTTTACATCGTCGCCTTCGTTTTTACCCAAAAGACCACGCGCAATTGGTGAATTCACAGAGATTTTGTTGATTTTAAAATCTGCTTCGTCATCACCAACGATTTTATAAGTCTTTTGTTCTTCAGTATCTAAGTTTTCAATGGTCACAGTCACACCGAAAACCACACGGCCATTTTGCTCAAGTGATTTAACATCAATCACTTGGCAAGCACCCAATTTACCTTCGATATCTTGGATACGGCCTTCACAGAAACCTTGTTGCTCACGAGCAGCGTGGTATTCAGCGTTTTCTTTCAAATCCCCATGTTCACGCGCTTCAGCAATTGCTGCAGTAATACGTGGACGATCAACACTTTTAAGTTGCTGTAATTCTTTCTCTAAGGCAATTTTGCCTTCGGGAGTCATAGGATAACGTTGCATTGTTGTCCCTCATGTTTGTAAAAAGAAAAAATCAGTAAAATTTTTACTGACCTAGAAATGAAAAAAAGCCCGCCACCGAGAGGTGGCGGGACTTCTCGGTAACTTAATTAACCTTTAGTAAGGTCTTGTAAGCGGTATACATCCATTGGCAATTTGATTGCTAAAGCTTGGCATACTGCATCAGCACCGTTAAGGGTAGTTGTGTAATACACTTTACCTTGTAATGCAGAGCGACGGATCGAGAATGAATCTTCTTGAGCCTGTTTGCCTTCAGTTGTATTGATAATGAGGTGAACTTCGCCATTTTTCAAGCGGTCTACGATATTAGGACGGCCTTCAGTCACTTTGTTCACACGTTCACATTCAATACCAGCATCTTTAATCACATCATAAGTACCGCCAGTAGCGATGACTTTGAAGCCAAGATCTGTTAACTGTTTCGCAATACCAACAGCACGAGGCTTGTCAGAATGACGAACAGATAAGAATGCATGTTTTACTTCGCCTTCCGTTGGTAGGCCTGGTAAACGGTCATTAGAGCCTAACACAGCTTTATAGAACGCTTCACCAAATGTTTTACCTACACCCATCACTTCGCCTGTAGATTTCATCTCAGGGCCAAGAATTGGGTCAACACCAGGGAATTTGTTGAATGGGAACACTGCTTCTTTTACAGAGAAGTGTTCAGGAATAATCTCTGTAGTGAATCCTTGAGATTCTAAAGATTGACCAGCCATACAACGCGCAGCAACTTTCGCTAAAGATTCACCAATGCACTTAGATACGAATGGAACAGTACGTGATGCACGTGGGTTCACTTCTAGAATGTATACGTCAGTGCCTTTAACAGCAAACTGAACGTTCATTAAACCAATTACGCCAAGCTCTTTCGCCATAGCGATGGTTTGACGGCGCATTTCGTCCTGAACTTCTTTAGATAAAGAGTAAGGAGGAATAGAACATGCTGAGTCACCTGAGTGAATACCAGCTTGTTCGATGTGCTGCATGATACCGCCGATCACAACGTCTTTACCGTCAGATACGCAGTCTACGTCAACTTCGATTGCATCATCTAGGAAGTGGTCAAGAAGTACTGGCGCTTCGTTAGATGCTTGAACCGCATCACGTAAGTAACGTTTCAATTCTTCGTCGTTGTACACGATTTCCATCGCACGACCACCAAGTACATAAGATGGACGTACCACAAGTGGGTAGCCAACTTTTGCCGCTTCAGCCATACCTTCTTCAGCAGATTTTACGATGCTGTTGTTTGGTTGACGAAGTTGTAGACGTTGAATCATTTGTTGGAAACGTTCACGGTCTTCTGCACGGTCAATCGCGTCAGGTGATGTACCGATAATTGGCGCACCAGCTTCTTCTAAAGCACGAGCCAATTTAAGCGGAGTTTGACCGCCGTACTGAACGATAATGCCTTTAGGCTTCTCGATACGTACGATTTCAAGTACATCTTCCAAAGTGATTGGTTCGAAGTACAAACGATCTGATGTGTCGTAATCCGTAGAAACCGTTTCAGGGTTACAGTTCACCATGATAGTTTCATAACCGTCTTCACGCATTGCAAGGGCAGCGTGTACACAGCAGTAATCGAATTCGATACCTTGACCAATACGGTTAGGACCGCCACCGATGACCATGATCTTGTCGCGAGTAGACGGATTCGCTTCACATTCTTCATCGTAAGTTGAGTACATGTAAGCTGTATCAGATTCGAATTCAGCCGCACATGTATCTACACGTTTGTAAACAGGGGTCACGCCCAAGTTCCAACGGTGTTTACGGAATTGTTTTTGTGAAATACCCATCAATTTCGCAATACGAAGGTCAGATAAACCTTTGCGTTTGAACGAACGGATGTTGTCAGCGTTTAAGTCACCAAAACCTAAAGATTTGATTTTCTCTTCAGTTTTGATGATGTCTTCGATTTGGATCAAGAACCAACGGTCAATATTCGTCGCAGCGAACACTTCATCTAACGTGAAACCATGACGGAATGCATCGCCAACGTACCAAATACGCTCAGGACCAGGCACTTTAAGTTCTTGAAGGATTTTCTCTTTCGCACCTTCAGTACCCACTTCGATTTTTTCATCAAAGCCAGCAGCACCCACTTCAAGACCACGAAGCGCTTTTTGTACTGACTCTTGGAAGTTACGGCCAATTGCCATGACTTCACCCACAGATTTCATCTGTGTAGTTAAAGTTGCATCAGCTTGTGGGAATTTCTCGAAGTTGAAACGAGGAATCTTAGTCACAACATAGTCAATCGCAGGTTCGAATGATGCAGGAGTTGTACCGCCAGTGATGTCATTTTTCAATTCATCAAGGGTATAACCGACTGCCAATTTCGCTGCAATTTTTGCAATTGGGAAACCGGTTGCTTTAGATGCCAAAGCAGATGAACGAGAAACACGAGGGTTCATCTCGATCACAACCATACGGCCATCTTTCGGGTTAATACCGAACTGAACGTTCGAACCACCCGTTTCTACACCAATTTCACGAAGTACTGCTAAAGAGGCATTACGTAAAAGTTGGAATTCTTTGTCTGTTAATGTTTGTGCAGGGGCAACAGTGATTGAGTCACCTGTGTGCACGCCCATTGGGTCAAAGTTTTCAATGGTACATACAATGATACAGTTGTCGTTTTTGTCACGAACAACTTCCATTTCGTACTCTTTCCAACCAATCAATGATTCATCAATTAAAAGTTGGTGAGTAGGAGAAAGGTCGAAACCGCGTTCACAGATCTCGATAAATTCTTCTTTGTTGTATGCGATACCACCGCCTGAACCACCCATCGTAAATGATGGACGGATAATCACAGGGAAACCGAAGCGTGCTTGAATTTCTAACGCTTCTTCCATTGATTCAGCGATGTCAGCTTTTGGACATTCAAGACCAATTTTACGCATTGCTTGGTCGAAGAGTTTACGGTCTTCGGCTTTTTCAATTGCTTCTTTAGTCGCACCGATCAATTCAACATTGTATTTTTCTAAAATGCCGTGCTCATCAAGGGCGAGGGCACAGTTCAATGCAGTTTGACCACCCATTGTTGGAAGAACTGCATCTGGGCGTTCTTTCTCAATGATCGCTGCAACAGTTTGCCACGTAATCGGTTCGATATACGTTGCATCTGCCATTGCAGGGTCAGTCATAATCGTTGCAGGGTTAGAGTTAACAAGAATAACTCGGTAACCTTCTTCACGAAGGGCTTTACATGCTTGCGCACCTGAGTAGTCAAACTCACATGCTTGACCGATCACAATCGGACCAGCACCAATAATTAAGATGCTTTTAATGTCTGTACGTTTAGCCATGATGCTTCCTTAATTACTTCTTAGATGCTTCGATAAGTTCGATGAAATGATCGAACAGTGGTGCGCAGTCATGTGGACCAGGGCTTGCTTCTGGGTGACCTTGGAAACTGAACGCAGGTTTGTCTGTACGATGAATCCCTTGAAGGGTTTGGTCGAACAGCGATTTGTGCGTAGCTTTCAAGTTTGCAGGAAGAGTTTCTGCATCCACTGCGAAGCCGTGGTTTTGAGAAGTAATCATCACTGTACCATTTTCTAAGTTTTGTACAGGATGGTTAGCACCGTGGTGACCGTGAGGCATTTTCACAGTTTTTGCACCTGATGCAAGTGCAAGAATTTGGTGACCTAAGCAAATACCGAATACAGGTACATTACGTGCGTCTTCTACAATTGTTTTTACAGCTTCAATTGCATAATCACATGCTGCTGGATCGCCGGGGCCGTTCGATAAGAACACGCCATCTGGATTCAGCGCAAGTACATCAGCAGCAGGAGTTTGCGCAGGCACGACAGTCAATTTACAACCGCGGTCTGCGAGCATACGTAAGATGTTGGTTTTGACACCGTAGTCGTATGCTACAACATGGAATTTAAGTTCTGGTTGAGCGAAACCTTTACCAAGCGCCCAAGAGCCTTCAGTCCACTCGAAACCGGTCGGATCACAGCATTCTTTTGCAAGGTCTAAACCATTAAGACCACCAAAAGCACGTGCTTTAGCTAACGCTTCTTCTTCAGTCGCGTTTTCACCAGCAAGGATACAACCGTTTTGCGCACCTTTTGATCGCAGAATACGCGTTAATTTACGAGTATCAATATCTGCGATAGCAACAACATTGTGTTGTTTAAGGTAATCACTTAGTGATTGCTCAGCACGGAAGTTGCTATGCAATAAAGGTAGGTCACGAATGATCAATCCGTTGGCCCATACTTTATGAATTCGACCTGACTCAGCGTCTTCATCATTACAACCTGTGTTACCGATATGTGGGTAAGTTAGGGTCACAAGTTGTTGTGCATAACTTGGGTCAGTCAAAATTTCTTGATAGCCAGTCATGGCAGTGTTGAAAACGACTTCACCAGTCGTACTACCCGATGCGCCAATTGAAGTACCTTTAAAAATAGTACCATCGGCAAGGGCTAAAATTGCTGGGGTGCTCAAACCAAAGCTCCTGAAATTTAGGCTGTAAAAAAGCGAGAAGACGAAAAAAAAGGAAGGCTGCTTAAAAACCTACCCTCCTTACATCTGCTCGCTTGAACTTAACACGGCATTATACGCAGAAAGCCACTGAAAGTCCATTGTAAATATTAGGAATAAAGCAGATAAAGCGCTTGCATTTTAGAATAAAGTTTGGTTTTGCAAAATCGTAGAAAAATGTAAGCAATTAATTATTGTCAGACAAATCATAAATTAAAATTTATCAATAAGCGCTATTGTGGTTCGGTCAGCAAAAACTATAGGTACAAAGTCATGGCAACACAACAAAAACAAACAGCGGCTAAATCCTCCCTGAAAGAAGTCGTTATCGAAGGTGCTGAAAAGCTTGAACAAGTTGCAAAAGAAGCGAGTGTCCAAGCCACAGAAGCGGTCACTGAAAGCAAAGAAAAGATCGGAGCAGAGGCAAAGCAGTTGAATGCCAGTGTGCAAGATCAATTGCGTCAGTTGAAGCAAGATGTGTTGAATAAACTTGATCAGCTAAAAGTTCAATTTGGTTCATCGCAAAAAGATTTTAGTGAACTCAAAGAATTTGTGAAAACTGAGTTTAATACGGTTATTGATGATCTTTCAAAACTTGGAAAAGAGCTGAAAGAAGATGTGACCCAAATTTCAGGAAAACACAAAGATCATCTAACAGAAACATTTAAGCGTTCTAAGGAACATACTTTGGAAGCGTGGAAAAAAATTTCACCAGTAAAAGCTGAAGTTACGGATCAAACCACAGATCTTAAAAGTTAATTGTGAATGACATGAATTTTAAAGCGCTTAAGCTAAGTCTAGTCATTCCAGGGAGCTGGATTGGGTGAGAGCGAATTAAACTTAAAGTTAACGCTATATATGCATAAGGGAGCCATTAATGGCTCCCTTATTGTGAATAGTACATTTAAGTACAAAGCACTTATTTAAAAATAAGCAGGCAATAAAAAAGCAAAAGATCGTACTTTTGCATTTTATCGAAGATCAAAACATTAAAAAGTTTAGAACTGATGTAGCCAATCACGTTTGTTGTGAAAGTCAGCATTTGGACTACTATGCTGCATGGCATAGTACTGTTTACCTTGAGGGGTTTTCAGTACTGCAGTTAGACCAATATAAAGATCTTCCCATTTAAGTTTGTACTTCAGCATAAATTCTGTCAGATCAAGACTGACATTTAAGCCATAGTGCGTCCGTTTCAACTGATTCAGTTCAATATCGTAAGCAGCTTGTGGCGGCATATCTTCTGGATAGCGATATTCTTCAAACTGGTAAACCTGCCAAGCTTGTGAAGGGGAGAGGTTGATTTCACGATAAAAGTCTTCATTGCGTACACCAATAAAAACTTCTAAGCAGGTCTGTTCCCACAAAAAATCGATTCGTGGGTGAGATGATACCAATTCTGGCCATTGAATCAATTGGTTTGGGTCTCGAATCCAATAACCCACATTTAAAGTATATGGGCTTTGTTGTTCGATAGCACCAACGACTGATACAGCCTGAAAGCGACGATCAAAAGCGCTGAGTTCGAAACTTGCCATAAATGCTTAGTTAGACAGGTGTGCGTAGCGAACAAGGTTAGACAGTTTTGCATTTTGTTTTGCCGCTTTGCGGTAAATCAACGCAATCTTACCAATCGTTTGAACAACTTCAGAACCTGAAACAGTCGCAATTTCAGTAATCATTGCAGCACGAGCTTCACGGTCTTCTGCCACAACTTTCACTTTAATTAACTCATGGTCGTTTAACGCACGGTTTAATTCTTCAACAACGCTTTCTGATAAGCCTTTGTCCGCAACCATTACAACTGGGTTTAGGGTGTGACCAATTTGACGTAAGCGTTTACGTTCTTGAATAGATAAAGCCGCCATAAATATAACCTAATTTTAAAAACGACCTAGTATAGCAAAATCAAAGTTGAAGCGCTGTATTTAATCGGCATTTTCTCGATGAAGATTATTGAAAAAAACATGATTTAAGATGCTTTTTAGATACACATGTCTACTGCAAAAGTGCTGAATTTCACGTACAATCAAGACTGAGAAGTTTTTTTTATTTAGAGAGTTATGGCTACCCGCATTACTAACCAGAAATTATCCAAAAGTAGTCGTGACTGGATGCGTGAGCATCTTGATGACCCCTTTGTGAAAAAAGCACAAAAGGAAGGATATCGTGCGCGTGCCGCTTATAAATTGCTTGAAATTCAAGAAAAATACAAATTGATCAAGCCAGGCATGACCGTTGTCGACTTAGGTGCTGCACCAGGTAGTTGGTCGCAAATTGCCGGAAAACTTGTTGGCGACAAAGGTTTGGTGATTGCTTCTGATATTTTACCCATGGATGCTTTACCCGATGTGACCTTCTTGCAAGGTGACTTTCGTGAACAAGAAGTATTCGATGAATTGTTAAAAATTTTAGATGGACGTACTGTAGACGTTGTAATTTCAGATATGGCCCCCAATACATCAGGTAATAAGGCTGTAGATCAACCGCGTCAGATCTATCTTTGTGAATTAGCAATCGACTTTGCTCAAAAGGTTCTTGGACCAAATGGACAATTTGTTGTTAAAGTGTTCCAAGGTGTTGGATTTGATGAATACCGTAAGCAAGTTGTAGACACATTTGATGTGCTGAAAACAGCAAAACCGGCGGCTTCACGTGCTCGATCTAAAGAAGTGTTTTTAATCGGGCAGGGACGTAAGAAAGCTTTCAAGTAAAGTTTACTTGCCAACTCGTTAAAAATTGTGCATTTTGTACGTTTTTAAATTATTGCGAAGCTACTCTGCAGCGTAAGTATTAGAGTCACCCATGTAAATGGGATTGAACGAATTAGATAGAAATGGGAATAAAGCTTTGAGCGATCTTTTTAAGAATGCCGTGTTGTGGCTGGTTATCCTAGGCGTGCTGGTTTTAATCTTCAGCAACGTCAATGACCGCAATCAACCGACCGCGATGAACTATTCTGAGTTCGTGGCAGCCGTAAATGCGGGTCAGATTAAACAAGTCACCATTGATGGCGAAAGAATTCGTGGCGAAAAATCAAACGGTTCTGAGTTTGAAAGTATCCGTCCTGCGGTTCAAGATCCTGAACTTATGCCGAACCTGATCAAGAACAATGTTGTTGTTGAAGGTACAGCGCCACAGCGTCAAAGTATTTTGATGCAACTTCTGATTGCAAGTTTCCCTGTTCTTTTAATCATTCTGTTATTCATGTTCTTTATGCGCAACATGGGTGGTGGAGCTGGTGGTAAGAATGGCCCAATGAGTTTTGGTAAGTCAAAAGCAAAAATGCTGTCTGAAGACCAAATCAAAGTGACATTTACTGATGTTGCGGGCTGTGATGAAGCTAAACAAGAAGTTGTTGAAATCGTTGACTTCCTAAAAGATCCATCTAAGTTCAAACGACTTGGTGCAAGCATTCCGAAAGGCGTGCTCATGGTTGGTCCTCCGGGTACGGGTAAAACTTTACTTGCTAAAGCGATTGCGGGTGAAGCGAAAGTACCGTTCTTTAGTATTTCGGGTTCTGACTTTGTTGAAATGTTCGTGGGTGTGGGTGCGTCTCGTGTCCGTGATATGTTTGAACAAGCGAAGCGTCATGCACCATGTATCATTTTCATCGATGAGATCGATGCCGTTGGTCGTCACCGTGGTTCAGGTACAGGTGGTGGTAATGATGAGCGTGAGCAAACATTAAACCAAATGTTGGTTGAAATGGATGGTTTTGAAGGCAACGAAGGTATTATCGTCATTGCTGCAACAAACCGTGCTGACGTATTGGATAAAGCTTTACTTCGTCCAGGTCGTTTTGACCGTCAAGTGATGGTATCTCTACCGGATATTAAAGGTCGTGAGCAAATCCTGAATGTACATTTGAAAAAGTTACCTTCTGTGACTGGTGTAGATGTTAAAGTCTTGGCGCGTGGTACACCGGGCTTCTCGGGTGCTCAGTTGGCTAACCTTGTAAACGAAGCGGCACTGTTTGCTGCACGTCGTAACAAGAACACGGTCGATATGCATGACTTTGAAGATGCAAAAGACAAGCTTTACATGGGTCCTGAACGTAAATCGATGGTGATTCGTGAAGAAGAACGTCGTGCGACGGCTTATCATGAAGCTGGTCATGCGATTGTTGCTGAAATCTTGCCGGGTACAGACCCTGTGCATAAAGTGACAATTATGCCGCGTGGTTGGGCACTGGGTGTGACTTGGCAGTTGCCTGAACATGACCAAACCAGCCATTACAAAGACAAAATGTTGAATGAACTTTCAATTTTGTTTGGTGGTCGTATTGCAGAAGAAGTCTTCATTAACCAAATGTCGACTGGTGCTTCAAATGACTTTGAACGTGCAACGAAAATGGCACGAGCAATGGTTACTAAATACGGTATGTCCGATAAAATGGGCGTCATGGTTTACGAAGATGATTCACAGCAGTCATTCATGGGTGGTTTAGGAAGTCGTGTGATTTCTGAAGCAACGCAGCTTGAAGTTGACCGTGAAGTTCGCCGCATTTTAGATGAACAATATAAAGTTGCACGCGATATTCTTGAAAATAACAAAGATATCGCACATGCCATGGTGAAAGCATTGCTTGAATGGGAAACCATTGATCGTGATCAAATCCGTGACATTATGGAAGGTCGTGAACCTCAACCACCAAAAGTGTACATCGCTGAAAATCCAGTGATTGATGTTACACCAACGGATGGTCCAGATGTTCCACCACCATTACCGTCATTGCCAAAAGCATAAAATTTTAAAACCACCTTCGGGTGGTTTTTTTATATAAAAATAAATGCATGTGAGCGCAATGCTGAGCAAACTTAGCGTTAAAATAAGCGCAGCAAAATCTGGGATGTGTAATATGAAGTTGGTGTCTTTGCCTAATAAAATTTTAAACTGTGGTAATTTGCAATTAGATTTGTCAGAGCCACATGTGATGGGGATTTTAAATGTCACACCGGACTCTTTTAGTGATGGTGGCAAACATAATGGTAAAGACCAAGCTATAGCACATGCCTTACAAATGATTGCTGATGGCGCGACAGTGATTGATGTCGGTGGTGAGTCAACACGTCCAGGCGCATCTGTTGTTGAGGTTGAAGAGGAAATTCGACGGGTCGTACCCGTCGTTGAAGCCTTATCCAAACACAATGTGGTGATTTCTATTGATACCTCACAACCTGAGGTGATTGAGGCAGCGATTCAGGCAGGTGCGCATATCTGGAATGATGTACGTGCATTAACTCGGCCGAATGCCTTAGAAACCGCTGCAAAACTGGGTATTCCAGTGATCATTATGCATATGCGCGGCGAACCCACCACGATGAATAATCTAGATCAGTATCAAGATGTTGTGGCTGACGTCATCGATGAATTAAAGCAACGTGTGCAAGATGCATTAGATGCAGGTGTGCGTGCAGAAAATATTATGATTGATCCGGGTTTTGGTTTTGCTAAAAATGCGCAGCAAAACTTAAAGCTTTTACAGCAATTCTATCAATTGAATGACATGGGCTATCCGATCCTTTCGGCATTATCTCGTAAGCGTTTTATCGGTGAAGCACTTGGCGGTGCAGATGCACAAAATCGCGCTGTAGGCTCGGTTGCAGCGCATCTACTCAGCATTCAACAAGGTGCATGTATGGTTCGCGCACATGACGTCAAAGCGACGGTAGATGCGATACGTGTTTGGCAAGCCATGCAGAATGCAGACTGATTTGAAAATACTGAATCCCAATAAATTTGGTGAATTGTAGTATTTGTGTTATATAAGCGCCCTGAATGTTTTGTGATAGAGTTTCGTATGTTTGCAGATTTACTGCTACCCATGTTTGATGATGAATATTACCCAGATGTGTTGGTTGCAGAGGTGAAGTTATTGGTTGTTCAATTTGCGAAGAAAATTGCAAAAGCAGATCTAAGTTCAACTGATATCTACCATTTTGCCAATGAAACGGTTGCACAGCTCAATAAGATGAAACCTCAATTTGAAGATTTAGATTCGTCTTTGGATGATACGGCTGCAGATTATATTGCAGAAGCCATGATGATGGTGCTGCAAGATGAAGGTCATATGGATATTGAAATGGAAGAGTTGGTTGCTAACCGAGAATGGTAATTGAACTTTAAAAAAAGCCCTGTAGTGACAGGGCTTTTTTGTGTCTAGGGATTTAAACAATTCATTGGGCTTTGTCTATAAAATCTTTAAAGGATGATTTGATGGATGCTGATAGTTTTTGTTCTTCTTGCATGGCTTGTAGATGAATGGCGTAGAAATACGTTTGATGCTCTTTTTGTTTTAAGGATTGTTGATAAGACCAATATGCCAGTTGGCGAAGCTTTTGTAGTTTTACTCGTTCAATGGCGCTGCTTTCAGGTTTATAAAGTA
This sequence comes from Acinetobacter sp. YH12126, assembly GCF_013418745.1. Classification (NCBI taxonomy): domain Bacteria; kingdom Pseudomonadati; phylum Pseudomonadota; class Gammaproteobacteria; order Moraxellales; family Moraxellaceae; genus Acinetobacter; species Acinetobacter sp. YH12126. Next base: position 10,913 of record NZ_VPBM01000004.1, on the reverse strand, counting down.
ATTCAGTAAATACACATAAAAAGAGACTGAAAAAAAGTCCACAGAGACTGATGAGGTTTAATACATCTGTTTGTAGATATTTAAAGTTAATAGCGAGGAAAAGTGTGAATCCGCCAAGGAGATACAGTTGTATTTGCAGACGCGGAACTGTGGACTTACTGCTAAAACGTGCTTGATAATGTGCATACCAGACATAGCAATAGATCAAAGGAAGAATAATCAATATACCAAGATTAGACGCCATGTTTGGGTCGTGAATTGAAAGTGCCGTTGAAAGTATATGCCTAAGTACTGCGCTGCCAAGTGAGATAAAAAGTATCAGGCAAAAGCTAAAGATTAAAACGGGTGCAGTGGGCGTTAGATTGATAATTTTGAATTGCGCAAACAGCAGCCGTTGATAAAAGGCATCGGGATGCTTGAGTTGTAGTGCAGGGAGATCAAAATCTGAAGGTATTGGCATTGAATAATAATAGATTTATAAATTTTAGGCATAAAAAAACCAGCAAATTGCTGGATCTTTTATTGCACCAATCTCAGAAGTATAAGAATGGTGCCCGAGGCCAGACTCGAACTGGCACGCTTTGTGGGCGGGGGATTTTAAATCCCCTGTGTCTACCGATTTCACCACTCGGGCATGTGCGCAATAATAGAGGACGAAATGAAGCTTGGCAAGTGTATTTGATGGTGTTTGTTTTAAAATCAATCAATTCATGCATATAAGTTGAAATTATTCAAAAATAGTGATGTATTGAATGATTTTTTGAGCAGTAATTGAAAGTTTTTTGCACTAAATCAATGCTAACTTATTTCATTAGCTCATCAAGATAATGTTCAACATTTTGATGTTTTAGCTTTTTACACAGCTGATTTTCCTGGTGCAGCATTTGTATGTGTAAATTTTGGAAATGGATAAAGCGCTCAGATAACTGTTTATGATTTGCTTGATTTGGATTACTGAGTGTCAAACGAAATTTGGCTTTAAGCATTTGTTTATACGACCAATAAGCAATACGACGTGTCTCTTGTAGAAAATAGTATTCTTGCGTGTTACTTCCACCTTTGAATAGATTTTCTTTATAAAAACGCACAAAGCCGAAACTCATGGCGAAAAAGAACAATACAGATTGAACGAAGGTGCTTTGTAAAAAGGCGATATTGAGTAATTGTAATAAAATCACGATCGCAAGTCTGAACGGCGTATTCTTCAAACTTTGATACAGGGACATTGAACTGTGTTTGATTTGCTTGATGACTAAGGGCACAACCAGCATGAAAAACAGCATAATACTCAGTACAGCAATACCATGAGCTCGAAACTCACTCATATCAGGAAAATACAGTTGCACTACATGACCAATACTCATGCTCAAAGAAATAAAAATCATCGCCGCCAAAACCCAAGGAATAAGTTCTTTGAGTTCGTCTAAAATGCCTTGAGTTTTCAGTTGGCTATAAAATAAATAATTATGTTTAAAGGCTGCTGGATATTGCTGTTTCAGTTGTTGAAGGTAAAGCGCAGCCTGTTTCTTTTGAGCCATATTGTGACGTTAGTATTAAAGCGTGAAAGTAATATAGTTGATTTCGATATTTTTGACAGAATTTTTTTTCTAAATCATGTTGTATATCTGAACATTATAAGAGAAAACGCAATTTCTATAGCGAAGATCGCAGTTTTCATGCTGCTTTTATGCGAAAATACATACTTATTGAATATTAAGTTTTTATAGGCAGTTTATGACTGATCACTCTCCTGAAACATTAAGCGATATCGAAATTCTAGACATTCTTCAGTCGATGAAATCAGATGTTTTAAATACTGAAGCAAATGAAGTGATTCGTAGTGGGGGAAAAGCTGGTCGTCAAGAAGCACACAAACAAGCTTTGGTGAAATTAAATCAAGCATTTGAAGATAAATTTGTTGAAGCTGTGACTTTGGCTTTAGGCTTAAATGAAGGCCAAAGTAAAAAAATCCGCTACAAAAAAGATCGTATCCGTATTTTGAAAGTTCGTGGTATCGATTATTTAGCGATTGATGGTGCTGAAACTGCACAAGTATTGTCGCAAGTTGCACAAGCGATTGTACGTGAAGACGCAACGGTGACTCATGACCTGCATAATATTTTCCCATTTTGGAAAGAAGGCTGGCCAATGGTGCAATTCGACAATGTCTATAAAATTTTAGAAGATGACATTCGTATTCATTATGAAGCAGTTCTAGAAGCATTAATTTCAAAGCATTAATCACTACAAATGAACCTGTGAGTGTAAAACACTGGCTAGTTCATTATTGTTAAGCATAAAAAAAGCACCTGATGGTGCTTTTTTTATCTTTAACTTTTTAAGTTAAGCTCGAATAAAACGGAAACATTCCAAAGATCAGACCTGCTGCTAACATGACAAAACACGTGATTACAGCCCAGATAATGGTAAATTTCTGATGTTGTCCAAACTCGATACCCGCAAGTCCACAGAGTAAATAGGTCGAAGGGACAAGTGGAGAGAGTAGGTGTACAGGTTGCCCTACGATGGAGGCACGTGCCATTTCTACAGGTGCAATTCCATAATGAGCTGCTGCATCTGAAAGAATTGGCAAAACCCCAAAATAGAAAGCATCATTCGACATAAAGAAAGTCATCGGCATACTGATGACAGCGGTAATCGGTGCTAAATAGGGACCCATACTTTCAGGGATAATTGCCACAAGTTGTTTGGACATGGCTTCTACCATGCCTGTTCCAGCTAAAATTCCGGTAAAAATACCTGCAGCAAAAATAATGCCGACCACGTTTAAAGCACTACCTGCATGATGTGCGATTAACTTTTTCTGCAAGTCGACATTTTTGTAGTTGACGACTAGCGCAATACATAAAGCCACAATGAATAAAATAGGCATAGGTAAAATACTAAAAACCAGACAAATCATCAGAACGACGGTTAACAGTGCATTAAACCAACGTAGATCTGCGCGGTTGGCTTCTGGATTATCTGAGATTTGAATGTTTTCACCATGGCTGATATCCAATTGGACAATTCCTAGACGCTTTCTTTCCATGCGACCATACATCGTTCCTAAGAAGTACAACCAGCCGATGGCAAATAACATCGGTAAAACCATCGGAACAAATACATCACTTTGGTCGACATGAAGCGCGCTGGCGGCGCGGGCAGTAGGCCCACCCCAAGGTGTAAGATTCATAATTCCACTAGAGAGCATAATCAAACATGCCATAATCAATGGGCTCATACCTAAGCGCTTATAGAGTGGCAGCATGGCAGCAACACAGATCATATAGGTTGTAGAACCATCTCCATCCAAAGAGACAATTAACGTCAGGGTAATGGTTCCAAGAACGACTTTTAAGGGATCACCTTTGACCATTTTTAAAATAAATTTCACCGAAGGGTCGAACAAACCTGTATCAATCATGATGGCAAAATACAGAATCGCAAAAAGCAGCATGATGCCAGTTGGTGCAAGTTTTTTTACACCTTCAATCATCATGTCGCCAATTTCATTTATTTGTATGTGTGACAAGCTGTCAAAATAAAAACCAAGTAACCACGCAATCAAGGCAAAAAGTAGGGGAATTAAAGTCAGTGCGACAAGTGGGCTTAAGTGTTTCGACATGATCAAATACATAAAGCACAAGATCATGCCCAAACCGAGTACGGTTAACATGGTTCATTCCTTTGAAATATAAAGCTGTTTTTAAATCCAAGGGCAGAGCATAAAGAGAAATTTCATCAGTCAAAACAAAGGTGAGAAAATGTGAAATACATCACTATTTTGATGAAAAATAGTCATTAATAATGAAGGTATTAGGGAAGCGGGATTTTTTGATTTATTTTAATTTTTATTCAAAAAAACTGGTCTGTTTACATATATTCAACATCTGTAGAGAACTGTAAGTGCGGGTAGATCCAGTTTGATCACAATAAGTGCGCCTAAGCAAAAATAGACAGTAGCGTCCGAATCGGCCAACTAAAAAATCGGAACCAAAAAATTAAGGGATTATAAAAGAACAGACCAAAACGCATGGTTTCGTCATATTGTTGTCGACCGCGTTCATAAGAATAAGGCGTTAAAAACCAAGCAGTGACGATCAGTGCAACACCGAGCAATAGAAATAAAGGTTGTGGATGAGCTTTGAAAAAATAATAGACTAAATAAGCCCCAGTATAAAAACTAAAGCAAGTCAAAATCGCTTTAAGTGAAAAAGACATCTTCGTATTTCATCGTATTTATATTTTATTATTTTAGAAAAAAGAAGAATCGAATTAATCCGATTCTTCTGGTGTATCAAGTTCAGTTTCAGCCTGTTGTAAGCGGGTCACTAATAATTGGTCAATTTTAAAGTGGTCTACATCCACAACTTCAAATTTGTAGCCATGATAAGTAACAAAGTCAGCTGGACGTGGAATTTTACGCAGTTTAAACATCATAAAGCCCGCAAGGGTTTCATAGTTTTCTTCATCCGGCATTTCATCTAAAGCGAGTGCATGTTTTAAATCTTCGATTGGTGTACTGCCATCGATGAGCCAAGAATCCGCATCACGTTTAATAATTTGTTGCTCTGCTTCAATCGGTGTTACCCAGTCGCCCATCACGGTAATCATAATGTCGGAGAGGGTAATAACGCCGACAACCAACGCATATTCGTTAATTACAACGGCAAATTTTTCTTTGGTTGAGCGGAAGCGATCGAGTAACTCGGACAGTGTTAAGGTATCTGGAATCGTGAGAACATTACGAATAGTATTTTCGTTGAGTTGTAAAAGTGACTGATTGTTGAGGATTCGCACCAAAATATCTTTGGCATCCACATAGCCAATTACGTCATCAATATTTTCACTACAGACCAAAAACTTCGAATATGGAAATTCAGCGAGTTTTTGACGAATACTGGCTTCAGATTCTTTGAGGGTAAAGTACACCACGTTTTCACGTGTGGTCATACTTGAAGGGACGTTACGTTCTTCCAGCTCAAATACGTTTTCAATAAAGTGGTGTTCTTGCTTTTGAAGTACACCAGCTTGAGCACCGGCATCCATCACGGCTGAAATGTCGTCAAAGGTAATATTGTCATCACGTGTTGTATTCACTTTGAATAAACGAAATAACAAATTGGCAATGGCATTAATCACCCACGCCATTGGCTTACACACTTTAATAAAGATTTGAATCGGGTCAACAACAGCAACGGCAATTTTTTCAGGTGCGATCATCGCCAAACGTTTTGGCATCAAATCAGCAAATAGAATGAATAAGGATGTGACTAAAGTAAACGACAGGGTGAAACCGATAGTTTCAGTCCACGGGCCCTGATAAAAACGAGTGACTAAGCTAATGAAGTAAGGACGAAAAGCACCTTCACCCAAAATACCGCCAAGAATTGCCACAGCATTTAAGCCAATTTGTGATGCGGCGAAAAAGTCTGCTGAGTTGGCTTGTAAGTCAAGCACACGTTGTGCACGTGAATCTCCAGATTCAGCCAAAATTTTAAGTTTTACTTTTCGTGCACCCGCAAGGGCAATTTCTGTTAATGAAAGAAAACCCGCACCGACGATCAGGAGAATAATAATGACAATATTTTGGAAAAGGCTCACGAATACACCTGTTTGTGATTCATTCTATTTTTCTGTATTTCTAACACAAAAATGGGCAAGGTAGTAGTCTTAACTACTACCTATATAGTGACAGTATACGTTTGAATTAATAAGGAATTAAAGAATTAATTACTGATACTGTGAAAACTGAGAGTTATTCATTAAGTATTCGCGGTTTTCTTCTTCAATCATTTGACGTGCAACATACAATATAAGTTGACGTAACCAGCGATGAGCAGGGTGATGATGAAGTAATGGACACCAAGCCATTTTTAATTCAAATTCAGGAATATAGAATGGTGGATCGCGAAGTAATAGGTTTTGACTTTTGGCTTGAAGGCGAGCGATACGGCTTGGCAGAGTCGCAACCAAATCAACATTCGAGGCCAATAAGCCAGGCATTTGATAATGACGAGTAAAAACTGAAATTTTACGTTTTTGGCCAATACGTTCTAGAGCCTGATCAATCCAACCTAGACCCGCTTGTTTTTCAGGATTGACACCAAAACCGACACCCATACCTGTTTTAGATACCCAAATGTGTTGTGCATCTAGATAGCTCTTCAGGTTTAAATTATTTGCAGCAGGATGCTTGGCATTTAAAAGGCATGAAAAACTGTCACGCCAAACCAAAACTTGGTGGAAACTTTGCGGAATTTCATTAAAGCGGTTAATCGCCAAGTCGACTTTACCTTGTTCCATATCTCGATAAGACACATCACTAGGCGTTAAAAAATCGAGAACCACATTGGGTGCTTCTGAGCGCAAAGCTTTTACTAGGCGCGGCACCAGTGTTGCTTCAGCATAATCTGAAGTCATGATGCGGAAGACACGATTTGAGGTGTAAGGGCGGAACTCGGTACGGGGTTCCAAAATCATCGAAAGGTCAGAAAGTGCATCACGGATACGTGGCTGTAATTCAAGCGCACGCTCTGTAGGTGTCATACCTTCTGAAGAACGAATAAGAAGTGGATCATTAAATAAGTTGCGTAGACGACGTAAAATATTACTCATCGCGGGCTGAGTTACACCCAGTTGCTCGGCAGCACGAGTCACATTTTTTTCACGAAGAAGTACATCAAGATAAATTAATAGATTGAGATCGACCCGCTCCAGATTCATAAAATAAATACCGACAATAAAATCATGAAATTTATCTGATTATGCCATAACTACTAAGGCTTGTGTAAAAAATGGATGAAAAAATGACGTGTACTTTTGTACTAAAATTCAGCAGTTTTAAGACAAATTTGCTGAAGTCGTAGCACATACTTCTTAAATACTTATTACCTGTTTAGACCGATATTTTTAAAGTGAATGAAATAAAAATACGGAGCAATTTTGTTTATGTGATGCGATGTTCATAAAACAAAAAAATTAGATGAAATATCTCATTTGCATGATCATTTGAAGACAGAATAACCAAGTATTTAGCTCGGTAAATTTGGGCAAAAATGGCGTAAAAAATGCTGTTTTTTTTAAAAGTGAATGCTCAGTCGACTTAAGTCTAATGAAGAATAATTCATCAAAATGTTTGAAAAACAGACAAAAAAATTAGAAAAATATATTAATAAAAGTATTTAAATACAAATACTTATAAATATTGGTTAATTATTATAATACGACTTTAATCTACATATTTTTTAAATAAATACTGAAAATTAATGCAGAATATTGGATTAATTTTTTTAGTCAATCTACTCTGTGTCTATCGCAACGAAGTGTTCTAAATCTGAACAATCATTCGAGGGTATGATTTTAGCCTTACGTTGCAGAAAAATCCTAATATTATTACAGGAACATATCATGTCTACATACTTAACAGCGATTGATGCAATCCGTGAATTAAAAGCAAAATTCGGAAGCACTTGGCGCGATATTAGCCCAGAAGATGCTGCACGTATGCAAATGCAAAACCGTTTCAAAACTGGTTTAGACATTGCGAAATATACAGCTGCAATTATGCGTCGTGATATGGCTGCTTATGATGCTGATTCTAGCAAATACACTCAATCATTAGGTTGCTGGCACGGTTTTATCGCACAACAAAAAATGATTGCGAACAAAAAATACTTCGGTACAACTGAACGTCGTTATATCTACCTTTCTGGTTGGATGGTTGCAGCTCTTCGTTCAGAATTCGGTCCACTTCCTGACCAATCTATGCACGAAAAAACTTCAGTTCCTGCATTGATCGAAGAAATCTACACTTTCCTTCGCCAAGCTGATGCGAAAGAATTAAACGACTTATTCCGTGCGCTTAAAAAAGCAAACGAAGCTGGTGATACTGCTAAAGCTGCAGAAATTACTGCTCAAATCGACAACTTCCAAACTCACGTTGTGCCAATTATTGCGGACATCGACGCTGGTTTCGGTAACGAAGAAGCGACTTACTTACTAGCTAAGAAAATGATCGAAGCGGGTGCTTGTGCACTACAAATCGAAAACCAAGTATCTGACGCTAAACAATGTGGTCACCAAGCTGGTAAAGTTACAGTTCCACACGAAGACTTCATCGCGAAAATCCACGCTCTTCGCTATGCATTCTTAGAAATGGGTCTTGATGACGGTATCATCGTTGCTCGTACTGACTCTGAAGGCGCTGACTTGACTCAAAAAATCCCAGTGGTTAAAGAGCCAGGCGACATCGCTTCTCAATACATCAGCTACTTAGACACAACTGAAATTGACATTTCAGAAGCTCAAGAAGACGAAATCCTAATCAAGCGTAACGGTAAACTTCACCGTCCAAAACGTCTTGCTTCTGGCTTGTACCAGTTCCGTCCAGACACGCAAATCGACCGCGTTGTACTTGACTGTGTATCTAGCCTTCAAAATGGTGCTGACCTTCTTTGGATCGAAACTGCGACTCCAAACGTTGAAGAAATTGCTCACATGGTTAACCGTGTACGTGAAGTTGTTCCAAATGCGAAACTTGTTTATAACAACTCTCCATCATTCAACTGGACGTTAAACTTCCGTCAACAAGCGTACGATCGTTGGGTTGCTGAAGGTAAAGACGTATCTGCATACGACCGCGCTAAATTAATGAGCGCTGAGTACGATAACTCTGAATTAGCTGCTGAAGCTGACGAAAAAGTTCGTACATTCCAAGCAGATGCTTCTCGTGAAGCGGGTGTGTTCCATCACTTAATTACACTTCCGACTTACCACACAGCTGCGCTTTCTACACATGAACTTGCTCAAGGTTACTTCGGTTCTGAAGGAATGTTGGCTTATGTTGCTGGCGTACAACGTAAAGAAATCCGCGGTGGTATTGCATGTGTGAAACACCAAGCAATGGCTGGTTCAGACATCGGTGACGACCACAAAGAAATCTTCGCTGGTGACAACGCGCTTAAAGCGGGTGACGATGCGAAAAACACAATGAACCAATTCGCTGCTCACTAAGCATTGAACTGATTCGAAAAAAAGCCCAGCGAAAGCTGGGTTTTTTTATGGCTTTAAAATCTTCTTAAATTCATTTATTGAAGTGTGTCGATATAAAAAAGCAGGGCATAACCCTGCAAATATAATGAGACACCCTTTATTTAAGGCCAAAGGATAATTAACCAAGTAAAAAAAATAATTGCTAAAGCGACAAATTGAGCTGCACTTCCCATATCTTTGGCAATTTTAGAAAGTGGATGCTTGTCTAAAGATACCCGGTCGACCACGGCTTCAATAGCAGAATTGAATAACTCAACAATTAAGGCAAATAAACACACCACTACCATAAGGACATGTTCAACACGACTCACATCGAGTAAGCAACTGGTGGGAATAAGCACAATATTCATCCAGACAATTTGTCGAAATGCAGCTTCATTTTGATAAGCAGCTTTGAATCCGTCGAGGGAATATTGCGTTGCATTAAAAATTCGTTTAAGTCCAGATTTACCTTTAAACGGGGAAATTTCACTCATAGTACTGTACAGACGTATAGATTTAAAAACTGGCGAAAATATAGCATGCCAAGCTTAAAGTTTTCTTGCATTCAGCTTTTATTTTATTAGGCTTAAAAGTTTAGGATGATTTACATATGCCTGTATCAAGTTAGTGCTATGTTTATCCAGTATGAGACTTAAAATTTGCCTGAATTTCAGGCACAATACAGACGTTTAAAATTTTTAATTTTGAAGCATTTGCTTCATTGCATGAAATAATAAAATTGATATAGGTCAACAATGAAAAACTTTAGTTTTGCTGTGCTTGCAGCAACACTTTTAACCAGCCAGTTTGTCAGTGCAGAGCCGGCATTTATTCAAACGGAAATCAAAACGAATGTGACTCAGCCCGTGGGATTTTATTCTTTCCAAGTGGGTGCGTATAAAGTCATTGCTTTAAAAGATGGGACACTCGAATTAAGTCCTGATTTGTTTAAACAAAACTTAACTCAAGAAGAAGTCAGTGCCTTATTTCAAAAGCTTGCGGTTGATCAGAGCAAAGGTATACAAACCAGTGTCAATGCCTACCTGATTGATGATGGACAAGGCGGCATCAGTCTTGTCGATAGTGGTGCAGCTAGTTGTTTTGGTCCGAACTTAGGTTCTATTGCACAAAACATTGAAGCAGCTGGCTATAAGCTTAATCGTGTACGCAGTGTATTCTTAACCCATTTACATCCAGATCATGCATGTGGCATTGCGAAACAAGGCAAAGCCGTGTTTCCAAATGCAACGGTTTACGTCAATGAACAAGAAAGTCAGTATTGGTTAAGTGAAAACACCGTTGACACTTTAGCTGCCGAAAAACGTGAAGGTTATTTAGCAACTGTTGCAAAAATTAAAGCTGCGATTGCGCCTTATCAGACCATGCGGAGTTTTAAGACTTTTAGCGTTGGTTCTGTGATTAATGGATTAGAAGTACTACCGAGTGTTGGGCATACACCAGGGCATTATTCTTTTATCTTAAAGTCGCAAGCTAAAAGTTTTGCTATCCTCGGTGATGTGGTTCATTCCTATCATTTACAGTTTGAACAACCCAAGTTATCTGTTGATTTTGATGTCGATCCGGTCAAAGCCAGTGAAACTCGTTTAGCAATTTTTAAACGTTTTGCTCAAGAGCAAACCTTCGTTGCATTTGCACATTTACCATTTCCGGGTATTGGTAAAATTAGTGAAATGAATGATGGTCAGTTCCGTTGGAACCCGCTAAATTTAGCTCCGACAGCTCCGACAGCTCCGACAGCTCCGACAGCTCCGACAGCTCCGACAGCTCCGACAGCTCCGACAGCTCCGACAGCTCCGACAGCTCCGACAGCTCCGACAGCTCCGACAGCTCCGACAGCTCCGACAGCTCCGACA